>NZ_JACGVK010000132.1:0-369888 GCF_014077185.1 Colwellia sp. MB02u-10
TAATAATGTCTAGGGCTTGTGATACTTGCATAAAAATAAAGGCTTCTAAGTAAACTTAGAAGCCTTTATACAGGGTCTAGATGATCGTTCAACCGATCTGTTTTAGCTTAAATGATCGGCATTAGCATTAATGCTGCTTTTTTATATTTAGGACAAACAGTCAGTTTTTTGTTCCAACAAAAACTAAGTACTCACTGCCGTATAAGCACAGATTATCAGTTCCAGGCATAACCTAAGTACTTGCATCTATGTCAGCAATCTCGTGGTCACTTAGCCTTTCTTAGCCATACATGGCTGCATGGCATTGGTACATTTATCGATATCAATATGAAAGAACGACGATGCCAGAAGAAATTTACCTGACTAATTCTCTTGTTTTATCGCGTTAATAATTTTAGTTGTCGAAATACCATCTTCAAAATTAAGTACTTTCACTTCACCACCCGCCGCAATAACTTCCTTGCCTCCAGCAATATCTGCTACTTTATAATCGCCACCTTTAACTAAGGTGTTGGGTAATATATTGGCAATTAAGCGTTGCGGGGTATCTTCACTAAAGGCTACTACCCAATCAACAGCGCCTAGACCTGCTAGTACCGCCATTCGGCGATCCACCGGATTAACGGGGCGACCTGGGCCTTTTAGTCGCGTCACAGAAGCGTCATCATTTACCGCAACAATTAGGCGGCTACCTAGCGTGTTTGCCGTGGTCAAATAAGAAACATGACCAGCATGCAGAATATCAAAACAACCATTGGTCATCACAATACTTTCACCACGTGCTTGCGCTAATTCAACGGCAATTTTTAACTGTTCTTCAGACATCACACCAAAACCACTTTCTTGACCCGATGATAATTCTGCACTTAATTCCGCTTCGCTTACGGTCGACGTACCTAGTTTACCCACAACAATGCCCGCCGCAATATTGGCTAAAGCACTGGCTTGGGTAAATTCAGCTTTGGCGGCTATCGCGAGGGCAAGTGTTGCAATAACGGTATCTCCCGCGCCAGTTACGTCATAAACTTCTTTCGCTTGCGTGGGTAAATGAAATTCTTCTTGATCATGGCGTAACAAGGTCATGCCTTGCTCACTTCGAGTGACTAGCATGGCCGTTAAATCTAATGATTTAAGTAATGCTTGGCCTTTACTAACGATGTCTGCCTCGCTTTTACAGTGTCCAACTACCGCTTCAAACTCTGCGAGATTAGGCGTAATTAACGTAGCACCGCGATAGCGTGAAAAATCAGTGCCTTTTGGGTCAACTAACACAGGAATGTTTTGTGCTTTCGCCACTTTGATCAGGGCTTGAACTTCTGACAAGGTGCCTTTGTTATAATCTGACAACAGCAAAAGATCATGCTGAGCAATTAAGGCTTGGGTTTGCTCAATCAGCGGCTGTTTATCAAGTTCAGCAAATGATTCTTCAAAGTCTAAGCGCAATAATTGTTGATTACGACTTAGAATACGCAATTTGGTGATCGTTGGGTGAGCTTGCGATTGAATAAATTGACAATTTATATTCATTGCTGACAGCTGAGTTTGCAATGTTGTCGATGCTTCATCTTTACCAGTAATACCCAGTAAAGTAACCTGACCATTTAGTGACGCAATATTCAAAGCGACGTTAGCTGCGCCTCCTGGGCGATCTTCGTCTTGAAGTATTTTAACAATCGGCACAGGTGCCTCGGGTGAAATACGTTGTGTTGGACCAGACCAATAGCGATCTAACATGATATCACCAACGACTAAAACACGTGCTTTTTCAAAAGCGGGAATATCTACTTTCATCCTGTATCCTATAACAGACATAATAAACGATATTGTAACACAAGCAATTCAATGAGTTGAAATCATCCTGTGAGTAAAACAAAGTTTTACAACCCAGTTTTAAAATATCTTTCCTGTTACCTAAATATTGGCCAACTTGGATTGGGGTATTTATTCTTTACACTATTTCTTGGTTACCTTATCGATTTCAGCTTTTTCTTGGCAAAATTATTGGCCGCTTACTATACAAAATAGGCTCAAGCCGCAAAAAAGTTGCCTCACGAAATTTAGAGCTTTGTTTTCCTAAGATGTCAGATGCCGAACGCCAAATTATGCTCAAACGCAATTTTGAAAATACCGGTATTGCCTTGTTGGAAACCGGTATGGGTTGGTGGTGGCCAAATCGGCGGGTAAAACGTCACACAAAAATTATTGGCCTTGAGCATATTGAAGCAGCACAAAAGCAAGGTAAAGGTATATTATTACTAGCCATTCATTACCTTAGTGCCAAAATTAATTGCCGAGGCATAGGTTACGGACATCCTATGGTGGTATTTTATCGACCTCATAGCAATGACTTAATGGAATATTTTCAGTTTCGTGGCCGCTCAAATAAATATATGCTCAGCAAGCGTGATGTTAAAGGCTTACTTCGAGCACTAAAAGAGGGCGAAGCCTGTGTTTATAACAGTTTCATTAATTAGGTGGTCTACTTTATACGCAGGAAAAATGGCCAAATATAAGGCATTTATTTTAATAACTAGTTGTGCTAATTATTAAATGAATAACGCAGTAGTGGGTTATTTTAACCAGTAAAAATGATCAGATAATTAGTGAGGTTGGTATTACTTGCCTGATCAAGATTATGGTCGTAATCGCAGTGTTTTTGTGCCCTTTTTCTCGGTACCAGAAGCCGCCTCAACCACGGGTACATTAATATTTTCTCGGCAAAAAAATTGCCAAACACATATGTTAATTCCTACTCGTAATGATGATGGCAGTGGCTACACCTTAGAGATAAAGCCTATGCTGGAGAGTTTCCCAACCGGTGATGACACAGCAGGCGTGTTAAGAATAAATCAAGAGTTAGAAAAAGAAATCATGGTGAAGCCTTAACAATATATGTGGTTGCACCGCCGCTTTAAAACTCGCCAGAGTGAAGATGATCCGTCATTGTATAAATAGCTAAAATTAGCTATTGTATCAGGAAAATATGAATTTAATTTTAAGTGATTTATGAAATTTTGGTTAGGAAGTACTATTTTAGGTTTGATCCTAATTGGCTTAGCAACAGCATTATTGCTCAACACAGAGCCCTTATTTTCCGACAGCCAAGAGCCAGCCGATAAAGTGGTTGCCACAAAGGTTGACACTTATCAGGCAGAGCAAGCTGAATCCTCAGCGCAAGAAGAAACCCTTGATGCTGAAAAAAGTACCAATGCCGCTGCTGACGGGCTTTCTAACTATTATGCTAGCATACGTGGTGACATGACTGGAGATGGCCCGCAAATTCGTAATAACATTGTCTATTTACCAGAGCCAAAAGGTGATTTAGAGAAAATATTAACCGCACGAGCTTTAATCACTCGACCCTTACCAAAAAATTGGATCGGCGAAACTGATAACCATCCATTTCGTCTTGGCGAAACCTTATTTGGTAAATTATCAGAGTATGCGGGAGATAATAATCTACAAGTAATTTGGTGGCTTAATCGTGACTTTGTCGTTAAAAACGCCTTTAGAATTAATAAAGATATTGTCACTACCGCCTATCAAGTCGGCAAAGCTATTCAAGGCCATTTTGAAAGTGGCCTTTCAATTTACTTTTGTTATCAGCAACGTACTATTGTTGTCATCGAGCATGGCACGGGTTACTTGGAGAAAGAATGCCTGCTGTTACCGAACAGGCGTCACTAATATCACAAAGCTGATTTTACCGGCTATTAGCTACTGCAACAACTGTTCAACCAGTACCATAACTTGACTATACTCAGCGCTAAATTCAGTAGCCGGGATCATGGCTGCGCTGTTTTGCAGGGTTGCATGGTGGCTAATGTCACGTAACTTGCAGTAATTATCCACTAATGCCTGCTGTTGTTGTTTTGCTATAACGCCTATGTTCGCTAAATATTCCAGTAGATTAATATTGTCTGAATAATCGCTCAAGTTAGGATGCTCAGCACTGTGTGCCAAAACCAAATACTGTACAAGAAACTCAATATCGACTAAACCACCTAGCCCCTGCTTAATATCGACTTCAGTCTTTGATGACTTATCCAAGTGTTGGCGCATTCTATTACGCATTTTTATCACGTCTTCACGTAGCACTTTTTTATCACGAGTTCTCATTAAAACATTGCGTTTAATTTCTTTAAACCTGTCGGCTAATCTGGCGTGACCATAAATTACTCTGGTACGGACTAACGCTTGATGCTCCCAGGTCCAAGCGTCACTGGACTGGTAATGGGCAAAGGTATCAATGTGCACCATTAAAAGACCAGCATTACCCGAAGGCCTTAATCGCATGTCGAGTTCATATAAAATACCGTTTGCCATACGAGTATTGAATAAGTGCATCATACGTTGAGCAAGCTTTAAGTAAAATTGCCCAGCAGATATTGATTTTTCTCCTGAGGTCATTTCTGCCAAGTCAGCATCATGGACAAACACTAAATCTAAATCAGAGCTATAACCGAGTTCAATCCCGCCTAACTTTCCATAACCAATAACAGCAAAACCTTTGTCTTGGCCGTCTAATTTACTGGTTGGCACACCAAAACGCAGTGCCATTTGTTGCCACGCTAAGTTTGCTACTTCTTCGACTAGGGCTTCTGCCAATGCAGTTAAATGATCACTGACTTTGGTAATCGGTAAAATATCACTAATATCCGCAGCGGCGATACGTAATTGTTTAGCTTGTTTAAACTCACGTAAGGTGATCATTTGCGCTTCTTGATCGTCTTCAGGTACCCGTAACATAGTTTCACGTAGTTCCGCGACATAAGAAGATAACAGTGGTGGCTGATAAAATAATTTAGGATCAATGAGTTCATCAAGTAATATGGGGAATTTAGCAATGTGCTCTGCCACCCAACTACTGTTGCGACACAAATGAATTAATTGCTTTAATGCCCCTTCATTCTCAAATAATAATTCCAGATAGGCGGTACGTGTTGCTACCGTTTTTAGCACCCCTAATACTCGTGCTAATGTCTGATCGGTTAGTCTTAAATCAGCAAGGTGCCACAGCAGGGTTGGGATCAATTTATCTAGCACTTGGCGGCCACGGCTGCCCATGCTACGTTTGATCATTTCAGCGCGAAAATCCCTCAGCGCTTGCCATATAGTTTCACTGTGAGAAAACTCAACACCAGCTTTTGTCTCTAGCAATTGCGGAGACTGATCAATCCAAGCAATCGCCTCCTCATCGCTCCATTCACTGTCCCAAAGTGTGGTCCAATATTGATCAACTGCCTGACGGTTTGGACTTTCCTCACCAATAAGTTCACTAAATTGTTGATGAACGCCCTGCATATGAGTAGCAAGCTGTGCCAGAAAAGTTGGCCAGTTTGTACACTTTTCGTCGGCAAGAATGCTGACTAAGCGCTGCTGGTCTAATTCATTGTCAGGTAAGGTTTGAGTTTGTTGATCATTTAACGCTTGAATAACATTTTCAACCCGACGCAAAAATCGATAACTAGCCGTTAGCACCTCTGCACTGGGTTGTGTAAGTACATCGTGTGCTACCAATAAAGGTAGTACTGTGAGTAAGTTACGATGCTGTAAATCACTAACACGGCCACCTCGGATCATTTGAAAAACTTGCACAATAAATTCAACTTCGCGAATACCACCCGCACCCAGCTTGATATTATTATTGAGTTGCTTGCGCCTAACCTCTTGGGCAATCATAGCTTTCATGCGTCGCAAACTGTCGATAACGCTAAAATCAATGTAGCGTCGATAAACAAAAGGTCGCAACATGTTAGACAATTGGTCATGATACTTGCCTTCTCCGACCAACCGCGCCTTTAACATCGCATAACGCTCCCAATCACGCCCTTGATCTTGATAATAATCTTCCATGGCATTAAACGATAAAACTAATGGCCCACTTTCACCAAAAGGGCGTAAGCGCATATCAACACGATAAACAAAACCGTCAGCAGTATGTTGATTTAACGCGGTAATTAATTTTTGCCCTAAACGAGTAAAAAATAACTGATTATCGATACTTCGCCTAAGCCCTTGCGTTGCTCCCGCTTCAGGGTAGACAAAAATCAAATCAATATCAGAAGAAAAGTTAAGCTCTTGTCCGCCTAATTTACCCATGCCATATACCAGTAAATTTTGGGTTTCATTGGCACTGTTGACCGGTACACCCCACTTGCTTTCACAAAACTTTGTTAACCAAGCATTAGCCGCAATAATCAAACTATCAGCTAATGAAGACAGTCGTTTTAACGATTCATCAAGCGTTATATCCAACAAGAAATCACCAACAGCAATATGTACCATTTGCTTTAAACGAAACAATCGCAGGCACTTTTGCAGTTGTTCTTCTGTGGAGCATTTATCAATACTGTCAGCGAGCATTACGCTATATTGCGGTGTTTCACTCGACAATAACTGCTCGCTATTAAAAAGCTCAACCAGTAACTCGGGGGCTTGTATGGCACTACGCAAAATAAAGTCACTTAGCCCTAATGCCCTTTTAAATAGCGCTAAACGCTCTGGTGATAAAGTATCGGTAACATTCGGATATTGTTGAGAAAACTCTAGCCAACTATCAGCTTGTTGGCTGGCAAGTAATGGCGGAAATGACAAAGACGATGAATTAGACACGTTATCCTCGATAAAAGCTAAAATGAAAATGAAAATGAGTAAGGTAAGTAATAATTAATAACAATCAGTAACAAATTAATTTCACTAATATACTTAAAAAAATAGACATAATATGTCAGAAGTGATACTAATGAATGATAACCATAGCATTTTTGAGGACACTATGGCAGGAATGCAGCCGCTAAAATCAATGATACTCTTGCTAACGTTATTGCTCTCCGCTTGTGGAGATCCAATAAAAGGGCAAATCACTCAACAAATTCCACTCACTGAACAACGTATTGAATTACTTGCTCAAGCACTTGCTAACGGGCAAGTTCGTAATGCTAATTTAATTACCCAATACGGGGAGAGATTACTACAAAGTAAACCAAATTATAAACCCTTAATTGACGAGTTTTTAAAAGATACTGGCACAAAAGGCCCGATGTTTGTTGCCTTAGTTGACCGACTAAATACAGTAAAAAAACAACCACAAATGTTTGAGAGTTCTCAAGCGATTTATGATGAGTTATTAAACCTGTATCAAGCAGCCGATCCCGTTCTATATTCTGATGCCTTAAGCGATCCGCTTAATGTCTTGGCTGATATGTCTGATGGCACTTTACCGCGCGTTAATGCGATGTCAAAAGAACAAAGCTTAGCAGCCAATAAAGCACAAGATTTTGGCACAGGTGAGCAGCTTATTGGCAATCCGTCTTACGGTAACTGGACTACTGGCTCAAATGGCATGTCGTTTTGGGCTTGGTACGGTATGTACTCAATGATGGGTGATGTATTTGGCTCTCGCCGGACGAGTTATAATGATTGGGGCCGTAACCGAAATTATAGTTATTACAATGATTATGGCCGCAAACGCTACAGCTCGCCAAATCAACTAAGTAAACAAACTGATTTAGATGCTCGCACCAAAAAATCATTTCAAAGCCGCGGCCAAAAATACACCAGTACTTACAGCAAAAATAGAACTGGCGCGTCAAGTATTTCTAGCCAGAGTAAAAGCGCACAAACCAGTGCCAATCGATTTGCTAGCAAAACAGCCAATAAAAGCGCTTATGCAAGATCAAGCACAAGTGGAAAAAATGCTAGCTTTAGAAACAGTAAGAGTACAACGTCACGAAGCTTTAGACGTGGAAAGTAGGGATAAGTATGAATACATTTATTGAAATAACTGGTTTAAATATAGAGTTATTAATTTTCTTAGCTATCGATATAACGATTGCCATTATATTACTTTGCGCCATGCGCTTTATTAGTGGTTTATCCGCAAAAGTTAACTCTACCGACGAACTTGCCAAAGAAGATAACTTTGCTTTTGGTGTTAGTGTTGCGGGTAGTGTTGCCGCCTTGGGTATTGTACTAACGGGTGCCATTACCGGTGAAAATGCCGAAAGTTATTTAATGGAAATTGTCGGCATGGCAAGCTATGGCATTTTAGGTTTGATCTTAATTAAAGTAGGCCGGGTTTTTCATGACCGTTTTGCTTTAAACCAAATAGATAAAAATGCGCAAATTAAAGCCCATAATATATCAGTTGGTATTGTCGATGCTTCAGGTGCTATTGCCACCGCCATTATTATTCGCGCGGTATTACTGTGGGTTTACGGTTTAGATATCAACACCTTTATCGCTATTATCGCTGGCTTTATAGTCTCACAAGCCATGTTAGTGTTAGTTACCCGTATTAAAGAACGCCAATATGCTAAAAACAATCAAAATAGCTGCATGCAAAATGCCTTTGCTGAAGGTCAAGTTGCTCTCGCCATTCGTTATGCGGGTCAAGTTATTAGCACGGCCCTAGCGGTAACAGCTGCCAGCCACTTTTTAACTTATAGCCCAGAGACCTTATTAGCTAATATAGTTGGCTGGTTTATCTTTGGTATGATTATGACCATATTAGTCGCTATTCTTACTTCTATTGCTAAACGCCTAGTGCTGATGGGTATCAACTTAGTTGAAGAAGTAGACCATCAACACAATATTGGTGTCGCCAGTGTTGAGATGGCGATTAGCATTTCAATTGCGCTTATTTTAACGGCGTTAATGTCATAGTTTTATCAATATTTTGCTATTAAAATAACCAAGCGTAAACTATTACGCTTGGTTATTCCCCCCGTTTTATTAAACACTCATTTAACTCAAGCTAGGAATAACCATGACAAGCAATAGAAATCGGCTATGGGATGATGTGCTCCTGATTTTAACAATGGCTGTTCTAGCGGGTTGTGGCCTGATATACGAATATCTATTATCACATTACGCTGGCCGCGTACTGGGTATTATGGAAAGTACTATTTACGCCATGATTGGCCTGATGATTGTCGCTATGGGTTTAGGTGCTTTTGCGGCGCGAAAAATTCAATGCGCCTTTAATGGCTTTGTATGGTTAGAGCTAATGATTGCTTTTCTGGGTAGTACCTCAATACTCATTATTGGCGGACTGATCGCCATCACACAAACTTTTCCTGACATATTAGGCTCGATGTTTAACTTGCCTCCTGACGCCTACCCGCGAGGTGGTTTATTTAAACAACTGAGCTTTATTGCCTTTAATAGTCCCTATTTTTTCGGTCTAATTCTGGGCTTTTTTATTGGTATGGAAATCCCCCTTATTGCACGCATTCGCGAAGAAATACATCAAAAGCATCTTAAAAATAATCTTGGCACCATTTACGGCGCTGATTATATTGGCGCCGGTATTGGCGCTGCCATTTGGGTAATATTTCTTTTATCTATAGACATCAGCAAAGCGAGTGCATTAACTGCCGCGTTAAATCTAACCGCTGGCATTGTATTTATCTTATATTATTGGCAAAAGTTGACCTGGCGAAAAACCTTAATAACGGCGCATGGCATTTTATTAGTGATGATCATGGCAATTTACCAATTTGGTAATGGCTGGCTAAATCAAATGAGTAACTTACTTTATCTCGACAAAGTTGTTTATAGTGACAAAACGCGTTTTCAACAACTGACTTTTACCAAAAGAAATATGGGCCCTGAAGAAGGCAACATTATTAACTTTTATTTAAATGGCCGCTTACAGTTTTCATCCTCAGATGAGTTTATTTACCACAGTTATCTTGTTAGCCCAGTATTAGCAGGCTCAGCACGCCATGACAACATTCTCATTATTGGTGGCGGTGATGGCCTAGCATTGCGAGATGTTTTACACTGGCAACCTAAAAAGGTCACCTTAGTGGATTTAGATACACAACTCATTGAATTATTTAAAAATCCACATGAGAAGTTACCTCTGAGGCTGGCTAATGCCATTGAAGACTTAAACGCAGCAAGTTTACGTGATGAGCGCGTTGAAATTATCGCCGCTGATGCTTTTATCGCTATCGACAAACTATTGCAGAGCCATCAAACCTTTGACGCGATTATTGTTGACCTACCCGACCCTAGCCATCCAGATTTAAATAAACTTTATTCAGTTAATTTTTATGCCAGATTAAAGCAACTACTGGCGGGCGATGGCTTAATTGGCATTCAGTCGGCCAGTCCTTATCATGCCAAAGACGCCTTTATTGCTATTGGTAAAACGGTGGAAGCCGCCGGATATTCAACGGTTCAGCAATATCATGACAACGTACCTAGTTTCGGCGAATGGGGTTGGACTATTGCCAGTAAAATGGGCGCAGCACCTTTAACAAGATTAAAACGCTTGCCTCAACTGCCTGTTGCTCACCATTGGCTAACCTTACCTATGGTCACTAATGCCTTTGAGTTTTCTCGAGATTTTTATCAAGATAGTGAAACCGTACCGATTAATTATCTTGGCAGTCATGCAATTTATCAATTACATCAAAAAGCATGGCAAGATCAACAAGGCTTGAACAATGCTCATTTACAATGAGAACAATGAATACAGATAAACTGCACTATAGATCATTTATTTAACACCAAGACGTTTGATATAGCTTAAGCTAAGATAAAATAAGAAAAATGAAATAAGCACTTGACATAATATGTCATGATGCTAAATTAACCCAATACGACATATTATGTCGTTAAGTAAAACAGTATCACTGATTTTACGCTACTTATTCGAGCATGAGGAATAACATGAATATTCATAAAATAGCTGACTACCTAAATACCTTGGCTGATGATTCAGATACTGGGATGGTGTTTGATTGCCAACCCATTTCAGGTGAAGTCGATGTATTACAAATTTCGGTATTCGGCCGTGAAGAGTTACCTATTTTTGTGTCGGTAACGGATGATCAAATTCTTTGTATCACCTACCTCTGGGGTGAAGAAGAAGTTAAATCAAACAAGATAAATGAGATGCATGTCAGTATGTTAGAAATGAACATACCTATGCCATTATCTTCATTTTCAAAAATTGGTGATAAATATGTCATTTTTGGTGCGCTAGCGATTAGCTCAACATTTGATGATATCGAACACGAAC
The DNA here is from genome assembly GCF_014077185.1 of Colwellia sp. MB02u-10. NCBI lineage: Bacteria > Pseudomonadati > Pseudomonadota > Gammaproteobacteria > Alteromonadales > Colwelliaceae > Colwellia > Colwellia sp. MB02u-10. The sequence continues at coordinate 11,039 of NZ_JACGVK010000132.1, forward strand.
TAGCGGTATTGAGCAATAATGCGCTAGAAATTATTGATGACATGAGTGATTACTTAATTTAAGCAACCACCTTAGGAGTATTATGATGAGTATTTTTAAAAAAATTATGACCGCTATTCGCGGTGGCGCAACTGAAGTTGGTGAAAACATTATTGACTCAAATGCAACCCGTATTTTTGAACAAGAAATTCGTGACGCAGAAAATCACCTCACTAAAGCTAAACGTGACCTAACCGGTGTTATGGCACAACAAATGTCGTCTAGCCGTGACGTTGAGCGCATTAAGCGTGAAGTTGCTGAGCATGAAGGTTATGCCGTTCAAGCCATAGAAAAAGGTGACGACGAACTTGCTTTAGCCGTTGCTGAAAAGATATCAGCACTTGAAAATGAACTCGCCTCGCAGCAACAATCTCTTGATAGCTTTCAAGGTAGTGCTGAACGCTTGAAAGAGTTAGTAAAAAAGAGTGAACGTCACGTAGCTGAATACAAACGTCAATTGTCTATGGTGAAAACCACAGAAAGCGTGCAAAAAGCAACCTCAGCAATTACCGATAACTTCTCATCAAGTAACTCTAAGCTATTAAGTGCTAAAGACTCATTAGAGCGCATTAAAGCTAAGCAACAGAAATTTGATGATCGCATGAAAGCCGCTGAAGTACTTGAGTCAGAAAACTCAGATAACTCACTTGAAGCTAAGCTAAAAGAAGCCGGAATTGGCGCTAGTGACAACAACGCAAATTCAGTATTAGAGCGTTTAAAAGCTAAAAAGAAGTAACTAAAAAATTACTACCACCGCTTTGTATCCATGATGCAAAGCGGTTTTTTAGTTTAATTAAATGCCATTTTAGCCATTGATATTCGGAGCAAATAGTGAGCTTTTTTAAAAATATATTTAAGAAACCAACGCCAGAACGTAAACTCAATAATGTTAAAGAACTCACCCTAGGTGACATCATTGTGCTATCAGACAGTTTTGGTTTGCCCGCAGCACTAAGAGCGCAAGAATTTCAAGTAACGGCCGTTAACAGCTATGAATTTGAAAATAAAACTCAAGCAGAATGGGTTTTGCAGGGCGGTGACAATACAGAGTTGTATTTAACGTTGGACGTTGATGATAAAACCTATCTAAAATTTTCCCTGAAAATATTGCATCAAGATGTTGAAACACTGTTTGATCTTGAGCAATTTGCTGAAGTTTTCGATGAGCCGGGTCAAGCGCAATTAGAGCGCATAGCAGACAGTAGCACCACGTCAGGCTGGAGCAGCGAAATATATCAACAAAGCAGTTATGCCCAAGTAGGTTACTTTCATCGCAAAGATTATCGAAAAGATGAACTCTCAGCTTACGAAGGCAAAGACAGTGGTGAGCAATTTGAACTTTATTCGCTATTTGATGAAGATCAAGATAAAGGCGTCGATATTGAAGTATGGCAAGACGGTGATACCGAAGTATTTTTAACCTTATTTAAACCCACCACAGATATTGTTGATATGTATCCTGGGAGTTAATTGTGTCACGAAGAATTCCCGACAAATGGCAATCATCCGTAAAAGCGGTCAAAGCAGTGCAAGTTGCTTTTGATATGGATGAGAAAATTCAACTCGCGATTAGAAAGCAAGCGTTAGAGGCTGGTATCAGCCCGTCAGAGCAAATTCGAGATATTCTGGGCCTACCGATAAATAAGCGCCCTAAACGTCCAAGATTAACCGTAAGCTTGTCAGCTGACGATTATGCCTTACTGGCTGAAAAATATGCTTTATCATCAGAACAACAACTTGAAATTAAGAAAAAATTAATGGATGATTTAATTAACTATGTCAATAATAGCCTTATTGATTAAAGCCGAGCTAAGTTTACCCCGATTAACTCGTTTCATAAAAGCCCATAGATAATGTAAGAGAATAAAATGATAGTCGTTCAAAAAGCAATGGAGAAAACTAATTTATACCGTGTCGATGACTTCGGCATAAAAAATTACAACTACGGCTTTATTGGCATTGCCTCTTTCCTCTTATTTTTAAGCTTAAACTTATCCTTGGGCTATGTTACCTATCTGGCTGAGTATGGGCTTGAAGCCTCAAACATAAAAAGCTATACCGATGCTATTTGGCTAATGGTGATGTCTTCAACCACGATTGGTTTTGGTGACGTTTACCCCATCACTTTTATTGGTCGAGCGTCTGTTTTTATTATGTTTATACTCGGCGTAGGTATACTGGGTGCTATGGGTGCGATGTTTATCAACAAAATATTTGGTTTTGCCGATACCAACATTAAAAATAGAGAGCTAAGAATGCAAAATGCTCAAATTATTACTCAAAATACCGCCATCACTGAAAAGCTAATCAAATTAGAAGAAAAACTCGAGTTATTAGCCAAAAAGCTTTAATAATTTACGCTGAGTTTAAGGCTAAAGCCTTTAAAAAAATCTCATTGCCGTTGAAATTTTCGCGTATCAACTGCTTAATGATCACCATAAAGAAGTTGACCAGACAAAGGTTAAGCTAAAGTTATGGCCGTAATATATGGTTAACCCGTGACTGATAAATTAATTTGCCAAAAGCTTACGCTTATCTAGCCTCCACTTTATTTTTAGAGCTAATAGTCCGTTAAACTTGATAACGACTTGATAACGAACAGTGTAGACTTAAAATAATTAGCATCGCATAGTCCCCCTGCCTACTGCCAATAAAACAAAACATGATTAAACACACCTTTCATTAAACAAGAAAAAACAAAACATAAAAATCATTAATCCATTGTTTTATAACAATTTATAAGCTTATATCTTCTGTTAACTATTACGTCTAATTTTTCTCTCAATCATGCTGATCAAGATTTTAACTGTTAAATTAATTTGATAAAAAAATTTGATTAATAACCACAAAATAATTCACTTTCCAATTTTAAATTATCGGCCCATTATCACTTTGAAAACACAAATATGATTTTTTATAAGGTAAAAAAATGAACATTGATACATATGCAGACACTGATATAGATGTTGATGATGATTCAAATTTTGATACGGGTATTGCTAGTTTTGAAATTGACTCTGGCTCAACCAATAAAAAAGCAATTAGAAAAACAGCGAAACAAAATTATCAAATCAGGCAAAGGTTAGATTCATTAAATGAAAAAAGATTTCTTGATAGAGAGCTTAATTCTTTAAGTGACTATTGGGACATGTAATGAAACATCAACGAGATTCAATATGAAAAAATTAATTTTAGCATTCGCTGTACTAGCATTAACGTCAACTGCAGCATTTGGCCAAGAAGATGAAACCGAATTAATGGCAGCCCCTTCAGAATATGTCGTCAGCCTTTTAGCAGAATGCAAAAATGATGCTGTAGAAGATGAAATTACTACATCAGACATGAACAGTTACTTATTAAACTGTATCAATGATGAACTAGAAGCTAGCTATTATATGGCGATTAAAGTTCTACCTGAAGATAACTGAAATTTATAAATTGTGATTTATAGTCTTTAACGTTAAGTCACTCAAATTACTTAGGCCATTTAATATAGTGGGTTGGTTAATTTGAGTGTGCTTATTTACTGATGGCATTACCTAACTGATAACTTAATGATTCACTTCAGCGCTCATTTGAACAATCCCGTTTGTTATCCAACTTGTTAAAAATTCGCTTATTTAGCACAACTTATAGCATTTTATTAAGTTATTGTTCGCTTATTTGGGATAAAATACAGCATGCTTGCTGTGCTCTCAATCAACTTGCCATACACCAGGATAGCCTTTGTTACTATCTGACTCATTAACCTCAGTATAATGTCGAATTAATTTTAAATACTTTGCTAAACTCGAGTGATTCAATTAAATTTACTAAGGTAAATCGATCAGCACTAATTGTTGTTAACCTCATGAATAAGGATTAAATACGCTTGCTAGATACAAATAATGTACTCATTAGAAATAATGTTAAATTAATTGGCCAAGGCAGTAAAACCCTGTTTCTTGCCCATGGATTTGGCTGCGATCAAAATATGTGGCGCTTTTTAACGCCAGAACTGTCCAAGCACTTCACTATTGTATTATTTGATTATGTTGGCTCAGGTGCTTCTGACATATCTCAATACAGTAAAAAACGTTACAGTAAACTTGAAGGATATGCTGACGATATCATTGAAATTTGTGACATTTTAGCGCTATCTGACGCTACTTTCATCGGACACTCAGTCAGTTGTATGATTGGTGCCATTGTTGCCATCCAAAAACCTGAGTTATTCTCTAAGCTAATAATGATTTGCCCTACGCCCTGTTTTTTAAATTTTCCTCCTGAATATTTTGGTGGTTTTGACAAAGAAGATCTAAAAGAATTATTAAACCTTATGGATAAAAACTATATTGGCTGGGCTAATTATTTAGCGCCATTAGTGATGGGCACAACTAATTCAGATGATCTTATAGGCGAGCTATCCGGCAGCTTTTGTTCTACCGACCCGGTTATTGCCAGAAATTTTGCTGAAGTAACATTTTACTCTGATTATCGCTATCTTTTAAAAGCGATTAAACAGCCATCATTAATTTTACAAAGTGAAAATGACTCACTGGCTGCAATCTCTGTTGGTGAGTTCATGGCTCGTGAAATGCCTGACAGTAAACTTAAAGTGATAGCCGCTGATGGCCATTGTCTACACATGACTCACCCTGAAGCTATTATGAATTCGATAATAGAATATGCGAAATGATTAAGGTGGAGGAAAATAACATTGAGCATAACAAGGTAGTAAATTACTCTCTTGATAGCTTTCCATGTGGTGCTTTAGTCACTAATTCCGCAAGAGTTATTACCTATATTAATTCATACTTTACCAAGCAACTATTGTGGCAGCCTAATGATCTTATTGGTAAAAGTGTCGATGTTCTGTTTACCCTATCCTCAAGAATATTTTTTCAAAGTTATTTAATTCCGACACTTTTACACGAAAAAGTGTGTGAGGAAATGCAGCTCATTATATTTCATGCCGATGGACGACGTATTCCTATAACCGTGAATGCTAGTTTGAGGGCTGATGGTGGTATTTCTTGGAGTTTATTCAATGCTTCTAAACGAGATAAACTCTATGAGGAGCTGATAAAAACCAGAGAAACACTTGAGATACAAGCTGAGAAATTGAAATTACTGGCCTCAACTGATGAGTTAACCGAGTTATTAAATAGAAGAGAAATGAAATACCGAAGTAGCTTAATGCTGGAGCAAGCAGCAAGATCTCATTACTCCGTAAGTTTATTAATGCTAGATGTCGATCATTTTAAAAAAATAAATGACACCATGGGCCATTTAGAAGGTGACCGAGTACTGAAAAAACTCGGACAGTTATTAAAAGATTTTGGCCGAAAAACAGATCTTATCTCTCGTTTTGGTGGCGAAGAATTTTTGATCATGTTACCTGATACCACCCAAAGTGATACCTTATTACTCTGTCGTAGACTACATAAATTAATCGCTGAAATTAAAGTCGGCGACAGTTCGCTAAGCGTAAGTATTGGCGTGAGCATTTGTGATGAGCAAATATCATTTATCGATTTATTTACTCAAGCGGATAATGCGGTATATAAAGCGAAATCGCGAGGTAGAAATAGAACTGAAATTTATCTGGACAATAGTTAAACAATAGTTAAACACATCAATGCTTGAGCTAAATCTCGAATACCTGAGATCAATCATGTGCTAACAAGTATTTAAAATACGCCAAAGTCTTATCTAAACACTCGCTGCCTTCCTCACTTTCGCGCAATAATAACCAGCACAATACGCGTTAGTGGTTACCCTGATGTCTGAGTTATTTAAACCAAACTTTGCCACCAATAAATTTATAAGCAGGTAAACCGCGGATCAAAGTATCTCGGGCAAAAGGTTTATAGCATTTTGGGCAAAGGCAAGGTTCAACCGTATAATCTTGGCTGATCCTTTCTTTAAAACTTTTGACTAAAGCTCCTTTGCCGCCCTTTCGGTATTTAAATAACAAGGTATTGCAGCCCACACAAAAAATATCGATGGTTTTTGTTGGGCCTTTTTTATTCGGTTTTGCCATAAATTATGTCAGCGTACTTAGTCATTTTTAGTCTGTAAATCACATGAATATTTCATGCTAATGGTTATATTTTATAACAATAAAAAGCTACTATCTAAACTTAATAAGCTAGTTAGCTCACCATAACAGAAATGAGCCTGTTTTATACCTGCGCCACATAATTACCTAATAGCCGTTTGTATCAAGCGACTTACAGATAAATAGCAGATGTCAAATCAATGCCCTCTTATTCCGGTCAATCCCCATTAACTTAAGCTAACTCAATTGGACCAGAGTAAAGAGTACAAAAGTACAGCCTTCGCTTGCCATCGCTCGCGGTTTGTAGATTAACCCCAAAATAAATCATCATTATTTGCACCTACCCTCAAGGCTGAATAACCTCAAACATTAAACTAAAACGGCTCAATGGCTTTTATCAGTAAGCGCTTGCTCATTCAGGAAATAAACGCTAGCGTAAAGTATCAATATTATTTTACCCTTTAATATAACTTTCAACCCTAGATAGCATTTTTATACTGGGTTATAGACAGGAACAAGACATGAATATCAGTAAAAGAACTTTTTTAAAAGCCAGTGGTGCAAGCATTGCCACCCTGTCTATTGCCGGGCAAACCCTGACGTCATCTGCCCTTGCCACTACCGTAAATAGTCAGCCTGATATCAAAAGCCAAAGTAAAGGCGAAAATAAAAACCAAAGGGCAGCACTTAAATCGATTACAGGTACGGTAACAGGCATTAATCCAGTCGAGCGATTTGAGCGCATAGCCAAAGCACAAAAATTAATGCAACAACTTGAAATATCAGCCTTGATCCTTGAACCCGGCGCCGCGATGGATTATTTTTCAGGTATACAATGGCGACGCAGCGAACGCGTAACAGCGGTTATTATCCCACGTGAAGGTAAAATTTCTGTTGTTTGTCCTTTTTTTGAAGCGCCAAGTGTGCGCGAGAGTTTAACGGTTGGTGATGACATTCGTGTTTGGCAAGAGCATGAAAGTCCATTCGTTTTAATTAAACAAATATTAAAAGACTCAGGATTAAATAAAGGCAAAGTCGCCTTTGAAAATTCAGTGCGTTATTTTGTGATGAGTGGCGTTATGGCCCAACTTTCTAGTATGGAGCATGTCAGTGCCGAGCCTATAACCCTTGGTTGTCGTATGTATAAAAGCCAACATGAGCTTGAGTTAATGCACAAAGCTAATGAAGTGACTTTACTTGCCTACGCTAATGTTTTCGCTCAGCTAAAAATAGGCATGAGCCAAAGCGATGTAAAATCATTAATGCATACAGCCCAAGGGCAATTAGGCGGCAAAGGTGCATGGAATATGGCGCTATTTAATCAAGCCAGTGCTTACCCGCATGGCACTAAACAAAAGCAAATACTAACTGAAGGTTCGGTGGTATTAATGGATTGCGGCTGCAATGTTCATGGTTATCAATCTGATATCAGTCGTACTTTTGTTTTTGGTGAAGCAAGTAAGCGCCAGCGTGAAGTTTGGCAAACAGTTAGACAAGGTCAAGAAATTGCTTTTGAACAAGCAAAAATTGGTACACAAGCGGGCTTAGTTGACGATGCCGTGCGTAAGTTTTATCAAAGCAAAGGTTTTGGTCCTGGCTACAAATTGCCCGGATTGTCGCACAGAACCGGGCACGGTATCGGCATGGAAGGACATGAAAGTGTCAACTTTGTCCATGGCGAAACTGAACGTTTAAAACCAGGCATGTGCTTTTCTAATGAGCCAGGTATTTATATTCAAGGTGAATTTGGTGTGCGACTTGAAGACTGTATTTACCTGACCAAAAATGGCCCACAATGGTTTACTATGCCGCCAGTATCGTTGGACGATCCAATTGGAAAGTTAATTCAGCTGCAAACGCTTTAGCTTTTATTCTACCAATATACCTAGCAACCATTACAATACATGGTTTTCATACTTTATCTTTGCAACCGACCTGCCGGTCGGTTAAACTATGGCTATTATGTTGTAATAGATTTTAAGGTAAGCCCATGAGAGATCCAGAGCAAACCCGGCAAAAAATATTAGAAGTTAGCGCTGATGAAATTCATCGAAAGGGTTTCAACGCTACTAGCTTATCTTGTATTTTAGCACGCTGTGAAATATCTAAAGGGGCGTTATATCATCATTTTTCCAATAAAATGGAACTTGGCTATGCGGTATTTGAGGAAGTTTATGCCCCCGCTTTTATTGCGTTTTGGCAACCGCCCGTAGAGGCTGAAGATCCCATTCAAGGCTTATCTGATTTTTTCAGTTCAATGTCTAAAAAAATGAGTTGTGATGAACTAGTCTGTGGATGCCCTTTAAACAATCTCTGTCAGGAAATGTCAGGCGTTGATGAAGGCTTTCGTATTCGCATACTGGCGATGCAACAACAGTTAAACTTATTAATTGCCACTAACCTATCGCGGGTTAGCAGCCAGTTACAACCAGGCCTTGATTTTAGCCAGGTCGCTTACTTTATTGTCTCAACCTTTCACGGCTCTTCAAGTTTAAGTAAAAGCTCATTAAACAAAGAGCTGTTTGACAAAGTCATCAAAGAGCTTTGCCGATACATGGGCCAATTAAAACGTTAATGCTAAATTAACGCTTCACCGAGTTAACATTTCTTAACACTTTATCTTCTATCTTAAGCCTAAAAAGCATTTACATACCGCACGGTCGGTATGTATAATGGCTGCAATTAAAATTAACTATATCTTACAGGGTCATCATGAAAAAGATCTTAATGCTGTTGGTGTTATTCACTAGTTTTGTCCAAAACAGTATGGCAGTTGAAGCTACGCCATCAGTTTCTCCTTATCAAGTCATCGCTGTAACAGGTAATAACCTATTTACTAAAATTGCGAACAATCAAGATGCTTTGAAAAAATTTCCAGATCTGATGCGAGATATTGTTGAAGAAGAATTAATGCCATCTATTGATTATCAATATGCTGCGTTTAAAATTTTAGGTAAACATTTGCGACAAACAACATCAGAGCAAAGAGTAAAATTTATTGCTGCCATGCGCGCTTATTTGGTTCGCACTTATGCTAGCGCTTTAACGCAATACAGTAATCAGAAAGTGTTATTTGAACCAGAAAGTCAACTAAGGGCGAATGTGAAATCAGCTTCTGTAGATGTTAAAATTATCGACACCGGCAAGCCAGATATAAATATTACCTTTCAAATGCGCAAAGACACAAAGTCGCAAGAGTGGAAAGCCTACGATATGATTGTTGAAGGTATATCGTTAATTAGTAGCAAACAATCTGAAATTAATCGTAGAATATCAGATTTAGGCTTAGATCAAGTGACCTTAGAGCTTGCTTCAATCACCAACTAACTTTGATAATTAATCCTATTACCGCTAATAAAAAGCCAGCATAACCTTTAAGGTTACTGCTGGCTTTTTTGTTTACAACGCACTAAATGTTTACTCTGGAGCAGAACTAATCGTCATTTCAAAGACTTTATTAGCTTCAATATCCGCTTGGGTAAAGCGCAAAGGTCTAAGTTGCGGTTGTTGTGAATAGAGCAAGGTTTGGTCTATGCTGTGGTCGCTGCCATATTCATGAGATTGAGAATAACTCAGCAAACCTCTAGCAACTGGGCCATCATCGGTAAAGTTCACTACTGTCATCCAGCTGCTACCATAATTAATATGATAACCACCACCTTCAGCACTTAGTATAGAATCGCTATTTTGTGCTGGGTAAACATGGCGAGGCAACAATGAACCGTCATTACCTGTGCGCGTATCAAAGACATTAAAGCCACCTTCTATATTGTGAGAGCCTGCCCAAGGTATTTTGATACCTGAGGCACTACCATCGGCTAAACTACGCTCAACAAACTGCACTGAACCTAATGTAGCATCTAATGCTAACCCCGCTGATTCAACATTAAGCTGAGCTTGGGCAAACTGTTCCAATGTTGTGGCATTATTCATTAAGCCACTAGGTGTGGTCAACACATTATCTTTAGAAAAACTTTGTTGCCACTGTGGTTTTTTATCAAATAAAAAGGCAAACTCTCGAAATAAATGTGCCGCACTACTATTGCTATTAAAAGTACCATCCCAAAGCGCTAATGCCGCACAACCGTCACTGATATCAACGTCCTGTGTTTCAAGGCTAACTACTGTACTGCCTTGTGCTTGGCAAATACTTAAAAGATCAGTCAGTATATTTTCAGCCAAATAGCTGCGATTACTCAATAAGGCTTGCTCGACCTCTGCCGGATTAAATAAACCATCGCTGCCGGCACTATCTACCAATAATTTCTGTGCCAGACGAGAACGTAGAGACTGCTGATTATCTACCGCACCATATAAAGGTGAAATACCTGTTATAGGCGCATTAATATTGGTAAGCCAATAGCTATCATTTGAATTTTGGACAGAGTCGGTGCCAGAGTATTGAGGTGCGTTTTCATAGGGTACAGCGCGGTCAAAATCAAATGCGGATAAAAATCCCGGTAAAACAGTAAAGCCCGCAGCTTGCTTAGCACCAACAAGCAATGGATTTGTGGTCATTTCATTAATGGCTGTAGCGCTTAAATTTGGCACCGTTGAGTCATCAATATAGAAAACATTGCCATCACTATCTGCTGACATAGTATTGTTAAAAATCACCCCATCATAATCAACAAAGGCTTGTTTAAATTCAGCGATATTACCCGCTAAATTCATCGCTAACCAATGGTCGATAATATCAACATTACCCAGGTTAGCATCTTTTATTGCAAAGGCACTGCCACCAGGGCCCCATGCAAAATTTCCCGGTACAACAACCATAGGGCCATGATGGGTTGAGTAAGTCATTTTCGCGAGTTTAATCGTCTGACCTGGCCCCACAGCAACATCAATGGCGATTTCTTTACCTGTGATTAAACGGTTTGCTCCGTCAATCACTTGCGACATTTGTGCTGGATCGTTTGGATTCAATGTCAACTGATAAACCACAAAGTGCTCAGCTGATGAAAAAGTATGGGTCCAAGCCACATTTTCATTAAACCCAATGTTTACTACCCCTGGCATGCCAGTGAGTGAACTCCCCATGACATTCAAATGCTCAGGAATAGTGATATGGAATTGCCAAAAGCGTAAATTTCCCGTATGTGGAAAGTGTGGATTCGCTAACACCATGCCTTTACCGTTTTCAGTTTTATCCTTACCTAAGCCCCAACCGTTTGAACCCAAATCACTTGGGTTCTTTTTAGGGAGTGTAACAACCGGAGTTGAATTAACTTTATAGTGATTAACATCAGCGCTTTGTGGGTAAGGTGCGAAACTTTCTCCTGGAGGAGCGGCTAAAAACATCGGGCCAAGAAAGTTTGCGGCTCCTGGTAACAAAGCAATACCTAGTGTGTAAGTCAGCATATCAATATCACTAATCGGCTGTACCCAAGGCATGTTGGCACATGAGCCATCAATATTAGCAACACCCGTATCGGCTAAGTATTTATTATAACCTTGTGCATAGCCTGACAATAAAGCTTGGCTATTGCTTGAAAGTGACTTTATATTTTGTGCTGCATGCGCTCTAATTCCTAAGGTTAAAAAACCAAAGTCATTAATTAAATGCGCTGAGTCACCTGAACTAGGCACGATATCAGGACCGTAATACTTTGCCCGTTGTGAGTTATATTTTAGGATTTGATCGGCAAGCATACAGATATTATCTTTAGCAAAAGCATAACCCACACCATACGACATGCTTTCTAAATTGTCGGCGGTAATGTGCGGTACACCATAATCTGTCCAACGAATATTTGCTGATAATACGCCATCGCCATCAAATGAGGGTACAGGTGTAACGACAAATGGCGGTGTAATCGGCTCTGGTGTTTCAGGTTCTGGCGTACCAATATAGGTGTAGTCACCACCTCCACATGCTGATAATATTGAAAATAATCCTATGATTGATATAGGCTTTATTATATTTTTAATTGAATAATTCAAAACAAACTCCTTTTTAATTCTATTATTTTTATCATACCTAGACCATTCTTACCCTGTCATATTTGCACAATAAACAACCAAGCTCAAACCCTTATTAGCGGAATCGCTGTAGTGAAATACTAAAAAAGTCCTTTTATTAATTTCAGTCAAGAAGAAGTAAAAGCATATGGCATTGATTAAATTATGCTTCTAATAGTGATGATTTTTTGGCTATTACTTTTAAAAATCTATTATCGCTCGTCATCGCTTAACAATATCTTTTAACCTTAACAAGTTAACTTTTATAACCTAAATATTTACCACATAAGCTTTTACGACATAGGCTTTTTGAATAATTTTTTACCTTCGGTTAATAAATATTGCACCCCTGGATGTTTTACTTTCCGTTCAGGGGATATTAAGTAGTAATGCTCGATAATATCGTTAGTTCTACCAATAATTTTAACGTCAAACTGCTCAACAACATGATTTTCAATCATAGTGGGCGCACAAAAAATACCGTATCCCGCCTGGCCAAAATATTTAGTTAACACTGAATCATCAAACTCGCCAATTACCTTGGGTGAAATATCTAATTCATTAAACCAAGACAAGACGTTTAAATGTTGGTTTGAGCCTTCGCCAGCGGTAAAAAAAGGCATACCATCAAGTGACATGGGAAAATCACCTTTTAATGATTGCGCTAATTTTTTGTCAGCAAAAAAGCTTAAGCCACATTTACCTATCAAGTGACTATAGGCTTTTAATGGTGAACCTGTTGGCAGTGGAGTATCACTTAATACCGCGTCCAATTTATTCATCGCAAGCTCTCCAAGTAAAACATCTAAGCTAGTTTCTTTACACACTAGCTTGATAGAATTGTCTATGTCATAGATAGATTTCAATAAATTAAATGAAAAAACTTTCGCGATAACATCGGTGACGCCAATGGAAAAACGAAAAGAAAAGTCAGTTGAATGATTTTTTAATGAATGCAGCAGTTCATCGCCTAAACTAAATATCTCCTGGGTATAACGAAAAGAAATACGCCCCATGTCATTAAGGACCAAACGCTTACCTTTACGTTCAAATAAGCTGTAGCCTAATTGTTCTTCTAATAAATTGAGTTGAGCGCTCAGCGTTTGTGGTGTGATATGCATAATTTTTGCCGCCTGAGCAATACTGCCATGTGTTGCTATTGCATGAAAATACTGTAAGTGATGATAATTAAGCTTAGCCATATAACCTCTTTAATTTCCCTGTCACCGTTTAGCCTTCTAACACTATACCTTAGCAACTTTTTGTTGATAAAAACACAGCTACAGTCGACTTTCATTGCGTTGAATTATTAGCTATAAATGGGTAATACAAGTTTAATTAATTTGCGGGTCTACTTTACACCTAGGGGGAATATACCTAGGAAAAATGACCAAATACAAGGCATATATTTTAATAACTCGTTGTTCAGGACAATAGGCTCCTGCATGGTCTAATAAGTTGCATACATGCAACGATAATTATTAAATAACGCAGGAATGGCTTGTTTTAACCAGGTGAAATGAGCAGAAAATTAGTGACATGGGTATGAGCTAGATCAAAGGAGATTTTATGGCAGAAAACATTATTGTTCAACGTTGGAAACAGTTTATCCAAACTGATGCGAGTTCTGGCATTATTTTAGTCTTAGCCGCAGTACTGGCATTGATAATGGCCAACAGTTTTTTTAGTCAGAGTTACAATGACTTCCTTGAGTTTCCCGTTAGCATTACTTTAGGCACTTTTGCTATCAGTAAACCTTTAGTGTTATGGGTCAACGATGGCTTAATGGCGTTATTTTTCTTTGTTGTTGGTTTAGAGATTAAGCGTGAATTATTTTACGGTCAGTTGTCACGTCCTGATCAGGTGGTATTGCCATTTTTGGCCGCTATTGCCGGTATTATTTGCCCAGCATTAATTTATGTGGCTTTTAATTATCAAGATGCGGTTGCTATGAATGGTTGGGCGATTCCTTCAGCAACAGATATCGCTTTTGCCTTAGGAATTTTTATTTTATTTGGCAAATACTTACCCCCTAGTTTAAAGCTGTTTCTGTTATCTGTTGCTATTATTGACGATATTGGTGCAATTATTATTATCGCCATATTTTACTCACAAGAGCTAGCCACCAACTCGCTTATTATCGCGGGTATAGGTTTAGTGACACTCTTTATTTTTAACCGACTTAAATTAGAGAACAAAGCGCCTTATATATTACTGTCCATTATCGTTTGGGCTGCGGTATTAAAATCAGGTGTACATGCGACTTTAGCCGGTTTTGCCGTAGCTTGGTTTATTCCTATCGCCCGTGAAAAGTCACAGTCTATGTCATATCAAATTGAACATGGCTTACATCCATGGATAGCGTTTTTTGTGCTGCCACTTTTTGCCTTTGCCAATGCGGGTGTGGGCTTAACAGGGGTTTCAGTTAATGAACTTTTCACACCCATATCCATAGGTATTATTGGTGGATTATTTATTGGTAAACAATTAGGTATATTCGCGGCTTGTGTTATTGCCGTGAAACTAAAACTATGTCGCTTGCCCAAAGACGCCACTTGGACACAATTATACGGCGTATGTTTACTTTGTGGCGTAGGCTTTACGATGAGTTTATTTATTGGCTCACTCGCCTTTGAAGAGCAGGGTTTGGCTTATCAAACCCAAGTAAAAGTTGGCGTGTTAGTGGGTTCATTAATATCAGCCGTTGCTGGTGCTTGGTTAATAAGTAGATCTTCAAACAAATTAACCGTAACTAAAGGACAAAAAAATGAAAAATTTAAAACTTCTAATACTTAATATGGCTGCAATCGGGCTATTGGCTATGTCTACCGCAGTAAAGGCTGACTTTAAGTCTGACATTATCAGTTCTTGTAAGGCTTACCAACAAGGTGAGGACAAAAGTGAAATCAATGCCTGTAAGCTATATATAGATGGCTTTATTGACTCGTCATTACTCAACGATGGTGGTGTGGTAAAGCCCAAGGCAATGATTGAGCGCACAGCTCCTCAGCAAAGCGATTTTTTAAAGCGCGCTTATCGAACACGCGTGTTAACAACATCTTCCATGTTGAGTAATGAAGAGGCGTACCAATTTTGTATTCCACGTGAGTATGACAGAAAAGAAATTGCTTCATCGATTGCTAAATCTATGGATATTAATCAATTAGCTCATAAGCAACTCAAACAGGTGATATTTGAAACGCTGATTGCTGATTTTCCTTGCTAGCACTATTGATATTGCGTTAATTCAACAGCAGATCTTGTTCACAACACCTTGTTATGAACAAGATAAATTCGATACTTTTCAAGCAAACATGAGTTATGTTTGCTATTTATACTCCAAATGGTAGATGTTTTTCAGGACCACTTGAAGCACTTCATCAAGTTGAAAAGTCTCAATTCGTCAATCATACGTGAAAATAATATGAGGTTGATGATACCCCACACCTCGCCAAGAAAGATTATCTATTGCCGCCTAAGCTGAACCATGTTTATAGATAGACCATCAAACGACCGAAAACACGCGGGTTAATGCTTCATGCCTATCAAGTTCTGACGACTCCCATGCAGGTGATTAGCGTCGAGCCACCTTTATCACTATAGGGTTAGTTGATATGCCACACACCCAACAATGATTAAGCTATAAAATTAACCTTTTTTATTTATGTAAATTATTTTCAATTAGCCTTGATATAAATGCTCAAAATTTGGAATGTTACTTTCCCAAATAGGTGTGCTTTTACCAATATATTCTCGAACCGCATCAAAGAATAGTCGCGTTCTTACTGGCAGATCTCGATGAGGATATATCGCATACATGGCGCTATAATCTGACAATTTTATATCTGTCAGCAGAGGGACTAACTGTCCATCAGCAACTTCATTGCCAACGGTCAACGCTGGCACTACCACAAATGCAGTGCCAGACAGCGCTTTTAATAACAATACCTCGGCATCATTCGCTCGAAAGATACTTTTTATAGTTTTTTCACGCCTATCGCCATGTTGATCAATCGTGCTAATACTCGTGACTCGTAGCGAATTACTGGTATAGCTTGCCGCCGGCAATAGTGCGAGTTCATCGATAGTTTTCGGCATGCCATAGGTTTCGATAAATTCGGGTGACGCCAAAATAATCATGCGATTACGGGCCAGTTTTCGGGCAATCAAGGTCGAGTCTTTAGGTTCGCCAATACGAAAAGCCAAGTCAAAACCTTCTGCAACAATATCCATCACACGATCATCTAAACGTAGTTCAACTTCAACTTGCGGAAAACGTTTTTGAAAATCATTGATCACAGGTTGTAAGTATCGCTTAGCTATGATGGTTGGCGAGGTAATTTTTAATACCCCTCGTGGTTCTTGATGATAATTTTCCGCCAACCTAACGGTTTGTCCAAGTAACTCACGCAGCTCCCGAGATTTTTTTATCATTTCAGCACCCGCAGCAGTCAGTGAAAAAGACCGGGTTGTTCTATTTAATAGCCTGACACCCAAATCATCTTCAAGTCGGCTAATTTGTTTTGAAATAACCGAGCGGTCAATGTTCCTGCTTTGCGCTGCGCTGGTAAATGAGCCCAATTCGACCACATCTAACAACATTAATAACCGGCTTGTTGTATCCATTATTTATTCCGTACCACACCCATTGGTGCAATTTTGGCACTAATGTATTTAAAAATCTATACTTTTTATCCACAAGTTAGTTCCGTATCATGCCGACCATAAACTTAATTAGTATTATTGCCAGCAAATAGAGTATCAATATGAGTAAAAACATTATTATTGCCGCCATCATTACCCTCAGCTTAGCGATAGCGGGTTGTGCTGATGAACCTGCGCAAACAGCTGCACAGCAGCCATTACAACCAATCGACGTAGCGGAAGTTTTAATTAAACCGGTACAAAGCTGGCATGTATACACTAGCCGCTTAGAATCTCCTGAAGAAGTTGCTTTAATGCCACGTGTTTCAGGTGTTATTGATCGCATCGCTTTTAAAGAAGGTGATGAAGTAAAGCAAGATGATTTACTATTTCAACTTGATGACCGCCCTTTTGCCGCAGTTGTTGCTAGCTTAGAAGCACAAATTCTCAGTGCAAAGGCCGCATTAGGTCAAGCGAAAAGTGAAGCTAAACGTGCTATTCGCTTAACTGAGCGCAATGCCATCTCAACAGAGCAAGCTGAGTCTCGTACCTCGATTTTACATCAACGCCAAGCACAGTTAGTTGCATTACAAGCACAACTAACTTCTGCTCAACTTGACTTAGAATTTACCGCTATTCGTTCACCTATCAATGGTGTTATTTCACGAGCAAATATTACTCGTGGTAACAATGTGTTAGCTGGTCAAAGTGTTTTAACGTCAATTGTTTCAAATCATGAAATGTATGCTTATTTCGATATTGATGAACGCACGTGGAATAGCTCATTTTCTGATGTGACGGCAGCAAGCAAACAACAAGTTGTTATGCAAAAAGTAGGACAACAAAACTTCGCACATGACGGCTACATTAACTTTATTGATAACCGTATTAACGCTTCAACGGGTACCTTACGTGTACGTGCTATTTTTGAAGATGGCGAACAGTTACGTTCTGGCTCTTTTGCCCGTATCAAGTTAGCGGCTAATGCCATTACCAAACAGATTATTATTCCTGAACGCGCTATAGGTACAGATCTGAAAAATCGCTTTGTACTGACCGTTGATGAGAACAACGTGCTGGTATACAAGCTAGTTGAAACTGGTGAGCGTTACGGAAAACTCCGTGCTATTACTTCTGGTTTAAATAAAGGCGATGTTATTGCTGTTAACGGCCCTGCTCGTGTAGGTCCTGGTATGCCAGTTAACCCGACAACGGTAACGATTGATACTACAGATATCGCATTTACCTTGTCTGCAACTGACGATGTTAGCCTTGTCGCTAAATACTAAGAGCTTATCATGAATTTTTCTCACTTTTTTATTCAACGCCCCATTTTCGCGGGCGTATTGTCACTCATTATTTTGCTCGCTGGTGGTATTTCATTATTCCAACTGCCGATCAGTGAATACCCAGAAGTTGTACCACCAACGGTTGTGGTAACAGCTAGTTACCCGGGTGCAAACCCAACAGTAATCGCCCAAACAGTAGCAACGCCGCTTGAACAAGAAATTAATGGTACTGAAAACATGCTTTATATGTTTTCACAAGGTACTAGCGATGGCCGCATGACACTAACGGTGACTTTTGCCTTGGGTACTGATTTAGACCGTGCACAAGTCCAAGTACAAAATCGAGTAAACAGCGCCTTGCCGCGTTTACCAGAGGAAGTACAACGCCTTGGTGTGGTTGCAGAAAAATCATCACCTAATTTAACCATGGTGGTGCATTTATATTCACCTGAAAAAAGCCACGATACTGCCTATTTATCTAACTATGCTGATTTACATATTAAAGATGAAATTGCCCGTTTATCTGGCGTTGGTGACATTCGCTTATTTGGTGGCGGTAAATACGCAATGCGCGTATGGCTTAACCCAGATGCGCTTGCCGCTCGTGAATTAACAGCCACTGATGTGGTAACAGCATTACGTGTTCAAAACCAACAAGTCGCTGCTGGTAGCTTAGGCGCCCAACCCATTTCTAACGACAGTCAATTTCAAATACTGTTGAACGTTAAGGGTCGCTTAAATAGTATTGCAGAATTTGAACAAGTCATTGTTAAAGTGGGTGATCAAGGCCAGTTAACACGTTTGTCTGATATTGCTCGCGTTGAATTAGGTCAAGACTCATACTCGCTTCGAGCTGAGCTTGATAACCAACCTGCATTAGCGATGCCTATTTTCCAACGCCCAGGTTCAAATGCCATTGAGCTTTCTGATCAAGTACGTGAAACCATGGCGCGCTTATCAAAAGACTTCCCTACTGGTGTTGAATACGACATTGTTTACGACCCAACGGTATTTGTTCGCGGCTCTATTGACGCAGTTATTACCACCTTATTAGAAGCGATTGCCTTAGTTGTTATCGTGGTGATTGTATTTTTACAAACATGGCGTGCCTCTATTATTCCATTAATTGCCGTACCTATTTCATTAATTGGTACCTTTGCGGTAATGCAATGGTTAGGCGTATCAATTAACACCTTGTCTTTATTTGGTTTAGTACTCGCCATCGGGATTGTGGTAGATGACGCCATTGTGGTCGTTGAAAACGTTGAGCGTAACATCGAAAAAGGTTTATCTCCGCTTGAAGCAACCCGTGTTGCGATGAGCGAAGTAACGGGTCCTATTATTGCGATTGCCTTGGTATTAAGTGCAGTATTTATTCCAACCGCTTTTATTACCGGTTTATCTGGTCAATTTTATAAGCAATTTGCCCTGACGATTACTATTTCCACCATAATTTCAGCCTTTAACTCACTGACATTATCGCCAGCATTAGCGGCACTATTATTAAAGCCACATGATGCAAAACCAGATGCATTCACTCGCTTATTAAATACCTTATTCGGTCGTTGGTTATTTAAACCCTTCAACCGTGTGTTTAACCGTGGCGCTAAAGGCTATGAAAAACTAGTACAGAAGCTTATCCGAATGACGGTTGTTGTTATGGTGGCTTACTTCGCCTTAGTGGGCGGAACCATTAAGTTATTTGATACCGTACCGGGTGGCTTTATTCCACAACAAGATAAACAGTATTTAGTCGCCATTGCACAACTACCTGATGCTGCCAGTCTTGATCGTACTGAAGATGTGCTGACGCAAATGCAAAGAATTGCCTTAGACGTACCAGGCGTGGCACATACTGTAGCTTTTCCTGGCTTATCAGTAAACGGTTTTACCAACAGTCCGAACAGCGGCATTGTATTTACGCCGCTTGATAGCTTCGATAAACGTACTGACCCAAGCCAATCGGCTATGGCGATAGCAGCGCAATTGAATCAACGTTTTGCTGCCATTGATGAAGCATTTGTTGCGGTATTCCCGCCACCGCCAATTCAAGGTTTAGGCACAACAGGTGGTTTTAAACTGCAAATTGAAGACCGAGCTAATAAAGGTTTTGAAGCCTTATTTAACAGTCTACAAAAGGTTATTGGTAAAGCGCAACAAGACCCTGCATTAATGGGCCTTTACTCAAGTTTTCGTATTCAAGTACCACAAATGGATATTGATATTGACCGTGAACAAGCGCTTATTCAAGGTATTCCATTGAATGAAGTCTTTGACGCCCTGCAAATTTACTTAGGCTCAGTATATGTAAACGACTTCAACTTGTTTGGCCGAACTTACCAAGTAAACGCCCAAGCCGATGCAGATTTTCGTTTAGACCCAGATCAAATATTAAACCTAAAAGTACGTAATCGTGCCGGTAACATGGTGCCATTAGGCTCAGTATTAACCGTAACACCGACTATTGGTCCAGACCGTGTTATGCATTACAACGGCTATCCAAGTGCCGAGCTTAATGGTAGCCCCGCGCCAGGTTATAGCTCAGACCAAGCACAAGCGGCCATTGAAAAAGTGCTTGCTGACAATTTGCCAGCCGGTATTGAATATGAATGGACCGATGTGACCTATCAGCAAGTACTTGCCGGTAATACGATGGTTTATATCTTCCCATTAGTTGTTTTATTAGTATTTATGGTGCTTGCCGCTCAATACGAGAGCTTGCGTTTACCATTGGCGATTATATTAATTGTACCTATGACCATATTTTCTGCCTTACTTGGGGTCTGGTTTGTCGGTGCCGATAACAATATATTCACCCAAATAGCATTAATTGTGCTGGTGGCCTTGGCCTCGAAAAATGCGATATTGATGGTGGAATTTGCTAAAGATAGACACGACTCAGGCTTATCACATTTAGAAGCAATACTTGAAGCTTGTCGTATGCGTTTACGTCCAATTTTAATGACTTCAATTGCCTTTACTGCGGGTGTTGTGCCATTAGTGTTAGCCACCGGTGCTGGTGCAGAAATGCGTCACGCCATGGGTAACGCAGTATTTTCGGGCATGATTGGTGTCACAGTGTTTGGCTTATTATTTACACCGGTATTTTATATGTTAGTGACTAGCAAGAAAGCGAAAGCGCAGGAAATAGCTCATGACTAAACTGAAACCAGTGAAATCAGTAAAACCTATGCAATTAGTAAAAACGGTTAAATCAGTAAAGTTTAACACTAGCCTGACTGCCACGGCGATATTAGTAGCAGCGTTTTTATCCGGCTGTGCAAGTAAGATTGATCTTGCCAGTGAGCAAAACCTGGTCAGTGAGTTTGTCGCTAAAGCGAATATTGCAGGCGATTTTGGCGGCGAACTCAATGCGAATTTAACTGGCGTGGATGAAAAAAACTGGTGGCAAAAGCTTGATTCAAGCCAACTAAACCAGTTAGTTACTGATGCGTTAGTCAATAACCACAACTTACACACTAGCCAATTAACGCTGAAAAGTGCTTTAGCACGATTAGGTGAGCAAAAAGCACAGTATCTACCGCAAGGTGGTGTTGAAATTGGCGCTCAGCGTAGTGGTTTAGGTGAGACAAATAGTCGTCAATCAAGTGCGAATGTTGCGCTAGATTGGCAACTGAATTTATTTGGCCGTATTACTGCCTTGGTTGATGCTGCAAATGCATCGGCCATGAGCCAAGCCGAAAAAGTGCGTTTATTACAAATAGAAGTAGTTTCATCAGTCGTTAAAGGTTTTGTAAGTTATCAAGGCAATGTAGAGAAACAACGTATTCTTACCTTGCAAATAGAAGCCTTGACGCAAAGCATCGATGTGCTACAAGCACGTGTAGATGAAGGTGTTGCAAACGATCTTGACTTAAACCGCACCATGGCGCAACTGAGACAACAACAAGCATTAATGCCAGCAATTGAATACGCTAAGTATCGAGATTTATCGACTCTCGCTGTTTTAACGGGCCGTTTAGCGCAAGAGCTGAAGTTAAGCAACGAGCAAGCTATTTTAGAATATGAATTTAATGTTGCATTAAATGAGCCTAATAAAGCGATTGCACTACGACCAGACATTAGCCGAGCACTTTATGACTTTAGCCAAGCAAATAGCTTAAGTATTTCAGCTAGCAAAGCACTACTGCCTGACATTAGTTTAACGAGCTTTGTGGGTGTCATCAGCATAGGTAGCAATGATTTTAGTAATACCCAACAGCAATGGCAAGTGGCGCCGCAATTACAATGGTCATTACTGAGTTACCCGGCTTTGTTAGCACAGCGCGATGCACAGCAATTTTTAACTGAGGCGGCGTATAGTGATTACCAACAAGTGGTGCTAAGTGCACTGAGTGAAAGTGAACTTTCTCTGCAATTATTGGTCAACCAAGCGCAGCAAAAATATTTTGCTGATGAACGCTATCTCTTTGCTAATAAAGCATTTTTACAAGCCCAAGCCATGTACGAAGAAGGTCAAATACCTTACTTAGAGTTGTTAGATGCGCGTCAGGGTGTTTTAATAGCGCAAGAAAATGCTGTTGATTCAACGATTTCCTCCTTGCTCGCTAAAGTAAATGCCTACCAGTCATTTAACGGGCAATGGAGCTATGCGTTAAACAATACTAAATAAGTCGAGTTATATTAATGCCAAACACTGATATTTTACGTGAAAACATTGTCTCGAAAACTAATGTCGATAAAACTATTGCCGCAAAAACTATGCGAGCCATTGTGCTACCCGAAGCTAATGAAGATATTCGATTAGAGAATATTGAGCTAAGCGTGCCTCAATGTAGTGACAATGAACTGTTAATAAAAGTTGAATATGTTGGCCTTAATCCCTTGGATGCGCAATACGCTAAAACTGGATTTTGTCATTGGCAATATCCGCATGTGCTTGGTTTAGATGCTGTAGGTATTGTGGTTGACGCGCCAAAAGGGCTTTATCCTAATATTGGTGCACGTGTGATGTGGCATGCCAGTATGGGCGAGCATGGTGTACTTAGTGAATACGCCAAAGCCCCCAACTATGCGGTATCGGTAGTACCCGACAATATAAGACCAGAACAAGCAGCAACACTGCCTTGCGCTGGCATGACCGCACTAATTTCACTTGATAAATTACAAATTGCTCAAGGTGATACGTTATTAGTTGAAGCGGGCGCAGGTGCTGTTGGCCAAATAGCGATTCAATTTGCCAAACTACGCGGTGCTGATGTATTTACCACAGCAGCAAAATGTAATCATAAATTAGTGAAGGCTTTAGGGGCTGATGTTGTCTTTGATTATAAAGATAAAAAACTTTGCGAGAAAATTCGTCGAGAATTAGGTCCGCAAGGTTTTGATGCGATATTAGATTCTATCGGCGGTGAGACTACCGCTCGTAACATCGAATTAATGCGTTTTTGTGGTCGTATTGCCTGCTTAAAACCTTTGCCAAATTTTGAGCATGAATTGCTGTTTAGAAAGTCGCCGAACATTAGTATTGTCTCACTTGCTGGTGCATGGTTAGCCAATAGTTTATGTGCACAACAACGGATGAGTTTTATGAGTAATTTACTGCTTGAGAGCTTAGCGAAAGGTGATTTAGTGGTACCAGAAGTTAACCTAATCGAATTTAATTCCGAGCATATTTCTGCGGCACTAAACAAACAATTAGCCGGCGGTTTTACCGGTAAACAAGTAGTGAAGCTCAATACTGCTTAACGATATTTCTGCAAGATATTGCTTCAAGATATGACTATAAGGTGTTGCTTAAAAATATTGATAGCCTAACTCAATACTTACCTAGCATTACCTTAAGTTAGCCGTATCGGCAATCGGCATTAAGCCATTTAAAGTTATACCAATTTCATTAATTAGGTGGTCTACTTTATACGCAGGAAAAATGGCCAAATATAAGATATTTATTTTAATAACTAGTTGCTCTAATTATTAAATAAATAACGCAGTAGTTGGTTATGTTAACCAGTAAAAATGATCAGATAATTAGTGAGATTGGTATTAATATCCTCTGTTTAAAAGGAAACGTTTAAAGTCAGTATCAAGTAGCGGTTTTGCAATATAATAGCCTTGCCCTAAATCACAGCCAATTTCTTTAAGTTTTTGATATTGCTCTGCCGTTTCAATACCTTCAGCTGTGGTTTTTATATTCAATGCTTTAGCTAAATTAACCACAGCGTCTAATATCAAGATCTTACTGCTCATTTCATTGATGTCATCAACAAAGCTTTTATCTATTTTCAAATAATCTAAAGAAAATTGATGTAAATAACTCAGCGATGAAAAACCTGTACCAAAATCATCCAATGCTACTGGAATATTAAGACGTTTCAAAATATCTAAATGTTTTTTCACTGCATCAACGTTCAGAATTAAACTTTCTTCGGTAATTTCTACACATAATCGCTCGATGATCTCTGCGCATTCTAGATGCTGTGTTTGCATATAGTTAATAAAGTCTTGTGACGCAAAACCTGATGTTGACACATTAACACTAAGCTTAAATTTTTCTGGTAGCCAATCAGCCCAAAGCGTTAGGTTACTCACCGCCAGCTTCAGCATATAAAGATCAAGCTGTACTATTTGCCCTGATCTTTCTAAAATAGGAATAAAAATATCTGGAAACAAAAGCCCTAATTTAGGATGCTGCCAACGTACCAAAATTTCAGCTCCAATAACATCACCAGTATCAAAATCAATTAGCGGTTGATAATTGCCGATAAACTCAAGATTTTTAACTGCATGATCGAAATCGTACTCAACTTTAACATTGGTTGATTTATTTTTTTCTTCAAATGCTTCAAAAAAGACATACTGATTACGACCTTTGAGCTTGGCTTGGTACATAGCATGATCAGCATCAATCAATAATTGATCAGCACTCTTACTCGCATCACTATAAATTGCGATGCCAATACTGACACTACTAGAAATATTCAAACCATCGATAGTGAAAGCCCCTGATGTCGCCTCGATAATACTTTCAGTTATCCGACAAATAGTCTCATAATCAATATTACCATCAAGCAGTATGGCAAATTCATCTCCACCTAAACGTGCCAATGTATCTGTGTTTCTTAAGGTTGTCGTTATTGATTGTACAATAGCAATAAGTAACTTATCACCAACATGGTGACCATAAGTGTCGTTAACTTGCTTAAATCTATCTACATCGATAAACAGTATGGCTAAATTGTCTTGGCGATTATTCTGACAATGTAAAAACGCATGTTGAATTCTATCTTTAAAAAGCGATCTATTAGGTAAGTCTGTCAAAGGGTCATGTAATGCTAAAAACTGAAGCTTCTGCTTAGCTGCCATTCTGTCAATGGCATTATGGATATGTTTCGCGACAAAAGATAACAGTTGTTTATCTTTTTCTTGGAATAAAAAGTCAGTGCTATAACTTTGTACAACGACAATACCTTTGTTATCGCCTTTGCCAAAAGGCACACCTAACCATGCTTTGGGTATGCTCCCTAAAATATAGAGCTCTTTATTATCAAGCATACTTTGAATATCTTTTTCATATAATAGAAAAGGTTTATCTTTTGACAGGGTATAACCTGTAATACTTAAATGCTGTGGATCAATAGCCACTTGTTCAAATATCTTTCCTTGATCTAACTCGTCAACAATATCTTGGTCAAGTTCGTCTACCGCATAAGGAAATTCAATTGTTTTACCGTTATCTTTGAGTAAGGCAACGAAAAAGTTTTTTGCAAAAGTAATACGTCCAATACATTGATGTAAACTCCGATAAAAATCACCCATAGTTCTAGTGGTAAAGGTAAGTTCTGTAATCTCAAATAGGGCATCTTGAATTTTATTGGCATATTCTAAATTTTCAATCACCTCTTCCAAACCATCAACTTTGATGATTTGAGATATTTTCATTGCAGCAAGAGAAGCTAATGCGGTCAGTGTTCTCAGGTGATATTCAGTGTAAAAACCAACCTTTGCATTTTCGGTGTCAATAACACCTAATAATTGCTCTTTAAATAAAATAGGAACCGCTAACTCTGATAGCGTGGTTTCGTCATCAACAATATATCCGTCAAATTCTCGAGTATCTTTTACTAATATTGGTTGCTTAGTTGCCGCAACCTTGCCAATAACACCTTCATTAAAAGGAATAACTATCGAGTTAGACGAAGTGTTTCTTATTTCAATATTACTGCTTTTATCACGGTTGAAGGAGGTTTTCTTTTCAAAGCCCGACATGCGACTTAAGGTTTCCCCCCCAGCATCTAAAGTGTAAATAACGGCATCGTCAAAACCGAGCTTTTCAACAATATTTTGTGCTAAATACTGCCAAACTTCATTTGGGGTGTTTAATAATAAAATATCAGTAGCAAACTGATTAGTGATGATTAAACTTTTTATCGTTTGTGATTTAGATAGTACTGACAATTTTATGATGCCTAGAAGTTATTTAACAAATATATACCTGTGTATTCAGTTATTTCAACAGGAAAATCTCCATTAATTAGAGCAAACTTTTAATCAGCTGTCTATTTATCTAGGTAATAAAAAGTTGACGAGCCGATTAGCTATCAAAGTAAAAAGTCAAACCAAAGTCTCTGTCTATTAAATAGCATTCGTTGTGCAATCTTGTAACAATGGGCGATTAATGCGATCAAAAAAGGGTAATAACCGCATGGTTATTACCCTTAAATATTTATAAAGTGAATTATTTAGTGCGTTTCAGAGACCATATTAACGGTGTACTTAGGAATTTCTACCACTAAGTCTTCATCGCCCACTAATGCTTGGCAACCTAGGCGTGATTCAGGCTCTAAACCCCAAGCTTTATCAAGCATATCTTCTTCGAGTTCATCGCCCTCTTTGATAGAGTCAAAACCTTCGCGAATGATCATGTGACACGTGGTACAAGCGCACACTTTCTCACATGCATGCTCAACACCAATATCGTTTCTCAGTGCTACGTCTAATACGCTCTCGCCTTTTTCGGCTTCTACTACTGCGCCTTCTGGGCAAAGATCTGCGTTGGGTAAAAATATAATTTGTGGCATTTGACTAAACCTCGTCTACTGAATGGCCAGATAATGCTGTTCTTATAGATGAATCCATCCTACGTTCAGCAAATGTGGCGGTGCTATTATTTAATATCGCTATTGCCGCTTCAACTTCATCGGCATTACCTGTTTGGCTTATTTGTTTCAGCGCAGAAATAGCGCTGTCTATTTTGCTGATTTCCGCTGTATTTAATAAAGCGCTATCCGCAAGAAGCGCCGCTTGAATCGACTCAATCACTTGTGACGCTTCAACTTGCTGCTCTTTCAACATCCTTACTTGCATGTCTTGCTCAGCATTTTCCATGGAGTCTTTTAGCATGTTAGTGATTTCATCTGCTTCTAAACCAAAACTTGGTTTGACCGTGATGCTCGACTCAACACCGGTTGATTTTTCCATCGCTGATACTTCTAACAAACCGTCTGCATCTACTTTGAAGGTGACACGAATATGTGCAGCACCAGCGGTCATTGCCGGAATACCACGAAGTTCAAATCGTGCTAATGAACGACAATCATCAACTAACTCACGTTCACCTTGTAATACATGTAAAGCCATCGCCGTTTGACCATCTTTAAAGGTGGTAAATTCTTGCGCTTTAGCCACTGGAATGGTGGTGTTGCGCGTAATAACCTTCTCAACTAGCCCACCCATGGTTTCTAAACCTAATGATAAAGGAATAACATCAAGTAGCAAAATATCGCTCTCTGGCTTATTACCCGCCAAAATATCAGCTTGAATAGCTGCACCTAAAGCAACAACTTTATCAGGGTCAATTGAAGTTAAAGGTTGTCGTTTGAAAAAACCTTCAACCTCTTGACGCACTAAGGGTACACGGGTGGAACCACCAACCATTACCACTTCAATAATATCACTAATGTCTAGCTCTGCATCTTTAACAGCTCGACGACATGCTCGCAGTGTTTTCTTTACTAATGGCGCGATCAACTGCTCAAACTCAACTCGGGTAAAAATGTTGGTCCAAGTTTTTTCATTGGCAAGTGTTAGTGATATTTCAACACTGTCACTGTCTGACAATTGCTCTTTAACAAAGCAAGCTTGCTGGGTTAATTGTCGTTCCATTGAAGTAGACAAAGGGCGAACTAAGCCCGCTTTATTGATCAGATGTTCAACCAGCATGCCATCAAAGTCATCACCACCTAGCGCAGAATCACCACCGGTAGCTAACACTTCAAATACACCTTTATTGAGACGTAATATAGAAATATCAAAGGTGCCGCCGCCTAAATCATAAACCGCAACAACGCCTTCTTGTTTTCCTTGATGTTCAGTGTCTAAACCATAAGCAACTGCGGCGGCTGTAGGTTCGTTAAGTAAACGTAAGACATTAACACCGGCTAATTTTGCCGCGTCTTTCGTACTATGACGTTGTGCATCATCAAAATAAGCCGGCACGGTAATAACTACACCCGTTAGTTCACCGCCTAGCGATAATTCAGCTCGTTTCACTAAAGTTTTAAGTATTTCGGCTGACACTTGTACCGGATTCACTTCTCCGGTGCGAGTTGCTATTGAGGGATGGTTTTCATCACCAGAAAAAGCATACGGCAGTGAGGCATATTTTGTCGTTATATCAGCTTTAGAGCGGCCAATTAGGCGCTTTGCTGATACGATAGTATTTTCAGGGTCACTCACGGCTAACGCTTTTGCGTCATGACCGACAAGTATACCCTTGCTTTGATAACTGACCACTGACGGTAAAATATCAGCCCCGTTATCATCAACAATAGTTTCAGCTAGGCCACTTTTTACGCTAGCAATTAAAGAGTTTGTCGTACCAAGATCAATACCCGCCGCAAGGCGGTGGGCGTGAGGAACTGTACTCTGCCCTGGTTCAGCGATTTGTAATAATGCCATTGTAAAAGCTCGTTAGGTATAGTTTTACGAATTTTGTATTAACAACTACATTGTTTTTTCATAGAAAAATCAATGTAGTTGTTAACGTCTTAATTTTACAGTTTAGTCGTCTAGCAATAACTCTTCGAGCTTATCTAGCTCAACATTAAGCTTTTGATAAAACTTAAGTTTTCTTAAGTTATCGCAAGCTAAGCCATTGGATTCTAGCGTATTTTCTGCCAATTGACTTTGCAGCTGATTAAAGAGTTGCTGGAATTCTGCTTCAAACACTTGTGAAACGTCAAACACAGCTGCATCAACATCATCAGCATGCTTAACTTCGTCTAGCATTTCTCGCAGTTCCATTTGATGCATTAAAAAACTCACATCACCAAAAGAAGCCTGCTCGTTAGGCATGCTAATACCGCGCAATTCTAAGAGATATTGCGCGCGTTTTAGGGGTTTTTTTAGCGTTTGGTAGGCATCGTTAATCAAGGTTGATTTTTTAACGGCTAGCATTTGCTCTTGGTTTGAACCATGTGCAAAGCGATCAGGATGTACTTTTTTTTGTAATGTTTGATAAAGTGTTGAAAGCTTATTCAGGTCAATAGTAAACTGAATTTCTAAACCAAATAACTGAAAATAATTCACAACAACTCCAGTGAAATTAATCGCTCATTAAACATTAAAACTTTCACCACAACCACATGCGCCTTTGGCATTTGGGTTGGTGAATTTAAAGCCTTCGTTCAAACCTTCTTTAATAAAATCAAGTTCGATACCATCAAGATAAACTAGGCTTTTACCGTCAATAATGATATTAACATCATTAATTGAAAACATTGAGTCGTCGTCATTTAGATCATCTACAAATTCAAGTACATAAGCTAAACCAGAACAACCCGTTGTTTTAATACCTAATCGTAGACCGAGGCCCTTGCCCCGGTTTTCGATAAACGATTTTATCCTGTCAGATGCAGCAGGTGTCATCGTTACACTCATATTACGTCTCCAGCTTAACCTTTATGCTTACTACGGTAATCTTCGATTGCCGCTTTAATTGCGTCTTCCGCTAAGATTGAACAGTGAATTTTCACTGGCGGTAATGCAAGTTCTTCAGCAATCGCCGTATTTTTGATTTGGCCGGCTTCATCAATTGACTTACCTTTAACCCACTCTGTTACCAATGAGCTTGAGGCAATCGCAGAGCCACAGCCGTAAGTTTTAAATTTCGCGTCTTCAATAATGCCGTCCGCTGAAATTTTAAGTTGTAACTTCATTACGTCACCACATGCAGGTGCGCCAACCATACCCGTAGCAACTTGTGTGTCATTCTTATCAAAAGAACCAACGTTGCGTGGATTTTCATAATGATCAATTACTTTTTCGCTATAAGCCATAATATTTCTCCTAGCGCTCTAGTGAGCAGCCCATTCTATTGAGTCTAAATCGATACCGTCTTTGAACATTTCCCAAAGCGGTGACATGTCACGTAAATGGCCAATTGCCTTTTTAATCAGGTCAATGGCATAATCTATTTCTTCTTCTGTAGTAAAACGACCGAAACTAAAACGAATTGAGCTGTGCGCCATTTCATCATTTAACCCTAAAGCTCGAAGTACGTACGATGGCTCTAAACTTGCGGAAGTACAGGCTGAACCTGAAGATACTGCTAAGTCTTTTAACGCCATGATAAGCGATTCACCTTCAACAAAATTGAAACTGACATTTAAGTTACCTGGATAACGTTGGTCAAAATCGCCGTTAACAAAAACTTGTTCCATGTCGTTTAAACCAGCCCATAAACGATCACGCATTTTAGTCACGTGTATTGCGTCTTGTACTAGTTCTTCTTTTCCAATTCTAAATGCTTCACCCATACCAACAATTTGGTGAGTTGCTAGTGTACCTGAACGCATACCACGTTCATGGCCGCCACCGTGCATTTGTGATTCAAGACGAACACGAGGTTTACGACTAACATAGAGTGCACCTATGCCTTTTGGACCATAAATTTTATGGGCAGAAAATGACATTAAATCCACTTTTAAAACTTGTAAATCAATTTCAATTTTACCGGCACTTTGCGCAGCATCAACATGAAAAATAATTTTACGTTCGCGACACATTTCGCCAATGGCCGCAATATCTTGAATCACACCAATTTCGTTATTAAGGTGCATGATACTAACGAGAACAGTGTCTTCACGCATGGCGTCTTTTAATTTGTCTAAATCAATTAAACCATTGCTCTCAGGATCAAGGTAAGTTACTTCGAAGCCTTGACGCTCTAACTCGCGACAAGTATCTAGTACGGCTTTATGTTCTGTTTTACAGGTAATAATATGCTTACCTTTTTTACTGTAAAACTTAGCGGCACCTTTAATACCTAGGTTATTAGACTCTGTTGCACCTGAGGTAATAACAATTTCGCGTGGGTCGGCGTTAATCAAATCAGCAATTTGATTACGAGCGATATCAACCGCTTCTTCCGCTTGCCAACCAAATTTGTGTGAACGTGATGCCGGGTTTCCAAAAAAACCATCAGTAGTCATATATTGCATCATTTTTTCAGCAACACGTTTGTCTACCGGTGTTGTCGATGAATAATCAAAATAAATGGGAAGCTTCATTAATTAATAATCTCCAGTTGAACCAGCTATTAATGCCAGTCATTCATAATATTGCGAGTAGTAATTAAGGTCTCTAACGAAGGGGATTTGCGAGCTTTCGCTGTAGCTTCATCTTGTCGTTGTGACACTATTTTTACATTTCGTTGCTCGACGAGCTCGGCAAGTGAAATGCCTTTTAAAAAGTCTTCAATTCTGTCGCTTAAATCAGTCCATAAATAATGCGTTAAGCATTGCTGACCATCTTGACAATTACCTGTGCCACCACATTTAGTGGCATTGATACTTTCGTCAACAGCATTGATAACATCAGCAATGGTAATTTTCGCTGAACATTGTCCTAACCGGTAACCGCCACCTGGCCCACGAACACTATTGACGAGTCCGTATTTTCTAAGCCGTGAAAAAAGTTGCTCTAGATATGATAATGAGATACCTTGGCGCTCAGAAATATCAGCCAGTGGAACAGGTCCTGTTATCGCATGAATAGCTACATCGAGCATTGCTGTTACAGCGTATCGGCCTTTAGACGTCAATTTCATATATTACCCCTATCAATTAGTTGGCAATTTTACATCTCCCTACAAATTAGTCAACTAAATACCCGACTGATTTACTCAAGTATTTTACGCGCCTTTAATTATTAATCAATACGAGGGAAGAAACATTAAAGTTTATATCGCTCTAATGTTTAATAACCTCGGAGTGAAAGTAAGGCTGGACTGGAAATTTAGTATCGATAGCTAAGCTACATACTTGTTTACAGCAAAATGACCTCTAGCTGCAAATAAACGGGAACTAAATTGCTGGATCAAAAGATTCTTTTGCGCTTTCTCGACGTTTTGCTGCCGCTTTCTCATCTTCGTCAAACTCACCCACCCTTAATTCAGGTAGCGCTTCTTGACAAACATGACCACCAAGCTGATTAACCTCTCGACATAAATCAGAAACTTTATTTTCCATTAAATGTATATGGTCAAGTAAACGACCTATCGCTTTAGCGACGGGATCTGGATTATCAGTAGCCACCGCATAAGCATCAAAGCCATATTTCTTTGCCACTTTCTCACGTTTTTCAGCGGCACTATCATCCTTTTTAGCGTTAATAATGCGAGCGGGAATGCCAACAGCTGTACCGTTTTCAGGCACATCTTTTACCACAACGGAGTTGGAGCCTACCTTGCCATTCTTACCAATGGTAATTGGACCTAAAATTTTAGCTCCGGCACCAATAACAACATTATTCATTAAGGTTGGATGGCGTTTGCCTTCTTTCCAACTTGTACCGCCTAACGTAACCCCTTGGTATAAAGTGACATCATCACCTATTTCAGCAGTGCCACCGATGACAACACCCATACCGTGGTCAATAAAAAATCGCCGACCAATAGTCGCACCTGGGTGGATCTCAATACCCGTTAACCAACGAGAAAATGTTGAGAGTGATCGCGCTAACCATTTACAATTAAATTTCCACAAACGATGACTTAAACGATGAAACCACACGGCGTGCAGGCCAGGATAATTTGTTAAAACTTCAAAAACATTACGTGCGGCAGGATCTCGGTCAAATACACTATTAATATCTTCTTTCATGCGGTTAAACATACCACGTTCCTTAATTCTCTATGCTGTAATCAGAGTTAGTCACTGAGTTAAGTGACTAACTAACGCTATAATTAATCTTTATTTTTTTCAGTATTAGAGGCTTTTGCAGCGCGTTCAACTGAGGCTAAAATACCACGCATCATTTTCAATTCTTTTACATCGGGCCGTGCGCGGTTAAACAAACGGCGCAGCTTAGTCATCACTAAACCTGGGTGACTTGGCATAATAAAGCCCGTTGCTTTTAGTGCATTTTCAAAATGTTGATAAAAGCGTTCTGTTTCCTCAGCAAGCGGATATTCTTCACTTTCACTCAAGGTAAAGGCTTGTTGTTGATGGATTAGGAAGCTTGTACGCACTTCATAACTTAAGGTTTGTACTGCCATAGCCAAATTCAATGAGCTATATTCTGGATTTGCTGGAATTTGCACATGAAAGTTACATAACTGAAGTTCTTCATTCGTTAAGCCACTACTCTCACGGCCAAATACTAATGCCACTGGATATTCTTGTGCTTCTGTGATCAGTTTTTCGCCACAACCTCTAGGCTCTAGCATGGGCCAAGGTAACGTGCGCGACCGAGCACTTGTACCAACCACTAAACCACAATCTTTAATGGCTTCTTCGAGTGTTGCCACTACTCTGGCATTTTTTAAGACATCGGTTGCGCCAGCAGCTAAAGCCTGTGCTTGACCATTGGGCATTTCAATAGGATCAACTAAAATGAGATCAGTTAAGCCCATTGTTTTCATGGCGCGAGCGGCTGAGCCGATATTACGACAATCTGAGGTATTAACAAGAACGATACGAACCTTACTTAATAAAGAATCTGACATTATCTACACTTATCTTAAATTCGAGGGTAATAATTAGTTAACATAACTGTAATTAGCTAACAACATTACCTATCTAGACGGCTAAAATTTCGGATAATGTTAACACAGAACATTATCCTTGTAC
Source organism: Colwellia sp. MB02u-10 (assembly GCF_014077185.1). Lineage (NCBI taxonomy): Bacteria > Pseudomonadati > Pseudomonadota > Gammaproteobacteria > Alteromonadales > Colwelliaceae > Colwellia > Colwellia sp. MB02u-10. Next base: position 45,112 of record NZ_JACGVK010000132.1, read on the forward strand.
TGAGAAAAAATCACGGCTTTTATATTAGTTTTATAGTGTTTATCAATATGGCCTAGCTCTTTTGTCTATAAGGTGAAGAAAATACGGTAAGTTTTATCTTATTCGTTATAACTTTATCTAACCTAACTGATATCAGTTCATTAATGATAAATAAGAGTGTCGCAAAGTAATAATTAGTTTGCTATAATTCGCGCGCTTAATTTTGGGGCTTTATTACAGTATGGCTTTCAACATTAACCTCGTTCTTTTACATAGCTGTTTATGACATTTTACAACAAATAGGGTAGTCGATAATGCATCCGATGCTAAATATTGCCGTGCGCTCTGCGCGTGCTGCGGGCAAAGTAATTTTGCGCGCTTTTGAACAAGTAGATAAGATTGAAATTGAATCTAAGGGTACTAACGATATCGTTACTAATGTTGACATAAGTGCTGAACTAGCTATTGTTGAAACAATTCAAAAATCTTACCCTAACCACACTATTATTGGTGAAGAGTGTGGTTTAATTGAAGGTAAGGACAACGACTATCAGTGGATTATTGACCCGCTTGACGGCACCGCAAACTTTGTTAAAGGTATTCCACACTTTGCTGTGTCAATTGCTTTAAAAGTGAAAGGGAAATTAGATCAATCAGTTATCTATGACCCAATCCGTGGTGAGCTATTTACCGCAAGTCGCGGTAAAGGTGCACAATTAAACGGCTTTAGAATCCGCGTAAAACAATCTAAAGAACTTAATGGTTCTATTTTAGCGACCGGCTTCCCTTTTAAACATAAGCAACACACAGATGCCTATTTACAAATGTTTAAAACACTCTTTGGTAAAACATCTGATATGCGTCATGCCGGCTGTGTCGCTCTAGATTTAGCTTACGTGGCTGCTGGACGTGTTGACGGTTACTTTGAAATTGGTTTGAAACCTTGGAATAGCGCCGCAGGTGAATTAATGGTCATTGAAGCAGGTGGTTTAGTAACTGACTTTGTTGGTGGCCATAATCACGGTAATTCAGGCAATATTGTCGCAAGTAGCCCACGCTTAGCAAAAGAAATTTTAAAAGATATTCGACCTCATTTAGGTAATGCCTTAAATAAGTAATCAAACACTTAGATTAAACATTACGACTAAAAGCGCCTATTGGCGCTTTTTTTTTACCTGCAAAATATAATTTACCGCATGTATATATCTAGCTCTACAATTTCAGTTATACCAATTTCATTAATTAGGTGGTCTACTTTATACGTAGGAGAAATGGCCAAATATAAGGCATTTATTTTAATAACTAGTTGTTCTAATTATTAAATAAATAACGCAGTAGTGGGTTGTTTTAGCCAGTAATGAGTGCTGCCCTAAAAATAATGACTCTTTCATATCAACAGGTACTTTCATGGATGAATTCAGCTCATTAGACTAATGTAGGAGCCATTATAGAGTAACTCTAACAACGCCTAGACACCGATGGCAAAAAACAGCTTTGTGGCTGTAATATCGCCAACACGGATGTTGGTACTTAGCTTATCTTGGGTACAAATAACCCATGCCAGCATTAGTACACTCATGTACTAATGCCAAGAACGGCCTGAACATAAAAAAGCCAGCAAATGCTGGCTTTTTAGATAAATTATAGCGCTATAAATTAGCTTAAAGCACGCCACGTTCTATCTGGTTAAGTTCGATTGACTTGAATAAAGCGGTGAAGTTACCTTCGCCAAAACCTTGGTCATCAACACGTTGGATCATTTCAATAAAAATAGGTCCAAAAATATTCTTAGTGAATATCTGTAACAAGTATGAATTTTCGTTTTGGCTATCGACTAATACCTGATGATCACGAATGCGCTGGTGATCTTCTTTTACCCAAGGAATACGATCAAACACATCATCATAATATTCAGGTACGATATTTAAGGTATCAATGATGTTTTTATCTAATTGATCTAAAGAGCCCAATAAATCATCTGAAATAAAAGCTAAGTGTTGTACACCTGGACCATTATACTCATTTAAATATTCATCTATTTGGTTATTGCTGGTACCTTTCCCTTCATTAATAGGAATGCAGAAAGTGCCACAAGGCGATTGTAAAGCGTATGAAACCAAAGCCGATTTTGCCCCTTTAATATCAAAGTAGCGAATATCAGTAAAACCAAAGATGTTTTTATAAAAATTAGCCCAATGCTCCATTGTGCCTTGGTAAACGTTATTAGTTAAATGATCAACGGCTTTAAAACCTTTATCTTTTACTAATACGGGTTCAGCAATATCTTCGAAATCATCTTTATATATTGAGCCTTTAGCGCCAAATTTCTCAATGAAGTAAATTAAGCTATCACCAATACCAAAAATAGCGGGGTAAGGTAATTTATTATCAACGTCTTGCGCTGACTTTGCACCACGAACAACGGCTTGTTCAAAGGCAAACTCGGCATCTTCTACTCGCCAACCCATTGAACAAATTGCTGGACCGTGGCTTTTAGCAAACTCTTTAGAAAAACCCGCTTGTTCATGATTTAATAAAAAATGAATATCGTTCTGATTAAAATAATCGATATCACGGCCTTTGAATTTTTTTGTTTTTGAAAAGCCAAAACCATAAAACGCATTTTCCATAAAGTCAGAATCTGGTGACGCATATTCAATAAATTCAATACCTCGTAAATTAAGTGGGTTTGTTAATTCTGTCTTTGTTAATTCTGTCATAGTTGTTTCTCTCATTGTAGCAATGAAGCGATTATCACCGCGAATTCACCGCAGAGGAAGTGAATGAAAAAACTGACATTTTTTGAGGCGTAAATCTATTTTTACGTGCAAAACAGATGATTTGTTAGTGATGGGGATCTAAGCTATAGCTAGCAACACCCACAGATGTAACTATATATTTACAGTCAATTTAAGGCTCAACAATTTGTTCAGTTAACCGTCAAAAAGTCTTAAAGAAATTAAGCTACTCTTTATAGCAATCTCACTAATTTTCTGATCATTTCACCTGATCAAAACAACCCACTACTGCGTTATTTATTTAATAAATAAATGCCTGTATTTGGCTGTTTTACCTGCCGATAAAGTAGACCCAATAATTAATGAAACTGCTATTAAGAGATCCCCTGCTTGAGCTGAATTCTACAGGCAAAAAAAACGCCAATTCTAGTGAAGAATTAGCGCTTTAAGCATGCTATTTAAATAAACTAGCTGCTAGTATGTTGCTCTTTACGTGGACGCTCAGACGATGCTGCAGGTGTCTGAGTATCAGAAACCGTAATCTCTAATGCTTGACGACGAACACGAACACGCTTTAATTGCGTAAATGACTTGTCAGGCATACCTTTAGGTAATTGCACATAACTATGTTTGTCGTGTAAGTTAATTGCGCCAATGTAGCTGCTGTCTAATGAAATTTCATTAGCAATAGCACCAACGATATCACCAGGACGTGCACCGTGCTCTTTACCTACTTCTAGACGGTAAGTCTGCCAATCGACATCTGAACGTGCAACTTTCGCTTTACGAGGAGCGCGTTCTGGACGGTTCTCATTACGACTATCACCACGGGCTTCACTGCGACCGCCACGGGCTTCATTACGACCGCCACGGCTGTCATTACGAGCACCACGACTTTCACCACCTTTGCTGTCACGATCATTTCTTTCACGTGCATCACGACGAGGCTTTGGATCTTCTTTAGGCTGTAGAGGCTGCTTTAACTGTTTGTGATAAAGTAACGCTGCCGCTAAATCTGTCATTGAAAGTTCTGACTCACTCGCCATAGTTTCAATAATTTCGCGCATTGCGGTTAATTCTTTATCAGCAACAATACTCGCTAACTCAGTAGAAGTGCGCTCAATACGTGCTTTACCTATTTCTTGAATATTAGGTAAGTCGTACATAGCAATTGTGCCAGAGGTTAAACGTTCATAATGACGTAAAGAATACATTTCACGTGGGCGAACAAATGAAATTGCTGTACCACTACGTCCTGCACGGCCGGTACGACCAATACGGTGAACATAAGCTTCGTTGTCACCCGGTAAATCATAGTTAATAACTAATGAAAGACGAGGAATATCAAGACCACGAGCCACAACATCAGTTGCTACAAGAATTGATGACACACCTGATTTAAGTTGGTCAACAGTACGTTCACGCTGTGCTTGGTTCATGTCACCGTTTAAGGCAACAGAAGCATAACCTGCACGTTCTAATTTTTCAGCAACGTCAATAGTATCATTACGAGTACGTACAAAAATTAGCATCGCATCGTATTCAACAGTTTCAGCAATACGCTCCAAAGCTGTCATTTTGTTAATGCCGCTAACTTTCCATGCATATTGAGTAATATTGGCTTTTTCTTTTTTCACTGCCGCAATTTTAATATGCTCAGGATTTTTCAAAAAGCGATTCGCTACTTTGCGAATTTGCGCTGGCATAGTTGCAGAAAACAATGCCATTTGTGTTTCTTTTGGTAAATGCTCAAGGATCCACTCAATGTCTTCTAAAAAGCCCATGTTTAACATTTCATCAGCTTCATCAAGCACACAAAATGATAAGTTATCTAGTTTAAGGCTCTTACGACGTAAGTGATCCATCAAACGACCAGGGGTACCAACAACAACTTGTGCACCACGTTCTAGTTGTTGAAATTGTGGCTGGTACGATTGACCACCATATAAAGTAGCAACACGTAAACCTTTCATGTGTTGTGCAAATGTTTCAATTGCTTCTGCTACTTGAATCGCTAACTCACGCGTTGGCGCTAAAACCATTAATTGTGGTTTACGAATAGTGACATCAATTTTTGCTAGTGCAGGCAAACCAAATGCAGCCGTTTTACCGGTACCTGTTTGCGCTTCACCAAGGACGTCTTTACCAGCAAGTAAAGGGGGAATTGTTTGCGCTTGAATTGCAGTAGATGATTCAAAACCTAGTGCTTTTACAGCAGATACTAAGTTTTCAGGCAAACCAAGGGCGTCAAAGCCTACAGAGGCGTTGTTAAGATCAGTCATATAATTTTTGTCTTCTCATGGTAGAAACTGGCTATGCGCCAAAATTCCTACGTACATATACGAGGAAACCACCAGGAAGACTTAAGGCACATTCATACGTTAACGTTGAAAGGTTAACTGGGCAAGTCTATGGGCGGATATACCCCACTCATTTTAAACTTCTGTAATTCGCTAAGTTTCACTTGGAAACTTTTTTGATTGACGATTACAGAGGCGCGCATTATACAGATACAGTTAATTTATACAAGCTATAATGTGTGTTAAACGCTATTAAACATTAAAAACAGCTTAAAACATCTATAATAGACACTCCAAACTGTTCTGTACGAAAATCGATCACTTAAGTGCTCTCAGTTAACTATCGATTTCAAAGCCACCTTTTACCTTTATCACACGTAAGCCACCTGAACCACTTTCAAGTATTTTTAAACCGCCAGCTTGCTCTACATCAATATCGCCGGAGCCATCATCAATAGTTATTATGCCATCTATTTTTCTCAGGGTTAAGTCACCTGAGCCATCTTCAAAAACAGCATTACCTGAGACACCTTTTACATAAATGCTACCCGAGCCATCGTCAATATCAAGATTGCCATTAAGGTCATTAATCTCTATTTCTCCAGAGCCATCAACAATAGTTACATTGCCAATTACCTGACTAATATAAAGGTCACCTGAACCATCGTTAACATGAAGATCATTGTGAATGCCTTTTATAGTCAGTTCACCTGAACCGTCCTTCACTGCAACTGCGCCATTAATATTGCTGATGTTTATAGCGCCAGAGCCATCATCAACTTTCAACATTAGGTGGCTTGGTATCGTTACTTTAATATCAATATGTGGAGAATCACCCTGCCAAAAACCACTAGTGCTAATTTTAGCCACTAAAGTCGCACTTTTGCCTGACTGAGTTAAGGTTAATTGATAGTCATCTGCATCACGATCTTCTGCATATATATCAGCAACCACAGTAATTTCTGTCACATGTTCAGATCCCGAAATAACCAAAGAGCCCGCACCTGCTTCGACATTTAATGTGGTGAGCATTTGGGCATCAATCATTAGTTCTTGTTGGCTATGGTAATTAGCATGAGAAGGGCTTGCTAGAACAATGCAACCACTTAAAAAGGTTGCACCTGATATAAAAAGTAATACTTGAGCTAATTTCATTGGTCTATTTCCTGGTAAACTATCGATTATTTTAATTGTATGCACCATACAATCAAAAATCGCGCCAAAAAATAAAAGACAATACTATTAGTAATTTAAGAATAAGTATTCTTATATAGATACTCAGAGTTGATATGTTTTGGTTAAAATAACAATTAATTAGCGAATTCGTAATTAATAACTAAGAACTGATAAGTTGATTAATCACCTCAGGAAAAATGCCAAAGATCAAGCCTGATGTAATGAAGCTATAGACTAATACCATTTCTATAACATGATTTCTGACTTCATTAGTTTTGCCGTTAACTGCAGGCGCATCGGCAAAAATTTTAAAGATCATTGGCAGATAGTAAGCTAAACCAATACCACTACCAATAATAAGCATCGTAATTAACCACCATGCATGGGCAATGGTGGCTTGGCTTAAAATATAAAACTTACCAATAAAGCCCATAGTTAGAGGAATACCCGCTAAGCTCAACAAGCCTAGTATCATCAGCACCGCATAACTCGGTGCTCGCCAAAATAAGCCTTGTAAATCGTTCAGTGAAATATCTTCTTGATAAGAAAGACGGGTGTTTTGCTGTTGAATTAAGGCAATAACGATAAAAATGGACAGGTTGGCGACGGTATAAGCCGCTAAATAAAACAAGCTACTTTGCCAAGTAAACGCCAAGCTTTGCTCAGAAGTAACAATGACTACAATCAGTAGATAACCCATATGGGCGATCGATGAATAAGCTAGCAAGCGCTTCAAGTTTTGCTGCTTAAGCGCCATTACATTGCCCAGTAACATTGAAATTACGGCGAATGACATCAAAAACATTTGAAAATTTTCTAATAATAAATATCGCTGAGCGATAATGCATTTAAGAAAAACCACGAACATAGCGACTTTCGAAATAGTTGCCATCAATAGCGTAACTGGTGTTGGTGCACCTTGATAAACATCAGGTGTCCAGAAGTGAAAAGGCGCGATTGATAATTTAAAGGCAATACCAGAAACAAATAACAATAGCCCTAACTGAAAAAAAAATCCTAAGCCTTGCTGATGATATATTTCGCTGGGTATCGCGCCATTAAAACTCAAATTACCGGTAACGCTATAAATAAAAGCGATGCCTAACAACATAAAACTCGAGGCTGTGGCACTTAATACTAAGTATTTAAAACCACTCTCCACGCTATACTTACTTTCACGATGATATCCTACCAAGCCAACTAAACTAATGCTTAACAGCTCAAAGCCCAAAAATAAGCTAGCAAAATGGTCGCTAGTAACCAAAATCCCCGCCCCTAGTACCATGAGCAATAATAATAAGTAATACTCGTCGTGCACTTCTATATGGACTTTTAGGAAACTATGGCTCATGCGTAAAACCACCATGGCTGAAATCAGTATCAAACTAAAAGCAAAAATACTGTAACCGTCAACTTTTAACAGCTGTGTAACTTGGGTTGCTTGGCTTGCTTGAGTTGATAGCAAACTCACATTGGCTATCAATGAAACGAAAAGTATAAAAAAGGTAAATAGTACAATGGTGCGTTGCGATCTTTTCCAAGCCACCAATAACAAGGCTAATGTTACGCCAAAGGCAATAATCAGTTGCGGTAAAATTGCACCTGCCATAGCCGTGGTTAGCAATGATTGAGTGTTATTTGCTATAGATATCATCACTAGACTCCAAATGAGAATTTAAGCAATAGCCTTGGATATAAACCAATGGCTAATAGCATCAATAATAATGAGCCACAAATAATCAGCTCCCTAGGCTGTAGATCAATGATGTCTTGTGTTGGCGTACCTTGAAAACTTGATTGAAACAGCACCATGCCATAAATAGCTGAGCCAATAAGCCCAAGAGCAGCAATAATGGCAAATTCAGGCAAGACTTGAAAAACACCCACTAGACTGAAAAATTCACCGATAAAATTAGCTAAACCCGGTAAACCAAAAGCAGCACCCGCAAAGGCCAAAGCAAATCCCCCCATACGAGGTGCACTTTGCCAAAAGCCGCCCATATCGGCCAAATCTCGACTATGAATACGTTGATAAATCATGCCTGCGAGCGCGAATAAAGCAGCGCTACTCAGACCATGCGCAACCATAGTCACAATAGCCCCTTGATAAGCCGCACTATTAAAAGCAAAAAGTGCCAACATGACAAAGCCCATATGGCTAATACTGCTATAAGCCACTAAACGTTTAAAATCTTGTTGGGCAAAAGCCATTTTCGCACCATACACAATACTTACCACCGCCAATGTCGCTGCAATAGGGGCAAATTGCGTACTGGCTTGTGGGAACAAAAAAATAACAAAACGAATTAAGCCATAAGCGCCCGTTTTTAATAATACGCCGGCAAGTAATACGCTGCCCGCTGTTGGCGCTTGGGTATGCGCGTCAGGTAGCCAAGTGTGCAAAGGCACAGAAGGTAACTTAACCGCAAAAGCAATAAAAAAACCTAACATTAAATATTGACTCATGGACAGCGGTATATCCAACATCAACCAATCTAGGTAATAAAAACTTAACTGCCCCGTTTGTAATAAATGAAAATAGCCAGTGGCAATAATAGCCACTAGCATCAATAAACTACTCACTTGGGTAAAAATGAAAAATTTTAACGCAGCAAAATGTCTTTTTTCATGGCCCCAAATAGCAATAATAGCGGTCATCGGCAGTAACATAACTTCCCAAAAAAAGAAGAAAAGAAACATATCAACCGCAACAAAAACCCCAATAATGCCCGCAATAGTTAACAGTAAATTAAAATAGTAAAAACCAACATGGTGCTTAATTTCATGCCAAGAAACTAACACACAAATAATCGCTAACAGCCAGGTCAGCGCTATTAATACAATACTCAACTGATCAAGGGCTATACTATATTGAATATTAAAGGTTTGAATCCAATTTACTCGGCTCAATACCTGTAACTGCGCAAAGTCATTATTGTGATTAATAGCGTAGTCGATAACAAAGACCGCAAAAACTGTGGCTAATAACGCTAAGCTAATTAGCGCTAGCCATTTAGCACTACCTTGCCAGTATGTTTCACCTCGCCAAGCCAATGCACCCGCAATAACTAATGCCAGCATAATTAAAGTTACTGTCATAAGAAACTCACTCCTAATAGCAAGATTATCGCTAGTCCAAAAGCCGCTAAATACCAGCGTAAACTACCATTTTGCACCAGAATCAAGCTATCGTGCCATAACCCAACATACCAAGCATTGAGCATAATAATTTGGTCAAAAATATCGCGTTTATTTACTTGGGCAAGCCACTGATAAGGCTTAACTAACAGCGCATTATAAAAAGCATCAAAACCTAATCCTTGACGACAGAACAGCACAAATTTACCTTCACTCGCCTCAATATGATGCTCAGTACCTTTAAGCGGCGAAAGACGATAATTTTTGAAATAAAACCAAGAAAATAGTATGCCGACAAATGGCGTTATTATGGCAAGGCTATGTAACCAAGTAGGCTCAATCAACTGTACTAAAGGTCTTTGAATAGCCGCTGAAAACACCAAGGTAAGATCAAGCGGAATAAGCCCACCAAATAAAGATAACAAGGCCAAAATAATCAATGCACTGCGCAGCAATACATTTTTTTCAGCCTGGGGTTTTTCACTGCAGCGTTCCGTACCCAGAAAAGCGAGAAAAAATAACCGACAACTATAAATACTGGTTAATAACGCCCCTAAAATAGCGCACCACCATAACATCGGCCCTGCCGTATTGGACGACCAAAGCTGGGCAATAATCGCTTCTTTAGAGAAAAAACCAGAAGTACCAGGTAGCGCCATTAAACAAATTAAACCCACCACAAATAAACTCGTTTCAAAAGGTAGCTGCTTCCATAAACCGCCCATTTTGAAAAGATTTTGTTGATGATGTAACGCATAAATAACCGCACCTGCCGTTAAGAACAGCAGCGCTTTAAAAAAAGCATGCGTCATTAAATGAAAAACGCCAGCAGACCACGCACCCGCTCCAAGCGCCAGCATCATATAACCAATTTGGCTCATGGTTGAATAGGCTAGAACTCGTTTAATATCAGTTTGCGCGAGTGCAGCAACGCCGGCGAGTAATAAGGTCAGTGCACCCAACCAAGCGACATAATTCATTACTTCAGGTGCTAATAAAAAAATGCCATGCATACGGGCAATTAAATACACCCCGGCCGTGACCATAGTCGCAGCATGTATTAGGGCGCTCACTGGCGTTGGCCCTGCCATAGCATCAGGTAGCCAAGTTTGCAGTGGCAATTGTGCTGATTTACCCACAGCGCCGCCAAGCAATAATAAGGCAATCCAATAAATATTTTTGGCTTGCTCTGCACTAGAAACAGAATTAGGGTCAGTAACCATATTGGCTTGTTGAGCTAGTGTTGTTACCGCGGCTATATTTAATTCGCCAAAGGTATTAAACATTAACAGCAAGCCTATCGCCATCGAGGTATCACCGATACGGGTAACAATAAAAGCTTTACGCGCAGCTAAAACATTGTTTTTTTCTTGATACCAAAAGCCAATCAATAAAAAGCTACATAAACCCACACCTTCCCAGCCCAAATATAGCAGCACTAAATTATCCGCTAAGACCAATATCAACATAGCGACAATAAATAGGTTCATATACGCCATAAAACGTGAGAAATTAGCATCAGCTTTCATGTAAATAGCAGCAAATAAATGAATAAGAAAACCCACACCGCTAACAACACTGATCATAACAGCGGATAAGCCATCAAGGTAAAAGCGCACGTTAACTTCACCCGTTCCCATTTGATTAGATAAATCAAACCAATGCCAAAGATTGACACTTAGCACTTGGTTTTGGCTAATGGATAATTCAAACAATAATATCGCGCTAACTAATACCGTTAGTGCCATGCTACTGACACTAACGGTAGCCGCAAGCCGCCATGACAGTCTTTTGCCAAAAGCAATTAACACGAGGAAGCTCACTAAGGGATAAAAAGGTAAACTCGCTAATAGCACTATCATTACCCCTTCATCTGATTTAACAAATCAATATCTAAAGAGTTATATTTTTTTTGCATACGGATTAATAACGCTAACCCTACGGCAACCTCGGCAGCGGCAAGCGTTAAAATTAAAATAAACATCACCTGCCCATCCGCTTGTTGCCAAACACTGCCTGCACCGATAAAGGCAACGCCAACAGCATTTAGCATAATTTCTAAGCTCATCAAGATAAATAACGTGTTTTTTCTTGCCACCACACCAACAAAGCCAATGGCAAATAATAGACTTGATAAAATAAGCACATGAAACAAGGGAATAGTGGTCATAATGACCCCCCAGTAACATCAGGTTTTGCATAATGATAACCAGCGAGTAAACCTGATAAAAGCAGAAATGAAGCAATTTCAACAGCAAGTAAATAAGGGCCATACAACATAATTCCCACCGTTTTTGAATTAATAACCGTGGCTTGTAAGTTTTGCTGCATATCGGCATTATTGATAATAACGATAATTTCTACTAACAGCGCAAGCGCCAACAAGATCGCGCCCAGCATATTAGCTAAACCTGTATTTTTAGGTGCGTTTGTTGTTTCATCTTTACCTAAGCCAAACATCAGTACAGCAAAAACAAACAATACTAAGATTGCACCTGCATAAACAATCACTTCTAAGCCAGCAGCAAAGGGTGCTCCCATTAAATAAAAGCAAACCGCAACAGCTAATAACGACACCACTAAATACAACAAAGCGTGCACGGTATTATGACCAGTAACCACCTTTAAACTAGCAATAACAGCGACCAAACCAGCAAGATAAAATAAGCTTTCAATTGAGGTTAAATTAGCTAACATTTTCTCTCTCCTTAGCGCTATCTTTAGCTTTATGTAACATAAAGAGTTCGCAACTCATGGCATTAATCCTTTAATATCAATGGGTGGCCTTTCCTGCTCCGCTTGTCCCTTGCCTTTACCTGCAATCGCAATACCTGATTGTTGATAAAAACTATAATCTGGATATTTACCTGGACCATTAATCAGTAGGTGCTGTTTTTCATAGACTAAGTTTTGCCTATCGTATTCTGCCAATTCCACATCAGGGGTTAACTGAATGGCATAGGTCGGACAAGCTTCTTCACAAAAACCGCATAAAATACAACGTGAAAAATTAATACGAAAAAAATCAGCACGTTTACGGCCATCGTCATCAACCACTTGTTGCAAGGCAATACAATCAACCGGACAAGCCACCGCACAAAGGTTACAGGCAACGCAGCGCTCTTCGCCATCAGGGTCTCGGGTCAGCACAATGCGACCTCGGTATCTGGGTGCTAAATAAGGTTTTTCTTCTGGATACTGGACCGTATCGGCTTTGGTAAATGTGTGTTTAAGCACTAACCAAATGGTTCGAAGTTGACTAAACATTATCGCCCCCGTTTGCCTTAAAAGTAACCGCATAAGTTTGCCGATAATTAATCATAGTTATAGCACTCCCGTTAAGCGCAATACTGCGGTGACCAAAAGGTTTAATAACGCTAAAGGCAACATAACGACCCAGCCAAACTTGAGTAGTTGGTCAAAACGTGGTCGTGGCAGCGATGTTCTAAGAAGAATAAAAAACATCACAAAAAGCATGATTTTAATAATAAACCACAGTAGCGGAGGCAACCATGAAGCAAGCGGCTCTGGCATTAACCAACCGCCAAAAAACAGCACCACTGACATGGCTGATATTAAGGTGACGCTTAAATACTCACCGAGAAAAAACAAGGCAAATTTCAGCCCAGAATATTCGGTATGAAAACCCGCAGTGAGTTCAGTTTCAGCTTCTGGCAAATCAAAAGGCAGTCGGTGACTTTCAGCAATACCAGCCACTAAGAAAATAAAAAAGCCAACAAATTGTGATTGAATAAGCCAGCCATCGGCTTGTGCCAACACGATTTCACGCAAATTAAAGCTACCGGTTAGTAGCACCACGCCCATGACAGACAAGCCCATAAACACTTCATAGCTAACAGTTTGAGCCGCCGCTCTCATGGCACCTAACAGCGCATACTTAGAGTTTGACGCCCAACCCGCCAACACCACGCTGTAAACAGCGAGCGAAGCCATAGCGAGAAAAAATAGTAAGCCAATGTTTAAATCAGAAACGCCAATGCTTGGAGAAAACGGGACTACAGCGAAACTCATTAAGACGCACATAGCACCAATCACGGGTGCTAGCACAAAGACTAAACGATCACTAAAAGGCGGGATCCAATCTTCTTTACCCAGAATTTTCAATAAATCTGCCAATGATTGTAAAACACCAAATGGCCCAACACGATTTGGACCACAACGGTCTTGCCAGATACCTATCATTCGGCGCTCAACCCATACCAACATCGCGGCTATAGGGATAAGCAAGGCGATAATAGTGGTTATTTCAAATAGTTTCCAAAGCATGTCAGCCATCATTCAACCCTCCTGAGAACAGTCGAATTGGAATGGTTTGATCCTTTATTTTCAAGCTCTCAAGTATGTTTTCTTTACTTTTTTTCGCCGCTATTAACGCATCATTAAATTGAGCAAGGTAATCAGCAATTTCTTGCTCACACGCTAAAGATATTGTCATTTCTAGTTGATGGTGCAACGACTGACAGAGGGCGAAGTTGCCAAAAACTAAAGTGTCAGGCAAATCATTAACAATAAAAATTTGACTGATGACAGTTTGACTAACCAATAGCATTTTTTCGTTTGTCGCTGAAAAAATAATTTTACCCCATTGGCCTGTTGTAACCTCGGCTTGCTGAGCTGTCTTAGCATTAATATAGATTCGATTACTTTGTCGCAACATTTGAAATTCAGCGGTGAGCGATGCTTGCCACTCACTGAAATAAACATTTTTTTGTTGAACATAAGTTAAGTGATTAGCCGTTTTATTTTTAGCTATCGTACTGTCATCAGCATCACTTTCAAAAGTACTATTTTTAATAGTCTTAGTTAATCGCCAGTAAGGGTTGTTGGCTAATGCGCTTGATAGTGGGATAAATACCGCGGCTATTGCCTTCAATAAAGCACCATTAATGTCTGTTTGAAATTGGCCAATCGCATGATTTGAATTCCACCCTGGCGCCCAAGTAAAGGGCATATCGCTACCTTGTCCAGCAGCTTTACCTTCCATTGAAAAAGTAAAGTTATCATCAATTTTTTGGGTGGTTTTTGCTTCATGTACCGTGATATTAGCCATTTGAGCTGTTCGGCCACTGGCTCGGTGACTCATTCTAGCAATGGCTTTTTGCTGGCTCTTATCACGCTGTGTTTTATCTCCCTCTTTTGTTATTAACTTTGGCCATTGAGCATAAGTATCAATAAAAAATTGATGCAACTGAGTCAGTGATTCATAAGGAGTTTTTTTAGCCACAACTTGAGTATAGTCATTTGACTCAAGGTCACCTGCGCCTGAGGCTTTACGGGTAACTTTTATACCGACAATATCGGCAATATTATCTAACCAACGCCAGCTTTCTTGTATGGGCAGAACAGGAGGATGCACTTGAAAAAACTGTTGGGCTCGGCCTTGGTAATTAACATAATGACCATCTCCTTCGCTAACCGCCGCAACAGGTAAAACAATATCGGCGATACTTGAAAGCCGGTGTGCTGAATGATCTAGCACAATCAGGGTTTGCACAGATTTTCGTAACTGCGTGATTTGAACAGCTGAGAGATTTGCTAGTTCTTGCTCGAGTAGAATCAATCCTTGATAGCTTTTATCTGGGTCATTAAGCTCTGCTAAAACTTGCTCAATAGACAAGGATTTTTCATCTAAGATTGATAATAACCCAACACTATTACTGCACGGCGGCACAATAATTAACCCTGGCGCTATCAGCTTATTTTGCGCTTTAAACGTCAACATTAAATTGGCAATATTACTCAGTACTTTGGCACAAACACCACTGGTACCTGAAATAAACAATGGCTTAGTGGCTTTACGCAAGGCTTTATAAACTGAAGCAATAAAGTCTTGTTCAGTGACGCTCAACTGATCTTGCTCAGCTAAGTGCTTAACGGCTTGTGCTAAAACTTGGTCATGGTTAATCGTTTGATCATTGCCCCGTTGTAAAAGCTTTTCCAGTGTCGCTAAACATTTTGATATTTGCTCTACAGGTAAAAGTAATGCTTGCTGACAAACATCATCGAGTTTAGTACTGGTACTTTGCAGGGAAAATAACGGTGACAGTAACTTACCGCCAATGGTTCGCACCGCGCTGTCTTGCCATGATGCAATACCTATTTTTTCGGCTTTAGTCTTAGCGGCATTACGCAATGCTTGACGCACCGACAAGGCCATTCTTGGCGCAGTTTGGCTAATATCTTCAGCAATAATAAAAACAAAGTCACTGTCTTCAATCTCAGCAAGGCTGGGTGCTTTGTTTGAGGTCAGTAATTGCGCATGTTGTGCCGCCACTTTCATTTCTTCATCGTTATAGCCAGGGCTAAATTGCTCAGCGCCGACAATATTTTTTAAATAAAAGTTCGCTTCTAATGAGGTACGAGCAGAGCCAATACCGAGAAATTGTTTTTTTCTAAAATGCGAGAAAGCTTTAGCAACATCTAATCTAGTTAAGGCTACAGGTGACTGCTGCGCAATACCTTTAGCTTGTCTGATACGCTGTTCGCCATTAACAAAGCCGATACCATAACGACCGCGGTCACAGATGAAATAGCCATTAATATCAGCATTATAGCGATTCATCACCCGACGTACCGAACCATAGCGTTCGCCAATACTTAGGTTACAACCCACAGAGCAATGACTACAAACCGACGGGGCAGATTGCAAATCCCATTTACGGGTATAGTGCGATGAGAAAACTTTATTGGTGAACACGCCGGTTGGGCAAACTTCCACTAAGTTACCGCTAAATTCACTTTCCAAAGCACCCTCGGACTGGCGACCAAAGTACACTTGGTTTTTTGAACCATAAACCCCAAAGTCCTTACCGCCCGCATAATCATTATAAAAACGCGTACAGCGATAACAGGTAATACAACGGTTCATTTCGTGGCCAACCAATTCGCCTAAATATTGATTGGTGAATGTGCGTTTTGTGCCTTGATATTCTCGTACACTGTGGCCGGTCATTACCGTCATATCTTGTAAATGGCACTCGCCCCCCTCAGCACAAACAGGACAATCATGAGGATGATTAGTCATCATCGCGGCAATAACTTGTTCGCGAAACTCACTAGCCGCTTTATTTTTGATACTAATGCGCATACCGTCAGTAACTGGCGTAATACAAGCCATAACAATGCGGCCCTGTTGATCCACTTGATCTTGAAACTGCGTAACAGCGCACTGACGACAAGCGCCAACCGAGCCCATAGCCGGATGCCAACAGAAATAAGGTAAATTTAATTTTTGTGATAACACCCCAGCCAGCAAATTGTCTTCAGTGCTGAGCTGGTAAGGCATGTCATCAATGAAAATAGTGACTTTCTTTTCACTCATGTTATTGCCCTACCTTTGTTGACTGAGGTGACTGAGGTGATTTAACTGACTGATGTTTTTTAATATTTGTCACTTGAGCTTGAGATATCTTAGTGCGTTTAGCGCTCATTGATGGATTATAATGACAACAGCCATGTTCAATATGCTGCAAAAAATCATCATGAAAATATTTTAAAGCGCTTCTTAGCGGCTCTACGGCTCCCGGAGCCAAGGCGCAATGGGTTTTACCTATCCACATAAAATCACAGAGCTTAGCTAAGGTGTCTAAATCTTCTATTTTTCCTTGGCCATGCTCAATACGTGTTAACACTTCAACAGCCCAAGGCGTGCCATCTCGACAAGGCGTGCACCAACCACAAGACTCTTGGGCAAAAAAGCGCATCAAATTTAATACCATAGCCACAGGACAGTTTTTATCATCTAAAACAATCAAGCCACCCGTGCCTAAACGACTACCCACTTTAGCGATGGAGTCAAAATCCATTGGCGTATCTAAATGCTCTGCCACTAGAAAATCAGTCGATGCACCACCCGGTAGTAGCCCTCTAAATTTCAAGCCATCTTGCATACCACCTGCATAGTCATATAACACCTCCCCCAAGGTTGGCCCCATAGGAAGTTCCCACAAGCCCGAATTTTTCACCCGCCCACAAGCACTGTAAATTTTACTACCGGCATCACTGTTAGGAGAAATAGCCTGAAACCATGCAATACCATTTTTTAAAATGTGCGGTAAATTACATAAGGTCTCAACATTATTGACTATGGTAGGTTTGCCAAATAAACCACTGACTTGCGGAAATGGCGGCTTGGCTCTAGGGATTGCTCGCTTACCTTCCAGCGCATTTATCAAGGCGGTTTCTTCGCCACAAATATAGCGACCAGCACTACAATGGATGTATAAATCCATTGAATATGAGCTGCCTTGAATTTTTTCACCGAGCCAATTATTTTGGTACGCTTGGTCAATGGCATCTTGTAAGCGCTTTGCCGCTAAGTAATATTCACCGCGCAGAAAAATATAAGCTTTGTTCGCGCCTATGGTGTAAGCCGCGATAATCATAGCTTCAACTAACTGGTGTGGCACACCTTCAAGTAAAAACCTATCTTTAAATGTCCCAGGCTCCATTTCATCGGCATTGGCGACTAAATATTTATTATCCGGCGCCTCTTCATCACCATCAGTAAACATAGGCACAAAACTCCATTTCATACCCGTAGGGAAACCAGCACCTCCACGCCCTTTTAAACCTGAGTTTTTAACGATCTCTAATACGTCGTTTGGCGAATGTTCTAGCGCTACTTTTGCTCCTTGATAACCACCCGCTTGGCAATATGCATCAAATGACAACGGTTGCTGTAGATTTACCCATTGGGTTAACGGCTTGATGTTATTATTAGATATCGACTCAGCCATTTACTTCTCCCTTAGCCGCAAGCTGTTGTAAAATATCAACAGCGCTTTCTGGGCTTAAGTGCTGATAATGCTCGATGCCAATCATCATCGCGGGCGCTTTATCACAACCGCCTAAGCAAGCATTCGAAAGTAGCGTGAATTTGCCATCAGTTGTTGTTTGGCCATAATCGATGTTTAAGTACTGTTTAATCGCGACAAGCACTGAGCCTGCGCCAGTTAAATGACAAGCGATGCTGTCACACAAGTGGATAACATTTTGACCAACAGGTTGTCGGTAAATTAAATTATAGAAAGTCGCCACACCCTCTAGTTGGGCAACGGGAATAGCTAACAAGTCACTAATGGCAAATAAGCTTTCATCACTGATCCAACCACGATGTGCTTGCACCACTTTAAGTGCTTCAATACCAGCAGCTTCGCGCGTTTCCATAATACTCGCCTCATGCTCAATTGCAGCAATTTCAGTTGCTGTTAAATAATGTTGATAATCAATTATTGTGGTGTTGATTGTTTCCATCACTATCTCTTTATTAACGAGTATTTGTTGTCAAAAAAGCTGAAATTCTTGGTATTACTCACTTAGCTATATTTTTTAATATTGAATTTACTGCTATTAAACAAACTTAAAAATTTATCGGTCAACATCTGCCATCACGTAATCAACACTGCCCAGTGTCGCAATAAGATCAGCCACCATTTGTCCTTTGCTAATTAATGGCAACATTTGTAGATGGGGAAAGCTCGGTGTGCGGATACGGGTGCGATAACTCATGGTGCTACCATCACTAATAAGGTGATAGGCCATAATGCCTTTCGTTGCTTCAACGCTGATAGACACTTCACCTGCGGGGATCACAGGCCCCCATGAAACATTGAGAAAATGCGGTATTAAGGTATCAATATCACGCATGGTGCGATCTTTTAATGGTGGCGTAGTTTGCGGATGTTCAGCTTTATACGGCCCTTCAGGCATATTGTTAAGGCACTGTTTAATAATGCGAATACTCTGGCGCATTTCCTCTATACGCACCCGACAACGATCATAGCAATCACCCTTGTGGCCAAGCGGTACTTCAAAATCAAATTGATCATAACCACCATAAGGCCGCTGCTTGCGTAAATCCCATGAAAAACCGGTTGCCCTTAATCCTGGGCCCGTTACGCCCCAGTCGATAGCTTCTTGTGTAGAATAAGCGCCAATGCCGACAGTACGTTGCTTTAAAATTGAATTTTGCATGACCATTTTTTCATATTCATCAAGGCGTTTAGGTAGATAATTAACGTAATCGCGCACTAAACTATCCCAACCTTTAGGTAAGTCTTGTGCAACACCGCCAATGCGGAACCAACTCGGATGCATGCGGGCGCCGGTAAAGGCTTCAATAATGCCAAAGAGCTTTTCTCGGTCGATAAACATATAAAATATAGGTGAAAGTGCGCCAAGATCTTGCGCGAAGGTGCCATAAAACAGCAAGTGACTAAGAATACGAAACATTTCTGCGGTCATAATACGAATAACTTTCGCGCGATCTGGCACGGTAATGCCCGCCAGTTTTTCAACCGCCATTACATAGGGAAAGTTATTCATTACGCCGCCAAGGTAATCAATGCGGTCGGTATAAGGAATATAACTGTGCCAAGATTGTCGCTCGCCCATTTTTTCAGCACCGCGGTGGTGATAACCGATATCGGGCACACAGTCGACTATTTCTTCGCCTTCCATTTGCAACACAATACGAAAGGCACCATGAACACTCGGATGATTGGGCCCAAGGTTTAGGAACATAAAATCGCTATCTTTACTTTGTCGTTTCATGCCCCAAGCTTCAGGGTTAAATTGTAGCGCTGCTTGTTCTTTATCTTGTTGATAAGGAGGAAGCGTGAACGGGTCCATTTCAGTTGCACGCGCAGGATGAGTTTTAAGTAACGGGTGTCCTTGCCAGGTATCTGGCATTAAAATTCGGCTTAAATGCGGATGGTTTTCAAAAACAATACCGAACATATCCCACACTTCTCGTTCGTACCAATTGGCATTAGGCCATAAACTACAAACACTCTCTAAGGTTTTATCTTTGGTGTTCAGGGCAACTTTAATGCGAATATCTTGGTTACGCTGATATGAGCGTAAATGGTAGCTGACCGTAAAGGCTTGTGATAATAATGATTGGTGCTCTCGCTCGCTTTCATCGATAGCGGTAAGATCAAAACACATATCAAATGGCTGAGCTAATTCTTGCTTTAACACTTGCATCAATTTCATTAACTGGTTTTTTTCTAACCAATAGGAAGGAATATCGTCCACAATGTTTTCGACAGCACTGACTGGCTGTAAATTAAGCTTAGGTGAAAGGGCAATAATTTCATCAAGTAAAGGCACAGCTTGCAGCATCTGCCAATCATTACTCGCTTTCATATCTACTTGTATTGCCATTAACTTCCCTTCACTCTCGCCATTTTTATTATTAGTCTGCTTTATTGTGTTTTCACTTTATTAAAACTTCATTTATTAAAAGAAGGTAAACGCCCGCTTAAATGTGATCGGGCGAATCTAAATTCGTCACTTGAATACGCTCTTCGTGCTTAATGTCTCGCAATGACGGCTTACCAATTTCACTGACTTGCTGTTCACCGACCGCCCAACTTAGCGGTCGTGGCTGATGTTGAATTTTAGTTTGCAACAGCAATAAGGCTTCAAGTAAAGCTTCTGGCCTTGGCGGACATCCCGGCACATAGACATCAACCGGAATAAACTTATCAACCCCTTGCACAACACTATAGATGTCGTACATACCTCCAGAGTTAGCGCAAGATCCCATGGAGATAATCCAACGAGGTTCTAATAATTGTTCATAAAGGTGTTGAATTACGGGCGCCATTTTTCGAAAGCAAGTGCCTGAAATCACCATTAAATCAGCTTGTCTTGGGGTTGCACGAATCACTTCAGCGCCAAAGCGGGCAATGTCATGTCGCGAGGTAAAGCTCGTTGCCATTTCGACATAACAACAACTTAAACCAAAATTAAATGGCCAGATGGAATTTTTTCGC
Source organism: Colwellia sp. MB02u-10 (assembly GCF_014077185.1). Taxonomy (NCBI): domain Bacteria; kingdom Pseudomonadati; phylum Pseudomonadota; class Gammaproteobacteria; order Alteromonadales; family Colwelliaceae; genus Colwellia; species Colwellia sp. MB02u-10. The sequence continues at coordinate 66,247 of NZ_JACGVK010000132.1, forward strand.
CCCCAGTTCACCATGTCATCAAGCCTAGCAAACAGAACGCTGCGCTTTAATTCTGCTTCAGAAACACCTTTCATTTCCCCCATGGCATCATCTAATTTTGCTTTCGTCAGTGACCATTCCATTATTGCTGTCCTTTATTTTTTTCAAAAAGAGTTTGATCAAAAATAGTTTTATCAAAAAGGCTTTGCTCAACGGGCTGGTTTTCAACTTGTTGCAAACCAGCCCGTTGTGTTGCTCTAAAAGGTTGATGGCGTCGAGTTAACTCTAAGGCGCCAATGCGAATTAAATAAATTAATGCCACCAGTAATACCGTAATAAAAATACTGGCTTCGATAAAACCAGGCCAACCCACCTCATCAAAAGCAATAACCCAAGCAAAAAGATAAATGGTTTCTACATCAAAAATGACAAAAAAAATGGCATATAAAAAGAAGTGATTGGTAAAGCGGGTTTTATTGTCAGAGACAGAAACAATGCCGGATTCATAAGGGGTGTTCTTCGCTCGCTGTTTACCTTTGGGGCCAAGAAAATGGGATAGCAGCATCATCAGAACGAGCATAGCAGCCAAAATAATAAAGTAAGCCGCAATGGGCCATACTTGTGTCATTTGATCAGATGTTTCCACAAAGCCTCCATTGATAACCTAATGCGTGATGATGCCAAATATCATTGGCAAACAATTCATTAAACTACAAATCGACAAACAGCAAACTCATCGATATCTACTTATAATGCATCAATAAGATACTTATCAGCAGCTTGGTAATCGCATTAAGCCATTAAAAAAATGTCAATGTTAGTTAGTTAAATTAGATTTCAGTGTTACTAAAATTCATTACACATTAACAACTAAGTAGATGGGACAGAAAAAGTGTCTGTTCGGTAGGTTAAATACCTGACCTTATCTTATAGGGAGCTCACCATTACTGATTCATAACGCTAACTCGCTGCATTTACTTTTTATTGTTGTTATCCGCTGTCGCTAACATTCTCTCTTCATAAATCCTACTGAGATAGCACCTATAATTAAGCGTAAATGAACAATATTTCCATCATTAACTTCTGCTAGTGTGCTTGGCAAAATGTTAGTTGAAAAATATTGTTGATAATAACAGTATAGAAAAGAATTCAAGAAATGCTTGTTTTTTAAGCGAACATTAACATTTAAACATTTTAGCGGGCGTAAAAAGCAATAAACACGGCGCTTGCCGTGTTTATTGCTAGAGGAGGTTTTTTGCTTAATTATTCAAGCTAGTTTATCTTTTAAACTTATAGTTAAAATTTATTCTTCAGCGCCATTAATTAGCTCTGAAAACGCTGACAGTTTATCTAGCACCATACCATGTATTGATTTTCTTGGATAACGGCCAGTACGCGTGATTGCTCCAGCGGGTTGCGCCATTAAAATCTCGATCGCTTGATCTATATTATCAACCGCATAAATGGCAAACTGTCCATCGGCCACTGCCTGTATCACCTCAGGTGCCAACATCAAATTAATGGTATTGGTTTTAGGTATAATAACACCTTGTTCGCCCGTTAAGCCTTTGTCCTTGCAGAGACGATAAAAACCTTCTATTTTCTCATTAACGCCGCCAATAGATTGCACTTCGCCATGTTGATTCATCGACCCTGTTATCGCGAAACCTTGATTTATGGGTAACTTAGCGATAGCGGAAATTAACACACAAAGTTCGGCCATTGACGCACTGTCACCATCAATATGGCCATAAGATTGCTCAATGGCAATATTAGCAGAAATAGTCACTGGAAATTTCTGCCCATACTTGTGGCCCAAATAACCAGTTAAAATCAACACACCTTTTGAGTGAATAGATTTACCTAAATCGACTTCACGCTCAATATCTGTCACCCCTTGGCTACCAGCATATACGGTCGCGGTTATACGAGCCGGTGTACCAAAAACACTATCACCAATCTCTAACACGGTTAGACCATTAATTTTACCTACTTGCCCACCTTCGGTATCAATAAGTAACTGACGCTCTTTAATTTCCTCTAACCAAGCTTCACTCATGCGGCCGGTACGTCGTTGTTTTGCCGCCAATGCCATGGTGATATGTTTACCGCACAAGTCATTTTTGCCATCTGATCGCTGCCATAAATAAAAAGCTTCGTCTAATAAGTCATTAACCTCCACTATATTGGCTGATATTTTTTGCTGGTGCTCTGCGCGCCTGAGCGCATATTTAACTAACTCAAATACCGCTTCATCTGTCACTTGTGGATAATGGTTACGATGGGCACGCTGGCGAATTAAACTGGCGTAATCATTTAAGTTACTTTGATTTTTTTCTAAATGACGATCAAAGTCTGCCAAAACCCGAAATAACTCGGTAAACTCTTGATCATAATCTTGTAAGGTATAGTAAATTTCAGGGTCGCCCAGTAAAATCACTTTAACATTTAACGGGATTTTTTCTGGTTGCAAACTAAATGCACCCGGTTGTGCATATTCTAAATGCGGATTTTCGATAGTAATTTGCTGCGTTTTTAGCGCTAGCTTTAAACGCGCCCAAACTAAAGGTTGGGTCAAGAGTTTATCCGCTTCAAGTAGTATATAACCGCCATTGGCTTTATGCAGCGCTCCGGGTCTTATTAAACGGTAACTGGTGTAACTGCTGCCTTGAAAACTACCAAAATCAACATGGCCAAACAGGTTTTGAAAGGTCGGATTCTGTTCATAAATAACCGGCGCACCTTCATTGGCTTTTCGGGTCACCAGTAAGTTAGGTAAAAAACGTTCCACCATGAGTTTACGCATGTCTTTGTCATTAGGCGCCTCGTTACTTTCATCGACCAGTAACTCTAAAACAGCATCAACAACGTGCGCTTTAACTTTAGCTAAATATTTCTGTACGCCAGTATTACTCGCGAATTCTGTCTCTAATTCTTTCAAAAAAGGTTGAATACTTTGTGCCGCAGTTTCATGTTTTAACTTACGTAATTTGTCGGAAGAAATTCGTTTCCATTGCGGTAATTCAATTAATTTTTCAGAAAGTAAATCTTCTAATTTGGCCAACAGAATATAAAAATCAGCACGTTTTGGTTCATTAAGTTCCGCAAACTCTTTATCATTAAGTCGCTTACCTTCAACTAATGGTGAAAAGCCAATTTCACCATTTTCTTCGAACAACACCACGTCGTCTTTTAATGCAGCTTCTTCAACCTCAGTAATCGCTTGGTCATATTTTTTATTAAAGTCGCGATCGATGGCCGCTTTCTGCCTTTGATAGCCCAGGTTATCAAAAATCTCTGGAAACAAATCCATTAACTCATCAATAAAGGTATTCATACGTGTAAGTAATTGCTTACCATCACCGGGGCTAACATAAAGGCTATATGGCGAATTTGGGTCATCAAAATTATTGATATAACACCATTCATCAGGTGTGGGTTCTTGACTTGCTGTCGCGGCTAACATTTGCTTGATTAGGGTTTGACGCCCAGTACCATGCTCACCCATGGCGTAAACATTAAAACCAGGTGCATCCATTGACAAGCCAAAAGTTAGTGCTTCTTTCGCTCTTTCATGGCCAATAAATACTTGTTCAATTTCTGAGGTCGATGTGGCATTAGCAAATTGTTTAACCGTTAGGTCTGCGGTTAACTGGCAAGGTTTAAGACGTGTATTTGTTGACACATTTGTCATAGAAGATCTCTCGGGAGTGCGATTTTAATATCAGGTGAAATAAATACGGCTACAGTAGGCCCAGTGTACAGCGACACGCCACTGAACAGCAAAATAATATAAAGAAAAACTATCAAAAAAGTTATTTTTACGGCGTTAAACTCAAACGATCAAAGTCTTTACCACCACAGGCAATACAATCCGTAACAACATTTGGGTGGCTATAAGTAACACAATGTTGGCATGCTTTACATTTTAACTGACCAAAACCAACATAATCACCGACATGGTAGCCATCTTGATGTTGAAAATCATCCATCAGCTCGGCCCATTCAACTTGCGACTTATCGGTAATTTGCGCCAAGCTTGACCAAAGGTTTTCATTAAGTAGCTCTAAATATATTGAATGCTTAATGTCCGCTTGATATTGCTGATAAAAATCACCCAAGTCGTACTTAAGATTAGCGATAAACTGTTTAACTTGCTGCTCAGGAATTTGCTCGGCAGCCATCAATATCGTTTTCGCTTGATCGAGTAATTCAACAGCTGAGCGAATTTCGTTATCCTTGGTGTCTTCCAACCATGTTTGTAACTTTTGATAAAGCTCTTGAATTTGAGATTGCTTTTTTTTCATCATGCTGCCCTCATTTAAAAATCACTTATTAGTCTACTTATTGAGTAGATAACCTCAGCCATTAGCACTTTATTAAAGCATATAACAAGGACTAAAGTGGCTTTTATCAGCTATTTAGCTATTAATACGCAATATTTTTGGCTTATCTAGAAAAAATTTCCGCATAGCCCTGCTTTAACTTGTCGCAACGGCTAGAGATAAGGTATCCTATCAAGAATATTTTATCGCTAAAACCTAGCCTTAACATGACAAATTTTATCAAGGTAAAATTGTCAAAAAAGCGGGTTGAGGCTCTTATTTAAGTGTGTTTGAGAAATCTTAATGGAATCCATCTACAATCCCCAATCAATTGAAGCCGAAGTTCAGAAATTTTGGACTGATAACGACACCTTCAAAGCTGAAGAGTTACCAGGAAAAGAAAAGTTTTATTGCTTGGCGATGTTTCCATACCCAAGTGGTCGACTCCATATGGGCCACGTACGTAACTACAGTTTAGGTGATGTGATTTCTCGTTACCAACGCATGCAAGGCAAAAATGTAATGCAACCTATGGGTTGGGACGCTTTTGGTTTGCCGGCTGAAAATGCCGCGATTAAAAATAATTCTGCGCCTGCCAAATGGACTTATGAAAATATTGATTACATGCGTAACCAATTAAAGTCATTGGGCTTTGGTTACGACTGGAGTCGTGAATTAGCCACCTGTAAAAAAGACTATTACCGTTGGGAGCAGTGGTTCTTCACTCAGCTATATGAAAAAGGCTTAGTGTATAAGAAAAATTCCACGGTGAATTGGGATCCTGTTGATCAAACCGTATTAGCTAACGAGCAAGTAATAGATGGCCGTGGTTGGCGTTCTGGTGCGCTAGTTGAACGCAAAGAAATACCGCAATGGTTCATTAAAATTACGGCTTATGCTGAAGAATTAATTAACGATTTAGACCAATTAACCGATTGGCCTGAACAAGTTAAAACCATGCAACGTAACTGGATTGGTCGCTCTGAAGGTGTAGATATGACCTTTCAAGTGGCCGACTCGACTGAAAGCTTCGATATCTACACCACGCGCCCAGATACCATCATGGGTGTGACTTATGTCGCCTTAGCTGCACAGCATCCATTAGCCTTAGCTGCGGCTGAAACGAATCCGGCACTAGCGGCATTTATTCAAGGCTGTAAAACGAATAAATCTACTGAAGCCGATATGGCGACAATGGAGAAAAAAGGCGTTGATACCGGCTTAAAAGCACTGCACCCGATTAGTGGTGAAATAGTACCGGTTTGGGCGGCAAACTTCGTACTAATGGACTATGGCTCAGGCGCCGTTATGTCTGTACCGGGTCACGACCAACGCGATTGGGAATTCGCCACTAAGTATGGTCTAGATATTAAACAAGTTATTGCCAGCGATGAAAGCGCTGACGTTACAAAAGCGGCGATTACTGGCAAGAGTGTTTTAGTTAATTCTGGTGAATTTGACGGTTTAAATTTTGAAGAGGCTTTTAAAGCCATTTCAGAAAAATTAATCGCTGAAAACAAAGGTAAAGTAACGGTAAATTATCGCTTACGTGACTGGGGTGTTTCTCGTCAACGTTATTGGGGTACACCCATTCCAATGCTACATTTAGCCAAGGGTGAGTCTGTGCCGGTACCGGCAGATCAATTACCCGTTGAACTACCCGAAGATGTGGTGATGAATGGCGTAACCTCACCGATTAAAGACAACCCTGAATGGGCTAAAACCACCTTCAATGGTGAAGAAGCATTTCGCGAAACGGATACCTTTGACACCTTTATGGAATCATCATGGTATTACGCACGTTATTGTTCACCGAACGATGACACGCAAATGTTAGATCCAGCCAAAGCTAATTACTGGTTGCCGGTAGATCAATACATTGGCGGCATTGAACATGCCATTTTACATTTACTTTATGCCCGTTTTTTCCATAAATTATTACGTGATGCTGGCTTAGTAGAATCTAACGAACCTTTTAAAAAATTGCTCTGCCAAGGCATGGTATTAGCTGATACCTATTATCGTGAAGCAGACAATGGCGGACAAGATTGGATTGCACCGACAGATGTTGACGTTGAGCGTGATGAAAAAGGCAATGTCACTTCTGCTATCAGTAAATTAGATGGCAAACCAGTCATTTCTGCTGGCATGAGCAAAATGTCAAAATCGAAAAATAACGGTATTGACCCACAAGCAGTTATTGATTTATATGGCGCTGACACCGTACGACTATTTATTATGTTTACCTCACCACCAGAGCAAACATTAGAATGGTGTGATGCGGGCGTGGAAGGTGCACATAGATTCTTAAAGCGGGTTTGGAAACTCACTTATGACTTTACCCAAGTTGCAGAAGTGTCAAAAGCAGCACCCAACATTGCCAACTTAACGCTTAACTCGGCGCAAAAATCATTACGCCTTGAATTGCATAAAACCATTGCTAAAGTCAGTGATGATATTGGTCGTCGAAACACTTTTAATACCGCTATTGCCGCGATCATGGAATTAATGAATCATTTAGGTAAAGCGAATATTGCTAGCACTGAAGATCGCGTGGTGATGCATGAAGCTATTCGTGCGGTAGTATTAATGCTAACACCTATCGTGCCACATTTAAGTCATCATTTATGGAACATGGTTGGCGATGGTAAGCCGGTTGAAAATACTGCATGGCCAGTGGTTGACCCCACAGCTTTAGTGGAAGATGAAAAGCTTATTATTGTACAAGTTAACGGTAAATTGCGCGCTAAAATTACCGTTTCAGCCGAGGCAACAAAAGAAGCAGTTGAAGAAATCGGTTTTAATGATGTCAATGTTAGCAAATTTATTGACGGTAAAACCGTACGTAAAGTGATTTATGTACCGGGTAAGCTATTGAATATTGTTGCTAATTAATAGCTTCTATTGTTACAGCTGTTAATGATAACTTAATTAAAACAGCGATTTAAAAGTGCATAGCTAAAATTTTGGCTATGCACTGATTGAATTTTACCTATAAAAAGTGAACACTTTATGCAGCCATTAATAATTCGTCGAGTAAGCAAACTTTTATCCTTTAGCATTATCTTAATGATGTTAAATGGTTGTGGCTTTCAACTACGCGGCAATTATTTATTAGCGCCTGAGCTACAAACAATTATATTTAGCTCGGTTGATCAATATGGTGAACTCACCCGTTTAGTCAAGCAGCACTTAAGCATTAACGATGTTACTTTAGTGCAACAAAGTGAAAAAGCTATTCCGCAAATGCGCATACTACAAGATAACTTAGACCGAAGAACACTGTCAGTTTTTCCGAATGGTCAAGTAGCAGAATACGAGCTTATTTATACCGTACGCTATCAAGTTTTAATTCCCGGACAGGATATTCAAAATTTCAGCTTTGAACTTAATCGTGATTATCAAGATGATCCTGATATTGCCCTAGCAAAAAGTCGCGAATTGTCATTAATGTTACGAGAAATGCGTACAGAAGCCGCCAATAAAATTTTACGTGACATGGCTAGTATTCAGCTGTAGGTAACTTCACATGCGCATTTATCATAATCACCTAGAAAAAACCTTAACACAAGGCTTTAAGCCGATATGGTTAGTCTTTGGTGATGAGCCATGGCAAAAAAATGACGCTTTAGAAAAAATAAAAAATAGTGCTAAAAAACAAGGCTTTGATGAAGTTATTCGTTTTAGCATTGACGATAAATTTAATTGGGATGAGCTATTTCAAGAATATCAGTCAATGAGTTTGTTTTCATCATTACGTATTATAGAAGTAGAGTTTACCACGGGTAAAATTGGCGATAATGGTGCGAAAGGTGTCGCGCAATTACTCAGCCTGTTACATCAAGATATTCAACTCATCTTTCATGGCCCTAAACTTGACGCTGCCACACAAAAGCGCAAGTGGTTCAAAGCGTTAGAAGCTGCTGGTTGCTTTGTGCCTTTATACGATATTGAAGGTAAACAATTAAAACAATGGCTCAGCAATCAAGCTCGGCAGTTGCAATTAACCTTACCTGACGATGTTATTAATTTAATGACTGAATTATTTGAAGGTAATTTACCGGCATTAGCTCAAGAGTTACAAAAACTGTCGATATTATTCTCACAGCAAGCCGTGAGTGTTGAAGAAGCAGAGCAACTTTTAATTAAACAAGCGCGATTTAATCCTTTTCAACTGATCGACACTTTGCTGATTGGCGATCTTAAAAAGTGCTTAACTATCTTAGATCAAATGCAGCATGACGGTAGCGCATTTGGCCAATTAGTTTGGGTGGTTCACAAAGAAATTAATCAGCTTTATGCCATGTTGGAACAAATAGAACAGGGCAGCCGTATTAACGACATTTTTCAGCAATACCGTATTTGGGAGAAGAAAAAACCCTTATATCAGCATGCGTTAAACAATATAAGCTTAAGCAATGCCGAGCAAGCATTAGCGAGGTTAGCGCAGGTGGATTTACTCAGTAAAACCAGTAGCGACTTTAACGCTTTTATTTTGCTCAGTGATGTTTTTATCAGCTTATTTCACGATAACATCAGTCAACACTTCAGTTTAGATTATGAGTATAACTAACCAAAAAACGCCAACGCTTATCGCGTTACTTGGCGGTACCTTCGACCCTATTCATCTTGGTCACATCTTACCTGCCCAAGAAACCGCGCAATGGTTAGGCGCAAAACAAGTACATTTAATTCCTGCTCATATTCCACCACATAAAGCTGGCACTCATGCCAATGCGAAACAGCGTACTAAAATGGTCGCTTTAGTCTGTGATAAAAGCGCAGTATTTACCCTCGATAATCGTGAACTCAAGCGTCAAAGCTCTTCATATACCGTCGATACCTTACAGCAAATAAAAACTGAGCAACCTAATGCAGCTTTATACTTTATTATGGGTATGGACTCGCTCTTATCATTTACCCAATGGCGCCGCTGGCAAGACATTCTCACCTTATGTAACTTAGTGGTTAATATTCGCCCAGGTTACCCGCACCTAGCGTTAGAATCGGCACTTGAACCAGCACTAAAATCTTGTTTAATTTATAGTCTTGCACAATTACAGCGCCAGCAAACGGGACAAATACTTATCCATGAAAGTACCCCTGTGGATATTTCCTCGACCACAATAAGAGCCAAAATTAAAGCGGGCTTAGACGTCAGCCAATACCTACCTCAATGCGTATATGATTATATAGAGCAACATAAGCTCTATCGATAACGCCATTATTTTTCAATAACTGCAGCCAAATCACTCATTTCATATCACTTGGGGAGAAGTTAAGTGAAATAAATCCATTGTTGTGCAAAAAAACGGCTATTTACTGCATTAGATGGTTAACTGACAAACAAAATAATGCTATTATCGCCGATTATTGTTGTTAATTATAGAGATCCCACTTTGCAAAGTTCAGACCTAATTACTTTTGTTACCGAAAAAATCGAAGATATGAAAGGCCGCGATATCGTTACATTAGAAGTAGCTACAAAATCGAGTTTCACTGACTACATGTTAGTTTGCTCTGGTAACTCAAAACGCCACGTTATTTCCATTGCACAATCACTCACTATTGAATGCCGTGCAGCTGGTATTGAAGCCTTAGGTGTTGAAGGAAATGATGTTGGTGAATGGTCTTTAGTCGACTTAGGTGATGTTGTTGTGCATGTGATGACTGATGAAACTCGTGAGCGTTATCAACTAGAACAACTATGGCAGTAGTCTAAACAACAATGCGCATTACCTTATATGCCGTTGGTAATAAAATGCCTGCTTGGGTTAGCCAAGGGTTTAGCGAATATTGCCGTAGATTTCCTCGTGATATGAGTTTCCATCTAGTGGAAATTTCACCAGGGAAACGCGGTAAAAATGCAGACATTGCTCGCATTCTTGAAAAAGAAGGTGAGTTAATGTTAGCAGCTATTCCAAAAGGTAATCGCATTGTTACCTTAGAAGTAGAAGGCAAGCCTTGGACGACTCCTGATCTTGCCAAACAACTGGAGCGTTGGCATGTAGATAGCCGAGATGTTGCGCTCTTAGTTGGTGGACCTGAAGGTTTAGCACCTGCTTGTATTAAGGCATCTGAGCAAAAGTGGTCATTGTCACCACTGACCTTGCCACACCCTATGGTTCGAATTGTTGTGGCTGAAAGCCTCTATCGTGCTTGGTCAATCAATAATAATCATCCTTATCATAGAGAATAAATAATGGCAGCCAAAAAACGTGTTGTTATTAGAAATCATAGCGCTGAAGCCAATTTATTTGCCCGCCGTACCTTCATCACCTTTGCCGGTATCATCATACTTTCATTAGTGTTATTTAGTAATGTTTATAATCTTCAAGTTAGCTCCTATGAAAAATACCAAACACGCTCAAACTCCAACCGCATTAAACTGCTGCCTGTCGCGCCCAATAGAGGCTTAATCTACGATAGAAACGGTGTTTTACTGGCTGACAATACCCCCGTTTACAGCTTAGAAGTGATCCCCGAGCAAGTAAATGACATTAAAAAGCGCTTGTCAGAAGTTAGCCAACTGTTAGATATAAGCCAAGAAAAACAAGACAAACTACTGCAAGCAATGAAGAGCAAACGTCGTTTTAAACCGATAGAGCTTTATTCACGCTTAAGCGAGCAACAAGTCGCCTTATTTTCGGTCAATCAGCATAAATTTCCGGGTTTTTTTATTGATGCTCGTTTAAAGCGTTATTACCCTTTTGCTGAATTAACCACACACTCACTGGGCTATGTCGCACGTATTAATGGTAGAGACTCACTCGCGCTAGAACAGCAAGGTTTAGCTGAAAACTATGCCGCTACGCGCAATATTGGTAAACGCGGATTAGAACGTTATTATCAAGACATTTTACACGGCACCATTGGCCACCAAGAAGTAGAAATTAACAACCAAGGTCGGATCATTCGTACCTTAAACTTTACCCCACCCATTCCTGGTAAAGACCTGACCTTAACCTTGGATATTGAGCTACAAATGATCGCAAAACGGGCGCTTTCAGGTAAACGTGGTGCGATTGTCGCCATTGACCCAAGAGATGGTGGCGTGCTTGCTATGTATTCAAACCCAAGTTTTGATGGCAACTTGTTTGTTCATGGCATTAGCAGTAAAAAATATAAAAAACTTTTAGCCCCACAAAGTAATAAACCCTTACTTAATAGAGCATTACAAGGTTACCCGCCTGCATCAACGATTAAACCATTATTAGCCATTACGGGTTTAGACGCAGGGGTAATTACGCCAGAAACAGAAATTTATGATCCCGGCTTTTATCAACTCCCCGGGATAGAAACTAAGCGACGTGACTGGAAAAAATGGGGCCATGGCAAAGTCGGTTTATCTAAATCGTTAGAGCAGTCTTGTAATGTTTATTACTACGATTTGGCCTATAAATTGGGCATTACTCGTATTAGTCAAATGATGAAAAAATTTGGCTTCGGTGAATATACTGGTATTGATCTACACGAAGAAAGTCGTGCAATTATGCCCAGTATCGAATGGAAAAGAGCCCGTTATAATAAACCTTGGTATACGGGTGAAACCCTATCGGTAGGTATTGGTCAAAGTTACTGGTCAGTCACGCCACTGCAATTGTCACAAGCCCTGGCTATCCTAGTCAACAAGGGTGAGATTAAGGTTCCACACTTATTAAAAGCAACCACTGAAGTAGTTGTTAACGACCAGGATGCTAGCACAGCGCAAACCATTGTCACTGAATATGTGGTTGATGAAAAACAGCCTATCATCTTAAAAGACCAACATAGCTGGGATCTGGTTTTAGACGGTTTACATAATACCGTGCAAAAATTTGGCGCGACCGGCTATACCGCATTTAAAGGCAGTAAATACGACGCGGCAGGTAAAACGGGTTCAGCACAAACCGCTAACATCGAACAAGGTGAAGAATACGATGCGAGTAAAGTTAAAGAAAGTAAGCGTGACAATGCCATGTTCATTGCCTTTGCTCCGTACGAAAACCCTGAAATAGTGATTGCGGTTGCCATAGAGAATGTCGCTAAAGGTGGTGGTGGTACCAATGCCGGACCGGTTGCACGCCAGATTATGGATCAGTATTTTGGTGATCGCGAAATTATCAGTAAAGACCCGAGCAAGCATCCACATCATAGCAAGGATTTTCGTCAAAAAATTAAAAATACAGCAGGTAATCCCTAGTGCGTAATACCGGACATGATCAACACCAACAGCGCACTTTGTGGCAAGGTTTACACATTGACCTGCCATTATTAATCGGAATTTTAGTCTTACTAACACTGGGGTTATTTGTCGTCTATAGCGCAGGTGGACAAGAATCTGCCGTGCTAATAAGACATGCAAAACGTGTTGGTTTAGCACTATTTGTGATGTTTATTGTTGCGCAAATCCCCCCCTTATCTTATCGAAGATGGGCGGTGCCTGTATTCATTGTCGGCTTAATGTTATTAAGTGCCGTGCTACTATTTGGTCATGTTGGCAAAGGTGCTCAACGTTGGTTAGACCTTGGTTTTACTAAGTTTCAACCCTCTGAAATTATGAAGCTTATTATGCCTATTATGATCGCTTGGTATGTTAGTCAATACGATTTACCGATCAAAATATCCAAAATAATCATTGCTTTTATTTTAGTCTTAATACCCACGCTGCTCATTGCTAAACAACCTGATTTAGGCACATCTTTACTGATCGCAAGCTCCGGCATATTGGTTATATTTCTTGCGGGTGCCAGCTGGAAGCTTATCGGTGCCTGTATTGGTTTAGCGTCTGCATTTGCGCCAGTTTTATGGATGTTTTTGATGAAACCTTATCAAAAACAACGGGTGCTAACATTTTTAAATCCTGAACAAGATCCACTCGGCTCAGGCTACCATATTATTCAATCTAAAATTGCCATCGGCTCTGGTGGTATACACGGTAAAGGCTGGTTACAAGGTACTCAATCACAATTAGAGTTTTTACCTGAGCGCCATACTGACTTTATTTTTGCGGTATTTAGTGAAGAATTTGGCTTAATTGGTGTAGGCTTATTGTTAACAGTATATCTGGCCATTGTGATGCGCGGCTTATGGATTGCGGTCAATGCTCAGCATGCCTTTACTAAACTTTTGGCTGGCAGCATAACACTGACATTTTTTGTTTATATCTTTGTTAATATCGGCATGGTCTCTGGTATATTGCCTGTGGTGGGTGTACCCCTACCTTTAATTAGCTACGGTGGAACATCAATGGTGACATTAATGGCAGGATTTGGCATGCTTATGGCGATAAGCACCCATAGAAAATTTAATATCTAGCAAAAAGAATGGCGTATGAAATAACAACGCATGAACAAAATCACCGAATAAACGATTGACGTAAATAATAATAGAGTCTACTGATATTTATGGCGAAACTAAACATCAACCACCCTATATACTTATGTGTACTGATCATACTTGTTTCGGCTTGTAGCGCTAACTATGGTCGTTACCAACAAAAAAATGACAGTACACCAAGCCGCTTACCTACCGCTAGCGAACTTCATGATGCTACGCCGCGAGCAGAAGCATTTAGCCTTGGTGGTAATAAACACTATCAAGTACGGGGTGAAGACTATCAAGTATTAAACAGTGCAGAAAATTTTAGCCAAGCCGGAACAGCCTCTTGGTATGGTCGAAAGTTTCATGGTCACTTAACCTCGAATGGCGAAATTTACGATATGTATGCCATGAGTGCAGCCCATAAAAACTTACCTTTACCTAGTTATTTAAGGGTCGTTAATAATAGCAATGGGCTATCTGTTATTGTTCGAGTTAATGACCGAGGCCCTTTTCATCAAAGTCGTATTATTGATTTGTCATATAGTGCCGCCTATAAGCTCGATATGTTAAAAACAGGCACTGCCGATGTAACCATTACAGCCATCACTGATTTTACGCTTAATGGTTTAGCCAAACTTCAGGACAGCAATCAACGCCCTACAAATAGCGCAAAAAAAATCACGCCTTTACCAAAAACAACGCTTTCAGTCGCAACTGAAACAATAGCCGCGAGAAAAATTGATCTTGAAACAGCGACACCGTCGCTATTAAAGGTTACACCTACAGCACAATATATTCAGGTCTTTGCTAGTAGAAGTCATACTCAAGCGACCAAAATTGCCAAGGTATTAATCCAAAAACATCAAATAAATACCCTATTAGAACAAATAAATGGAATTTTTCGTGTGCTTGTTGGTCCGATAGAGCGCAGTGATGAATTAGCCCGGTTATTGTTAGTAATTAAAGCAGATGGTTACCCTAAAGCTTTTATTCGCCAGTAACTTTATTCACTAGTAACTTTTATGCACGAGTAAAATGTTAAACCTTAACATTAGCCTTTATTTTTTAGCGAATATGTTTAGCGAAAAAGTCAGATTACTGCAACTTAACGTAGAGAAATAATCAGCAAAATTCATCAAAGGTAACAAATTGATGGTAGCACTGATTAGTATTAAAAAAGAAAAATGTTATACTGCATAAAATTTTTATAATTTCCATTAAATGTTTTTATAATTTCCATTAAATGATAGCGCTGTAGGACAATTATGCCCCAAATCAAAGTTACTCGAGTACCTAAAAAACCGATAAAGTTATTAGCTGTTTTAGGCTCTGTATTATTAAGTGTTTGCTCCCTTTCTCATGCACAAACTATTATCCCACCCGCTCCAGAAGTAAGTGCTAAAGGCCACATTTTAATAGATTATGCCACGGGTACAGTTATTGCAGAAAGTAATGCCGATATTTTACTTGCTCCAGCAAGCTTGACCAAAATGATGACTAGTTACATCATAGGTAAAGAGCTAGATAATGGTAATATCAACAATGATGACCCCGTTAAAATTAGCGAAAAAGCTTGGGCAAAAAATTTCCCTGAGTCATCAAAAATGTTTATTGAAGTGGGTACAGAAGTATCAGTAAGCTTGTTAAACCAAGGTATTATTGTTGCATCAGGAAATGACGCCTGTGTTGCTATGGCTGAACATATTGCCGGCAGTGAAGGTGCATTTGCCCAATTAATGAATGCTCACGCTGAACAATTAGGCATGTATAGTAGCTTTTTTGAAAACAGTCATGGCTTAGACAGCAAGGAACACAAAACCACAGCGCGTGATATGGCAACACTGGCTATTGCCCTTATTCGCGATGTACCCGATGAGTACAAGTTGTATCGCCAAAAGTCCTTTACTTATAACAACATTAAACAATATAACCGCAATAGTTTATTGTGGGATAAAAGTATGAATGTTGACGGTTTAAAAACCGGCCATACCTCACAAGCAGGCTATAGTTTAGTTACATCGGCTACTAAAGGCGATATGCGTTTAGTCAGTGTCGTTATGGGTACCGACAGCGAGCGTGCTCGTAAAGTAGAGAGTAAAAAGCTACTGAACTATGGTTTCCGTTTTTACGAAACATACACACCCTATAAAGCCGGCGAAAAGTTTGTTAGTGATAGAGTTTGGATGGGTGATAGTAAAGAAGTTGACTTAGGTATTATGGTTAATACCCCTATTACCATTCCTCGTGGTCAACGTAAAAACTTACAAGCAAATTTTGAGTTAGACAAGCAACTTACAGCGCCACTACAAAAAGGTGAAGTAGTAGGCAAATTATTTTTACAACTCGACGGTGAAGATATTGCCCAATACCCGTTAGTAACGCTACAAGAAATTCAAGAAGGTAGCCTGTTTAATAAATTGATCGACTATGTAAAGCTGCAATTTATTAACTAGTTTTAATCACTGTTTTATGGGTTATACCAAACTGCACAGAAAACTTAGCCTAGGCTAAGTTTTCTGCTTTAATTCGGCTGTATTAGAAAATAAAACCACCAGCAAACATTGATATTAGTTATTCTCCCCCTCATTTATATCCAATAACTCGCCTCGACTGGTCACATTCGTAATAAATAGTGTTAAAATATCACCAATGGGCACATTCAGCCGCTTAAATGATTACCACATGGATTGGTTTATTTACCACTAACTCGAATATGCTAGTCATGATTAAAATACCTACAGCATATGGGTTTCTTTACCGATTAAGAGAATAAAATGAATACTAAATTTGATGAATTATTAGATTTCCCCACCGTACTAAACTTTAAAGTCATGGGTATAGCGTGTGACGAATTACCAGACCTAGTGGTTGGTGAGTTGCAAAAACACACGCCTGGTGATTATGCGCCAAAGGTTAAACCAAGCTCGAAAGGAAATTATCATTCAATTTCAGTGGTTGTTACGGTTACCAGTAAAGAACATATTGAAACAATATATAAAACCTTGAACGCCATTGAGCAAGTACGTTACGTGCTTTGACCCTACTTCTTATCCGGTGTATTCCCATTATTATTTAGCTATAATACCTGCAATGAAACCTATAGAGATGTATTTTGAAAAACACATTGATTATTCGGCAACTGAATAACCTCGACTATGTCGATGTTTGGCATGCCATGCAAAATTTCACCGATAATCGAGACGAAAGTACTGCTGATGAACTTTGGCTGGTAGAGCATCCGTCAATCTTTACTCAAGGACAAGCAGGTAAAGATGAACACCTACTTATGCCTGGAGATATTCCAGTGGTAAAAGTAGATCGTGGCGGGCAAGTCACCTATCACGGCCCTGGCCAACAAGTGATCTACTTTATGATCAATCTCCGCCGTAGAAAAATGGGTATAAGAACACTGGTGACGCTAATTGAAGATGGCATCGTAGCCTCAATGGCAGACTTTGGCATTACGGCAAAAGCAAAGCCTGACGCACCAGGTGTTTATGTTGAAGATAAAAAAATTGCCTCTTTAGGCCTTAGAGTACGTAAAGGCTGCTCATTTCATGGTTTGGCATTAAATGTTAATATGGACTTATCACCATTTCTACGCATTAACCCCTGCGGTTACCAAGGCTTAGAAATGATACAAACAATCGATTTACAAGGCCCTGCCACAGTAGATCAAGCGGGTGACTCATTAGTTAAACACCTAAGTGAGTTATTAAACACCCAGCATTTATCTTATCAAACGGGATTGGAAACAATACATGACCACTAAATCATCACAAATTACTCCAGGCACTAAACTACGCGATGCCGAAAAAATGGCGCATATTCCTATTAAGGTTATGACTTCTGAGCGCGAAACCATGCTAAGAAAACCTAATTGGTTACGCATTAAACTGCCAAAAAGTTCAGAGCGTATTGATAGTATAAAAGCAGCACTGCGCAAACATAATTTACATTCTGTTTGCGAAGAAGCGTCATGCCCAAATTTATCAGAATGTTTTAATAACGGTACAGCAACCTTTATGATTTTAGGTGATATTTGTACCCGTCGTTGTCCATTTTGTGATGTTGGCCATGGCCGCCCAATGGCGGTAAATAAAGAAGAGCCGCGCAAGTTAGCCTTAACGCTAAAAGACATGAAGCTGAAATACGTAGTGATCACTTCTGTTGATCGCGATGACCTTCGTGATGGCGGCGCACAACAATTTGTTGATTGTATTACCGAAATTGCCGAACATTCACCACATACTAAAGTAGAAATTTTAGTCCCTGATTTTCGTGGCCGCATGGATCGTGCTTTAGAGATTTTAAATACCCATCCACCGGGTACCTTCAACCACAACCTCGAGACCGCACCGCGTTTATATACCAAAGCTCGCCCAGGCGCTAACTACCAATGGTCATTAGATCTATTGAAAAAATTTGGTGAGGCGAACCCAAGTGTACCGACTAAATCTGGTTTAATGGTCGGCTTAGGTGAAACTAACGAAGAGATTCTTCAAGTGATGCGGGATTTACGTGCTCATGGCGTTACCATGTTAACTATTGGTCAATACTTACAACCGAGTAAACATCATTTACCGGTCGAGCGTTACGTTCACCCAGATGACTTTGCTATGTTTAAACGTGAAGCAGATAAAATGGGCTTTGATCACGCCGCATGTGGTCCACTTGTACGTTCTAGCTACCACGCTGATAAACAAGCCGCTGGTGAAGAAGTAAAATAGTACCTACCAGTACATACCGCCTAGTTAATTAACCTTACTAGGCAAAATAAAAAAAGCTAGCCAGTAAAATGGCTAGCTTTTTTGTTACTCGTCAAGTAAACACGGTTAACTTATAGCCATTGCAATAAATAATCGATCATTCTAAGCTAGGCTAACTTTTCGCTTAATGGGTTTATTACGTAAAAATAGCGCTAAAACCCCACCAATTAGTGCGGTAATCGCCGCAAAATCAAAGGTTATCACGGCGCCAATGCCCTCTTGCCATAATAGACCAGCTACATAGGCACCAATCGCACCACCAACACCATAAACACCACCGATATAAATCGCCTGCCCTCGGCTTTGTTGGTTCGCGTTAAAGTGCTGTTGAATAAAGCTAATACTGGCACTATGGTATAAACCAAAACTTAGCGCGTGGATCAGTTGGGAAAATGCCAATGCCATATCGCTATTGGCAAAATGTCCGACAATAAACCAACGAAATGCCGTCAATAATATACTCATACTAATTAACGTTTTTAGCGAAAAACTCTTAAAGAAAATAGCGGCAAAAACAAAAACTCCAATTTCAGCAACCACACCAATAGCGATAAAAATACCAATTAAAAAGCCTGAGTAAGCTAAGTTTTTAAGGTATAAAGCAAAAAAAACATAATAAGGCCCAAAGCTCATTTGCAACATTAAGCCCGCAAAAAAGAACAACAAAAAGTTACGATTGAACACTTTGGCCTTAATAGAAACATTATCAACGGAGGTTTTTTTGGCTATTCGAGGTTGCTTATTGAACAGTGTCGATATAAAAAGACCGGCTAATATGACAATACCAATATAACTAAAGGCTTCGGCAGAATAACGCTCAATGAGTTCACCACTGAGCATAGCAACAATGACAAAACCGATACTGCCCCATAAACGAATACGGGCATATATTTTCGCACTTTTGCGAATAGAGTTCAGGGTCATCACTTCAATTTGCGGTAATATTGAGGTAATAAAGAGGCTAAACATGGCCAAACTAAACATTAATGGCCAGTAACTGAATGTCCAAATAATCAAACTAAAACAACACAACGACAGCAATGCGCCTACTTTCACTATCGTTAGTTGTTGACCTGACTTGTCAGCAAGCTGCGCCCATAATGACGGAGCTACTATTTTTGTTGCGGTGATCACCGCTAATATTTCGCCAATTTCTAGCGACGTAAAACCTCTGGCATCAAGGAATACCGCTAAAAAAGGCACGATTAAACCTAAGAGACCAAAATACCAAAAATAATTTGTCGACAAACGCATGAATTGTTTTGAAGCCATTAGGTTAGGCTACCATCGCTTGGGGATTTACCCGCAAGCTTAACGTTCAATATCTGGCGTTTGACAAATCACATCCATATTTTGTGCACGATGTCTCAAATAATGATCCATCAAGGTCAAGGCTAGCATAGCTTCAGCAATCGGCACTGCCCGAATGCCAACACAAGGATCATGACGGCCTTTGGTCACAATGTCAGCAGACTTACCCGCAATATCAACTGTTTTGCCACTTACACCGATACTAGAGGTTGGCTTTAATGCAATCGACGCAACAATAGGTTGGCCTGAAGATATGCCACCTAAAACACCACCAGCATGATTTGACGCAAAACCTTCAGGGGTTAACTCGTCTCTGTGCTCAGAGCCTTTTTGATTAACAACAGCAAAGCCGTCGCCAACTTCTACCGCTTTCACCGCATTAATGCCCATTAAGGCATGGGCAATATCCGCGTCTAAACGATCAAAAATAGGTTCACCTAAACCCACTGGCACATTATTCGCTACTACCATCAATTTAGCGCCGATAGAGTCTTTTTTACGCATAATGCCACGTAATAATTCATCTAATTGTTCAAGTTTATTCGCATCGGGGAAGAAAAACGGATTTTCTTCAACAATATTCCAATCAATATTTTCAGCACATACCTCACCAATCTGGGTGACACAAGCTTGAATAGTGATTCCAAATTTTTGTTTTAAATATTTTTTTGCTACTGCGCCAGCCGCCACGCGCATCGCGGTTTCACGCGCCGAAGATCGACCGCCACCACGGTAGTCACGAATGCCATATTTTTGCCAGTAAGTATAATCCGCATGTCCAGGACGAAATGTCTTGGCAATATCACCGTAATCTTGCGAACGTTGGTCGGTATTCTCAATTAATAAACCAATAGGTGTGCCCGTAGTTTTACCTTCAAAAACACCTGACATTATTTTGACTTCGTCGGCTTCTCGGCGCGCGGTGGTAAAACGCGATGTGCCTGGTCGGCGTCGATCAAGGTCATGCTGTAAATCAGCTTCGCTAAGCTCTAAGCCTGGAGGGCAACCATCAATAATGGCCCCTAAGCCTAACCCATGGCTTTCACCAAATGAAGTAACTGTAAATAACTTACCAAAAGTATTACCTGACATAATGAATCTTACCCGTAAAAAATGATGATATACCAAATGCCTTAATGAATTGGTATCAGAGTGCCAAACAAACTACGCTAGGCAGCTTGTTTGGTATTAATTATTTATTGTCTGAAAATCTTGCTGATGATTTTCTAGTTGTGCTTTAGTTAAACGAAACACGCCATGGCCACCTCGTTCAAACGCCAACCACTGAAATGGCACATTGGGAAAAGCAGCACTTAAATGGATTTGTGAATTGCCCACTTCACAAATCAATACGCCATTATCATGCAGATGACTCGCGGCTTGCGCCAAAATTTGTCTTACGATATCTAAGCCATCAAAACCACTGCCTAAACCCATTACTGGCTCATGTAAATACTCTTGCGGCAATGCATCGACATCTTCTTGATCAACATAAGGGGGGTTTGTCACTATTAAATCATAACTTTGTCCTACAACCCCAGAAAAAACGTCAGATTCAATTGGCATAACTTGTGCTGATAAACCATGACCTTCAATATTGATTTGCGCCACATTGAGTGCATCAATAGAAAGATCGACTGCATCAACTTCTGCCTCAGGAAACGCAACAGCGCAGGCAATAGCAATACAACCACTACCGGTACATAAATCTAAAATTTGCTTTGGCGCATGATCAATTAAACCGGCAAATTTATTATCGATTAACTCACCTATGGGTGAACGTGGCACTAGCACCCGCTCATCAACATAAAATGGCAAACCACAAAACATCGCTTGATTAGTTAGATATGCTGCAGGGAGTCCTTCAACCATTCGCCGTTCAAACAAGTGTAAAATCGCTATTCGCTCTTGGGATACCAAACGACATTGCATAAGATCATTAGATATTTCTTGCGGTAAAGCCAGTTGATGCATCACCAAAATAAGCGCTTCATGCCAAGCATTGTTTGTACCATGGCCAAAATACAACTCAGCTTGATTAAACTGACTCGCACCAAAACGCACATAATCATTAACGGTATGTAATTGTTCGCTTACCTCTACAAAATTTATTATTCCCACGCTTTCCTCAGGTTTTATTATCATAACAGTTGTTTTTATTATTATACTTTCACTTGTTATTGTTCGTCGATGTTTTTAAACTTCGTAAATGAAATCTAAAGACGCACTTAATGTGGAAGAAATAAATTTATTTAAAGATACCATAGGTAAGGTAAAACCTATGGTGCAGGACAGAATACACCCGGCAAAAAGAACCAGCAAGCAGAAAACGACTTTAGCAAAACAAAAAGATAAAAAAGCCTTAGCTGAGTTTCATTTCTCTGATGAATTTGAACCCGCGCTGAATCTTAATGGTCCTCTAAAGTACGTTCGTGATGGCGTTGATAGTTTTGAAGCTAAAAATTTACGTCGTGGTCAATACGCCCCAGACTTAATTTTAGACTTACACGGCCTTGATCTGTACCAGTCAAAACGTGAAATTGCGGCATTGCTTGCCGCTTGCGAAAAAGAGCATGCACAATGTGTTTGTATCGTTCATGGTTTAGGTGGCCGCATATTGAAAAATAAAGTGCCACACTGGTTAGTACAGCACCCTGATGTGATGGCCTTTCATCAAGCGCCATTGGAATGGGGAGGCAATGGCGCCATACTGGTTTTAGTCGAATTAAAAGACAAATTTAGTATTGAGTAACGCCAACACTTAACGAGCCTGAGTCTCAACAACATCATGGCAACCTAGCGCCGAACTTCATTAACTGACGACTTCATTAGGTGACATTAAGCTAATAAGCTCGCCATGCATTTTGTCGGTATCATAGTCAATTTGCGCTACGGAGCCAGTTTGAAATATCGGCATAGTGTCATCACTGCTTAATTCGGCGACCAAATAACTCACCAAAGGCATATGTGACACTAATAATATTTTATGGTACTGCTCAACAGCGCAAACGGCATCAAGATAATCATGAACATCTTTAGCACTATCTTCTGGCGTAATAATACTTAAGGTTTGCTTTTTACCTACATTGCCTAACTGGCTAATGACAGCATCTGCCGTTTGTTGCGCGCGTAAATATGGGCTAACAAAAACACAATCAAATGTCAGACTGTTTTCTAATAGCCATTGTCCAATGATTTTAGCTTCTTTGACGCCGTTTTCAGTTAACGGTCTGAGTGCATCAGACGGCGCAACCATTTTAGCTTGTCCGTGACGCATAACAAAAACTTGCATAAACACCTTAATTTCAACACAATTTTCAATATAGTTGATTGTATGTCTAAACAACATGAATCTTATGTATTCAAGTGGTTTAGCCCTAGTTCTCAATGATTTTGGCTATAGTAAAGGAATTGTTTAGCTTTTTATAACATCTATTAAGAATAAAATGGACTCACCTTATTCCTTAAGGTAATTTAGAAAGATTATCAATAGAACATAGCCATGCCGAGCTACAGCATAAATTGTGCGGGAGTAACCGTGAAACAAAGCCCGAATGACGCTAAACACTATCAAACCATCACCTTAAGCAATGGCTTAAGAGCTTTACTGGTCCATAACCCTGAATCAAATAAATCTGCTGCTGCTTTAGCCGTTAACGTGGGTCATTTTGATGATCCTAATCATCGACAGGGACTTGCTCATTTTCTTGAGCACATGCTATTTCTTGGCACCAAAAACTTTCCTGATGGCAGTGAATATCAGAAATTTATTAATCAACATGGCGGCAGTAACAACGCTTGGACAGCAACAGAACATACTTGTTTTTTCTTTGATATAGGTTATCAACATTTCAGCGCGGCAATAGCACGTTTTGGCGAGTTTTTTACTATGCCGTTATTATCTGAAGAATTTGTTAACAAAGAACGCAAGAACATTGACGCCGAATTCAAACTCAAGCTTAAAGACGATATTCGACGCCTTTACGACGTTCACAAAGAAACCATTAATCAAGCTCACCCTTTCGCAAAGTTTTCTGTCGGTAGCAGTGAGACCTTAGCCGATAAAGTCGGTTACAATTTACGCGATGAGTTGTGTGAGTTTTTTCAAAAGCATTATCAAGCGCATTTTATGACCTTGGTGTTAGAAGGGCCACAAACGCTCAACGAATTAGAAAATTTAGCCCATGAGCATTTTTCCAAGATCAACACTAATGGCATGGCTAAAACAAAAATTAGTGAACCCCTGTACTTGGCCCAGCATCAACAGAAACTGATCACAGTGCAGCCAGTTAAAAACGATCAACAACTGATTATTAGCTTTGCCATGCCAAGTATTGATCAATTTTATCGTCAAAAACCTGAAGCTATTCTGGCCTACTTAATTGGTCATGAAGGTCCGGGTAGCATTTTGTCATTATTAAAAAGTAAACAATGGGCGCTGACTTTAACGGCTGGCTCAGGCATAAATGGCTCTAATTTTAAAGATTTCAATATTAGCATCTCACTTTCTGAATTAGGTACACAGCACATCACTACCATTGTCAGTATCGTATTTTCATATCTAAATTTACTTAAGCAAGCGCCAATTAATCAACAGTATTATCAAGAGAAAAAAGCCTTAGCTGAGTTATCATTTTCTTACCAAGAAAAACTATCACCTCTGAACTCTGTCAGCCAACTTGTGATCAATATGCAACATTATCCAGAGCAAGATTACATTTTCGGTGATTACGTTATGGAAGGTCAAAATCAAGCAACACTAAATACCTTACTTGGCTTAATGGTTGCGACTAATATTCGCATTATTTCTATCGATAAAAATGTTCCTCAACAGCCCCATGTCAACACCAGTAAATGGTATCAAGTTCCCTACTCGGTCAAGGATATTAAACCCGAAGACATTGGGCAATGGCAAAATGCCCCTAAGATAAACGCGCTTTTTTTACCCAGCAAAAACCCCTATATAGTGTCTCGGCCTGAGCTGATCAAAAATGATGATACAGAAAATAGCCCGCTGACACCGCCCAAAAAGATTTGTCAGCAAAATGGTTTAAATGTTTGGTTTAAACATGACACTAGTTTTAATACGCCTAAAGGCTATATCTATCTCTCTATAGACTCTCCAGCAGTAATAGAAAGCGCTAGCACAATAGCCATGACACGTTTATTTATTGACCTTTACAGCGACGCTGTTATTGAGGAGCATTACAACGCCGAATTAGCAGGCATTCATTATCACCTATATTCTCATCAGAGTGGGCTAACGCTAAAATTATCAGGCATTAGTACAAAACAAGAAAAACTATTGCCGCTATTGTTAGCTAGTTTAATGCAAGGGAAATTTTGTCCGAATAGATTCGCATTATTTAAGCAAGAACTGCTCAGTCACTGGAAAAACGCAGAAAACAGCAAATCAATTTCACAACTATTTGCCAACCTTAGCGCTACAATGCAACCCAAAAGCCCCAGTAACCAAAGTTTAATTAGTGCCCTAGAGAAGATATCGTTTCAAACCTTTACAAATTTTGTCGCCCGTATTTTTGAAAACACCGCGGTCAATTTACTCATTCATGGCAATTGGTCCAGACAATCTGCTGACCATATTATGACCAAGGTTAAACAAGTATTTGATGGCAAGTTATCTCAAAATAACCAAGTTGAAGTTCCATGTCTAGATCTTCAAGGCCTAGGCCCATTAACACTACCAATGGAGTTACCAGAGCATGATCACGCCGCTTTACTCTATTACCCCATGCCAAATAAAGATTTGCGCACAATCGCCTTAACCATGTTAACGAATCAATTATTGTCGCCTATTTTCTTCCAAGAAATGCGCACAGAAAAACAATATGGTTATTTGGTTGGTGTCGGTTTTATACCGATTAATTGCTACCCAGGCATTGCTTTTTATATTCAATCGCCGCACACCGACTCAGTAACATTAACAGAGGCCATGAATGACTTTATCGCTCGAACAAATCATTACATTACCAATTTGCCTATTGAGCACTGGCAGCATTTACAATTTGGCCTAGCAAGTCAGTTACAAGAAAAAGATACAAACTTGAGAATTAAAAGTCAGCGTTACTGGGCGGCTATTTGTAATAAAGAAGCCTCTTTTGACCAAAAGCAAAAACTCATTTCAATGATTAAAACTATTTCAATAGATAATGTAGCTGAATTTCTCCAACAATATTTTAATGACGCAGAGATAAAAGATCGCTTGTCGTTATTAAGTTATGAAAACAAAACGCAGTTAGATAAAATGACCAAGAATGTAACCATTAATGACAATATCGAATTTTTATTAAAAAAATGTCAAAGAAAATATTAATTTAGCCGATACAAACATGAAAATATATTAATAATCAGAATATCACCACACAATAGCGACACAATAACAGCAAAGATTGACTTAGTTCCTTACATCCATTGTAATAGGGCCTAGCATCCAGAAATAATCAAAATATATGGCATACCTAATAAGCTAAATCATTAAGGTATAGGTTTAACTAAAAAGGGTTGTATTAGTGCTTTTTCTTTTTTTCAAAAAAAAATTAATTTCTCAATTTCATCTAACGCTTGCTGTCTTGGCTCTAGTGGCTCTCCTTTACCCTTATGGCAAAATTCTCGCGTCAGAAAATAATATTAATAACCCCCCACTGAAGTTTGAACGCATCTCAATTGCCGAAGGTTTATCACAGAGCTATGTTTACGATATTATACAAGACAACAATGGCTTTATATGGATTGCTACACAAGACGGCTTAAATCGTTACGATGGTAAAAACTTTGTTTATTATCGTCACGACAGTACGG
Source organism: Colwellia sp. MB02u-10 (assembly GCF_014077185.1). Lineage (NCBI taxonomy): Bacteria > Pseudomonadati > Pseudomonadota > Gammaproteobacteria > Alteromonadales > Colwelliaceae > Colwellia > Colwellia sp. MB02u-10. The sequence goes on from NZ_JACGVK010000132.1 coordinate 92,753, forward strand.
ATAAAAAATCAATTGCTGATAACTTTATTCGCAAAATTTTTATAGATAACCAAAATATAATGTGGGTTGGTACAAACAAAGGGTTAAGCCGATATAACGAATCATTAGATAATTTTGATAATTTTTTCCATCAAGCTAACGATAGTTATTCACTAAAAGACAATGAAATTTGGGATATTTATCAAGATCACAACAATAAAATTTGGGTTTCCACCAAAGAAGGTCTACATAAATACAATCCAGAAAATAAAAATTTCTCACGAATAAAAATTCGTGGTTTTGATACCGCTTTAAAAGAAATTAAAACTATTTTTCAAGATGAAAAAGATAATTATTGGCTTGGTACTTATGATAAAGGTATATATTTAACTAATAGTACACTAACTTTTGCAATTTCTTTAAACGATGAAAATAAATGGAATTTAAAACTTAACGCTAATGCGCTTTACGACTTAAACCTCATCGATAACCAATATTGGTTAGCAACTGATAACGGCTTATTTGTTATATCTCAAGAGTATAAAATAATAAAACATTACTCCGCTAACGCTGAAGATGTGAAAGATAAGCTAATATCTAATAACGTTAGATCTATTGTGATATTAAATGATTCAATGGTTTGGCTCGGCACGCTAAATGGCTTAAATATCATTAACTTGTTATCTGGTAATATAGATTCATATCAATCCGTACAACATAAAAATGCTATTTCTAATAATTACATCTTAAAGCTATACAAAGATACAGCAGATAATATTTGGATTGGAACTGACGGAAGTGGAATCAACACCTTTAATAGCTTACAGCTAAATATTAAGCATGGTTTGTTTAATTATAACAAGAGCCCAAACGCAGTTTATACTTTTGCGGAATCTAAAGATGGTAAAGTTTGGTTTGCAACCGATGATGGAAAATTAAACTATTTAAATTCAGATGAAGATATTATTCAACTCAAAATTGGAAATAAATCTCCTATTTCACGCCTAATGATAGACAAACTAGATAACTTTTGGCTTAGAACTGAAGCACAAAGCTCGAACCAACCTGGGCACCTCTATTACTTCGACACCAAAAAATCAACATTAATTGAAAATAAATCTTGGAAAAACAACACCTATCACACCAATTTAAGCCTATTGTACTTAATAAATAATAAAATTTGGTTTATTGATAAAACCTTGCAGTTAACATCATTTGATATTGAAACTAGTCAATTTGAAACTTATGAACAAGAAAATAAAAGTGCTTTTACTTCTTTAAGATATGATGACGATAGTACAATTTGGCTTTCTACAGATAAAGGTGAGGTTTTAAGCTTCAGCGTTCCTAAGCTGGAATTTTCAAAAAAATCCTACTTACTTTCAAATAGAATTAAATTTGGTGAAATTTCTACTATTGCAGTATCAGATGAATGGATATGGTTAGGTTCTCAACGTAATGGCTTAGCCTTAATAAACAAAAGCAACAGTAAAAATTTATTTTTTAACGAAAAAAATGGACTTAGTAATAATTTTATAGCCGACATTGTTATTGACTCCTCAGGTACAGGGTGGTTATCAACAAATATTGGTATAAATTCAGTTAACCCCACAAACCAATTAATCAGAACTTTTAATAAAGACATGCTCTTAAGTGACAATGAATACATTAGCGATAGCTCTTTACTAACATCTAGGGATACTATTTTTTTTGGTGGAGTAAATGGTTTTCATACCTTCATCCCTCAAGAAGTTTCTCAAATAAAACAACTTACAGTAACACCTAGTATATCAAATATATTGATTGCAAATAAGCAAGTGCCCGTAGGAAAAAACACACAGCCTAACGTATTAGGGAAAGAATTTTTTTTAGATCAAGCTCCAAATTATTTAAGTACTTTAACTCTACAGCATACTCAATCACAATTTAGCATTGAATTCATCACACCAAACACCAAACTACCCAATCAACTTAATTATCGTTACCGGTTAGTTGGATTAGAAGATAAATGGATCGATTCTGGTAAAAACAATCAAAGAGCTACATACACTAACTTAAGTTCAGGTGATTATACCTTTGAAGTGCAAGCATATGACTTACAAAGTAGTCAAGAAAGTTCAATAAAATCATTAGATATTACAGTCATGCCACCTTGGTGGTTATCGCGGAGCGCACTATTATTCTATAGCCTTGTTATCTTGTTAATAATTGCCTATATATTGCAACAAGTTCGCCATAAACGCTTATATCACTTACAGATTAAATTAAGTGAAGAGCGACTTAAATTATCACTGTGGGGTAGTGGTGATGAAATGTGGGATTGGAATATCAAAAGTGGAAAAATATTCCGTTCAAATATCTGGGGAATTTTAGAATTCCCGCAAGATGGCAAGCGAAATGTTGGCAAAGATGAAACCAACATCCACCAACACGACATCCCACGAGTACGAGAAGCTTTAAACCAGCACATGGAAGACAATAGCGAACACTTTGAGGCGACCTATCGTGTTAAAGATAAAAACGAAAAATGGATCTGTGTGCTCGACCGTGGAAAAATTGTTGAACGAGATGAAAAAAACAAACCCAGCCGAATGACAGGGACCTTAAAAGATATTAGTCAAATTAAACGCGCCGATGAACGTTTAAAACTTTTTGCAAAATGTATCGAGAATATTTCAGACGCGATTGTTATTTATGACCGTCAATTTACTGTGGTTGATATTAATAAAGCATTTCAAAATATAACCGGTAAAAATAAGTTACAAATGCAAGGGACTTTACTTAATTTTGAACAATATCCTGATAGCTTTAATCAAAAGGTTAAACAGCATTTAATAACCCAAGGTAGTTGGCACGGTGAAATAAAAAGTAAACGTGACAATGACGAGATTTATTCAACTGACTTTAATATCGATATAATTCGTGACGACAGTGGCAATATATCACACTTTGTCGGCGTTTTTTCTGATATAACCAAGCGTAAACAAACAGAAGCAGAATTAAGAAAACTTGCTAATACCGACACCTTAACTGGGTTACCGAATCGTGCTTATTTTCAAGCCAACCAACAAAAATTAGTTAGCAGTAAAGTACCACATGCCTTACTGGTGTTTGATTTAGATAACTTTAAAAAAGTTAATGACTCATTAGGACACGAAGTTGGCGATGTTTTGCTATGCAAAGTGGCCGAACGCATTAAAATTCTAGGGCGAAGTCAAGATACGGTTTATCGTTTAGGTGGCGATGAATTTAGTTTAATTGTTGAGAATACTAATGATCTTCATACCATCACCCACATCGCCAAAGAAGTTTTAAAATCTATTGCACTACCGCTTAGGCTTAAAAGCCAAGAAATTGTGCTTTATAGTAGTATTGGTATCGTAATTTACCCTGAAGACGGCGCGAGTCCACAAGAGCTCCTGAAAAATGCCGATACGGCCATGTACCATGCGAAAAACACGGGTGGTAATAAATACCAATTTTTCAGCGACTCAATGAATAAAACCGCCGTTAAACGCCTGCAAATAGAAAGCTTAATTCGACACGGATTAAAGGAAGATTTATTTTCGGTTTTTTATCAGCCAAAAATCGAGATTGCTACCGGTAAAATAGCAGGTATGGAGGCCTTGGTTCGTTTTGAAACACCAAATAAAGGCATAATAAGCCCAGTGGTATTTATTCCTGTGTCAGAAGAAACAGGGCAAATTATAGATATTGGTGAGGTGGTTTTACGCAAAGCATGCTTTGCCACTAAAAAATGGGTCGATACCGGGCTTTTTGACGGGCGTGTCGCGGTTAACCTTTCGGCAGTGCAGTTTACCCAACCGAATTTGGTGGCCATGATTGCTGATACGTTAAAAGAAAGTGGCTTACTGGCAAAATATCTTGAGCTAGAGATCACTGAAGGCACGGTAATGGACTCACCACAAAAAGCGATTGATACTATGTTACAAATTCGTGCGATGGGCATCCATTTATCACTGGACGATTTTGGTACGGGTTATTCTTCACTGGCCTATTTGAAAAAATTCCCCTTAAATACGTTAAAAATAGACAAAGCCTTTGTTGATGATATTGAAACCTCAGAGCAAGGACGGAATATGGTGGCAACTATAGTGACCATCGCACATAACTTAGGTATGCAAGTGGTCGCAGAAGGCGTTGAAACCAATCAGCAGTTGAGTTTTTTATCTGGCTTACGTTGCGAGCAATTACAAGGCTACCTTTATAGTAAACCGCTACCTAAAGGTGACTTCCAAAAATATCTGCTTTCTTTTCAAATTGCCAATAAATCCACTTCATTTGGAAAAAATGCCATTTAAACATATTCGTCAACTTTTTGGCGATGTAATTTTCATGTAAAAATTGTGTAAAACCCCTGTGTATCAAGGGTTTTATTGTTGGCACGATTTTCGCTTTACTCTTATTGAATTTAATTTAATTTAATTTAATAATAATAAGGAATACCATGCTTAGTTCATTAATTTTATCTTTGGTGATGTCAGGTACACCAACTGCTGTAACTGTAAATCATTTAAACCTTGATGTAGCCGGCACTAGACGCGGCACTGTTCGCATTGATGCTAATAGTACCAAAGGAGAAAAAGTTGGTACTCGTCGAGGTACTGTTCGTATTGATGCTCAGGGTATCAATATAGAAGAAGTTGGCACTAGACGCGGCACTGTTCGTATTGATGCTCAGGGTATCAATGTAGAAGAAGTTGGCACTAGACGCGGCACTGTTCGCATTAATGCACAGGGGACCAGTGTAGAAGAAATAGGCACTCGTCGTGGCACTGTTCGTATCTAGGAGGCTTTATGATTAATTTAATTAAATCATTATTTATGACTGCGAAGACTGAAAACGCTATTGCTGCAAGCATCGAAATAAAAGAAATGCCTGCAAGTACTTGGTGGAATTAAGACCTTATAAAGCCTGTTGATATTTATAAAGATTATTAGACACTACGCTACAAGGAAGTTAGCGTCTTTATAAATTAAAAGTTACTGACATTAAAACAGGCTATATTTTTTATTATGCTGGAAATAACAAGCAATCAAAGCCAAAACGCTGGTATATCTTTACACGTTTTTTCATGCAGAACATGGGCCAAACAAAAGGACCAAACATTAAACCGGCTATTGCCCATCGCTTTATACCTAAGCCACTACTGATGGCCTGACAATAAAAAAACAAAGAAAAAACAACGCTTAATACCCCGCTGAATAACAAAATCATGCTCTACTCACTTTGAAAAATTAGACTTGAAAAGTAAAAAAACCAACACACATGTGCATTTTAACAAGTTTAGAGTAATTATTCAAAAACTATGTGTTTTATTGTGAGCTTATTATCTCAAATTAATAGCCTCCTATTTCAAAAAACAATAAAAAAAGAGGCAATAAATTGCCCCTTAGTAAATCAATTGTCACCACCTTAGCGGTAAATAAATACCGTACAAAGTAATGTTAGCCAGAGTATCGGCTAATTATAAAAGCTTTCATTTTGCTCTGCCATTTTCACTAAAGCATCACAAGGCGTAAATCGCTCACCAAATTCAGCTTGCCATTGGGTTAATTTACTCACTAAAGTTACTGCGCCAATCTTATCCATATATTTAAAGGGTCCACCAAGGAAAGGCGGAAAGCCTATACCAAAAATAGCGCCAATATCGCCGTCACGGGCATTGCGGATAATATCTTCATCTAAACAACGAGCTGCTTCATTAAGCATCATATAAACACAGCGCTCAGCTTGTGCGTCAGTAACCGTGGTATTGCTCACCTTAAGCCCTAGCAAGGCATATACACTTTCATCGACTAATTTCTTCTTACTTTTAGTATTATATTGATAAAAGCCTTTTTTAGTTTTTTTACCTAAACGGCCATCATCAATTAATTTAGAAAATGCCGTTGGTGGAGCAAACCTATCCCCTAATTCTGCTTGTAGAATTGGACCGATTTTAGCACCAACGTCAAGACCCACTTCATCTAATAGCTGCATAGGTCCAACGGGAAAACCAAATTTAACCATAGCTTTATCAAGCGCTTTAATAGAGCAACCTTCAAGCAATAACATCGCGGCTTCATTTAAATAAGGCGCTAAAATACGGTTAACATAAAAGCCGGCTTTATCTTTTACCACAATCGGTGTTTTGCCTTGCTGCTTAGCAAATGCGACTGTGGTCGAAATCGTTTGATCAGAGGTTTTATCGTGAGCGATAATTTCCACTAACGGCATTTTGTCAGCCGGTGAAAAGTAATGTAGACCAATAACATTTTCAGGTCGTAAAGCGTGCTCTGCTATTTGGCCTATTGGCAAGCTTGAAGTGTTACTGGCGAAAATAGTACCTTCTTTACAATGGCTTTCAATATCCGCCAGCATTTTTTGTTTTAAGGTTAAATCTTCAAACACCGCTTCAACAACAAGATCAACATTGCCAAAACCAGTATATTCTGTCGTACCAGTTATTAGCGCTAATTGACTTTGCATTTCGCTATGACGCATAAAACGGCGTTTAACTTTTTTGTTTAACAAATCATAACCATATTTTAAGGCATGGCTGATACCTTGATTTGAAATATCTTTTATCCGCACAGGTAATTTAGCTTTTGTTGCTGTGACAAAAGCGATACCTCCACCCATCAAACCGCCACCAAGCACTGCGGTATTAGTTATTTTTTTAGGCGCCACACCTTCAACTCCCTGCTCTTTTTTCATATCTGTGGTCGCAAAAAATAGTTGTCTAAGCTGAACAGAAACATCACTCATCACTAATTGACCAAAATGATCAGCTTCCACTTGATAACCTTTTGAAGCAGCTTGCTCAACACCGGCACGAATACAATCAATTATTTTTAAAGGCGCAGGATAGTTACCTTTAGTTTGACCTAATACCATTTTTGTCGCTTTAGAGAATAAAATATTTCGGCCTACGCTATTACCTTCAAGTAACTTATCCATCATTGATAATTGGCGAGCTTTAGGTTTTACCTTACCAGAAAGCGCCAGCTGCTCTGCAGCTTTTAGCAAAATACTCTGCGGCACTACATCATTTACCAAGCCTGCTTTTAATGCTTGCTTAGCACGTAATTGCTTACCGGTTAGCATCATATCTAATGACTTTTGAATACCAACACGTTTGGGTAATCGTTGTGTGCCACCACCACCTGGCAGTAAACCTAATTGCACTTCAGGCAAGCCTAAGGCGGTTTTTGGGCTGTCACTACAAACGATGGCATGACACGCCATAGCAAGCTCTAATCCGCCACCTAAACAAGCGCCATGCACTGCAGCAACAACCGGGATTGATAAGTTTTCCAGTTGATCAAAAATCATTTGCCCTTGACGTGACAAAGCCGTGGCTTGTGCAGCAGAAGTACAATTGGCCAACATATGCACATCGGCGCCGGCGACAAAAGAATCCGCTTTACCACTGGCTAATACTAAGCCAGTAATCGACTTGTCTTCGCGAATCTCTTTTAATATTTCCGCGATCTCATCAGAAAATTCAGCTTTTAAAGTGTTCATAGAGTCGCCTTTAACGTCCATGATCAAATGCGCTATACCATTTTCTTGGCGAGCTAAACTAAAGCTTTTATTATTTTCTGGTTGTTCACTATTTGTTACATCAGTCATTAATCTGTCTCCACAATCATAGCCGCGCCTAAACCACCAGCTGCACAAGCTGTGGTTAAGCCAACACCGCCGCCACGACGGTTTAATTCATTCAATGTTTGTACAATCAATCGAGTACCTGTTGCTGCAAACGGATGACCATAAGCTAACGAACCACCCATGACATTGAATTTGTCCATATCAATTTCACCAATGGCTTTATCACGCCCTAAATGCGTTTGGGCAAACTTGTTACTGGCAAACATTTTCACGTTGGCCAACGCCTGTGACGCAAAGGCTTCATGCATTTCAATTAAATCTACATCGGCTAAATTCATGCCGGCACGCTGTAAGGCGATTGGCGAAGCATAACTTGGCCCCATTAGCATATCTTCCCAAACATCAATCGCGGCAAAGCCGTAACTGCGAATGTAGCCTAAAGGTTTATAACCTAGTTCTTTAGCTCGGCCTTCACGCATCATTAAAATGGCAGAAGCGCCATCGGTTAGCGGCGTACTTGTCGCCGCCGTTACCGTACCGTGTTTGCGATCAAAAACGGGGCGTAATTTGGCATAACTGGCTAACTCTGAGTTTTCACGAATACAATTATCTCTCTCGATAAATGACTTATAGGGTTCGCTATGGGCGGTCATCACCTCACCGGCTAGCTTACCTTCTTGCCAGCTTTTCGTGGCTAAAGTATGTGAGCGATGCGCTAATGCATCTTGTGCTTCACGGGTAATACCATGTGTTTTTGCCATTTGTTCTGCAGTATGGCCCATTGACAAACCAGAAGAATATTCGGCAACAGCCGGAGGTACAGGTAATATATCCTTAAAGTTAAGCTGGCGAATAAGCGCCATTTTTGCACCAAATGAGCGGGCTTTACTTAAATCTAATAAAGTGCGAGCAAATTTCTTCGACACACCAATGGGCGCAACAGACGAAGAGTCAGCACCACCTGCAATACCGACATCAACAAAACCCGCCATAATTGACTCAGCAACATTAACGGCAGATTGAAAACTAGTCGCACAGGCACGAGAAACACTATAAGCATCAGTATGAACATTCATTCCAGTACCTAGCACAATTTCACGGGCAATATTTGGCGCTTCTGGCATTTGCACCACTTGCCCAAACACTAACTGGTCGATAATTTTTGGGTCAACGTCATGTTTTTGTAGTAATTCATTGACAACAATTTTGCCTAAGTCGACAGCAGGAACACCATGAAAAGCAGTCGCTTGTTTTGCAAACGGCGTACGTAAGCCTGCGACTATAGCTATGCGCTCTCCACTGCCGGTTATTAATTTTGATTTTGTCATTTTTAATTCCATCTTGTTGCAACACTCAAGAGGTCAGACCTCTTCGGATTTGTGATAATTCTAACCAACTATAGAAATAATTCAATCATTAGCTTCAAAATATAAGCAAACTTATACTAGGAAGATACCAAGAACACACCAAGTAACTAAAAAGATAAAGAAAAAACCCTACAATTTTGTCCTGATGGTTGTTTTTTTAAAAGCTGAACCTTATATCAACTTATGTGTCAGACCTGCTGACTTAAACTTTTTTAATCAATAAGAACGATAAACTATGGCTATTGAACACTTTTCCTCATTAAAAGAACATTTATCTTCACAAATTATTGGACAGCACGCCCTTGTTGAAAACTTACTGATAGCGCTTTTAGCTGATGGACATCTTATTGTAGAAGGTCCTCCGGGTTTAGCAAAAACTCGTGCGGTTAACGCATTAGCGCAAGGTATCGAAGCAGACTTTCATCGCGTTCAGTTTACCCCTGATTTATTACCAGCAGATTTAACCGGCACCGATATCTATCGCCCCGAAGATGGTACCTTTGTTTTTCAACCCGGACCATTATTTCGTAACCTAGTCTTAGCCGATGAAATAAACCGCGCGCCGGCAAAAGTTCAGTCTGCCTTATTAGAGGCGATGGCGGAAGGCCAAATTACGGTGGGCCGCAATACTTACCCCTTACCTGAATTATTTTTAGTCATGGCAACACAAAACCCGATTGAGCAAGAAGGCACTTATCCCCTGCCTGAAGCGCAACTTGACCGTTTTTTGATGCATGTTGAAATCGATTATCCTGATGCCGCTAGTGAGTTAGAAATTTTAAAACTTAACCGCGGTGAAGCATTAAAAGTAGCAACAAAAGCCATTCAAAAAATGACTCAGGCTGATATTTTTTCTGCTCGCAAAGAAACCATGCAAATTCATATGGCGCCAGCGGTGGAAAACTATATCGTTGATTTGATCATGGCAACTCGTCATCCAGAAAAGTACGACGACAAATTAAAACAATGGCTTGCCTACGGTGCTAGCCCGCGCGCTACTATCGCACTTGACCGCTGTGCACGAGCAAGAGCTTGGCTAAATAACCGAGACTTTGTTAGCCCTGAAGATGTCCAAGCGGTTTTCCACAACGTATTACGTCACCGCATAATAATGACTTATCAAGCTGAAGCAGAAGGTATCAGTAGTAATCAACTACTTGATCACTTACTCAGCTTAGTGGCGGTTGCCTAAGCGCAAGTTACCTTTATGTGGTTTAATCAAAAAAAATCGACCGAGCAAAACAACCCGCAATCATTGCTTAATGAACTGGTCAGTAATGGCATCGAATTAACCATTGAAGAGTTAATTCGTTATCAGGCTAAAAGCTCACTGATTAATTTAGCCGCCTCGAAAAGTTTACGTGGCAAAATGTCAGGCAATTATCTCGCCCGCAGCAAAGGCCGAGGCATGGAGTTTGATGAAGTTCGCCATTATCAAAATGGTGACGACATTCGTGCTATTGACTGGCGGGTAACGGCTCGCACAGGAAAAACACACACAAAATTATTTCATGAAGAAGTGGAACGCCCCGTGCTTATTGCCACCGACTTAAGCACCAGCATGCTTTTTGGTAGCCGTTTACTTTTTAAATCAGTGCAAGCAGCGCATGTTGCATCCTTAGTGGCTTGGCATGCCAAGTCACGCGGCGATCGCATTGGCGGTATTGTCTTTAACCAACACAGTCACCAAGAATTAAAACCCCGTAGCAGACAACAAGGTGTTTTGCATTACTTGCATGCGTTAGTCCAGAAACACGCTGATTCTTTAACTATTGCTAGCGAGCCCTTAGACCGTGAACAAGCAATATTAGCCTTTGAACAAAACTGTGCGCGCCTACGCCAACTCGCTAAACCTGGTAGCTTAGTTTATCTGATCACCGATGCCTTTAATCTCACGGATGAAGCGGTGCGCCATTTAGCTCATATTACTCGACATTGTGAATTAGTCGTTTGCTTGCTCAGCGATCCACTCGAACAAAAACTGCCAGAAAGTAAACATAAAATTAGCGTTGGCATCACTAATGGTGATGATAGTGATGAGCGTCAACAATTAATACTCGGTGACCCAGCACTGGCTGAAAAATATCATCAACAAGCTCTGAATTTAAGTAACACCAAAGAAGAAAAACTAACCAAAGCTGGCGTGCGCTTACTGCACTTTTGTGCCAGTGAAGCACTCGAAACTCAATTACATCGCGGAGTAGCGTCATGGATCCGCTAGCACAATTAAGTGATATTCATCTACCGGCCAATGTGCACGGTTACCCTATCGCACCAGGTTGGTGGCTTTTAGCCGTTATTGTTTTAGCGATAATCATTTATGGCCTATTAAAACTGCGACAAGCCATGATTAAACGTCAGGCGCAAAAAATGGCACTCAAACAATTATCAACAGCAACTGACATCAGCGCTATGGTAGCCTTACTAAAATGGGCGGCTTTACAATACTTTCCACGATCACAAGTCGCACACTTAACCGGCCATGCTTTTAAAAGCTTTTTAATCGCCACATTACCCACTAAGCATCAGCAAAAATTTACTGAACTTAGCGCCGAACACTTTGTTTCTGTTTACCAAAGTACTACGGCAAATACTACGGCAAGCAAAATATCGGCTGAATTTTCAAGCGCAGCGAAATTATGGCTTAGTCATGCTTTACCACCAAAAAAAGAGTTAGCTAGGTTAGCGCCTGCAACAATTAAAAACGCAAAAACTACCTTGCATAACAGCCCAGCAGCAGATAAATCAGCTAACGTGGTGATTGAAAATGACGGAGCAAAATCATGATCCATTTTGATTTCCTCTGGGCCTTAATCGCCCTACCGCTGCCGTTACTTGTCTATTGGTTACCGGCTAAAAAACAAGTACAAGCCGCGCCACTTAGAATGCCCACCATCATTAAAGGTATTCAGACAACAGAGTTTGCCCCCGAAAAGAAAAAGTCATCAATACTCATACTCAGCCTTATTTGGTTGTTACTGGTACTGGCGAGCACTCAGCCACAATGGCTAGGTGAATCCGTCAATGTACCCACTGAAGGACGCGAAATGATGATCGCGGTTGATTTATCCGGCAGTATGCAAGTAGAAGACATGAGCCTCAATGGCCGCAGCGTTAATCGTCTTAATATGTTAAAAAAATTATTGGGTGAATTTATCGCACGACGCAGTGGTGACAGGTTAGGTTTGATCTTATTCGCTGACGATGCTTATATGCAAACGCCGATGACCTTTGATCGTAAAACCGTGCAACAAATGCTTGATGAAACCGTGTTGGGTTTAGTCGGAAAAAAAACCGCGATTGGTGACGCTATCGCACTTGCGGTTAAACGCTTTGATGAAAAAAAAGAATCGAATAGGGTTTTATTGTTACTCACCGATGGTCAAAATACCGCGGGTAAAATTACCCCCGACCAAGCGCTTGAATTAGCCGTGGCAAAAAACATCACCATATACTCTATTGGTATTGGCGCTGATGTGATGGTGCAAAACTCATTATTTGGCGCTCGTCGCGTCAACCCTTCAAGTGACCTTGATGAGGAGTCTTTACAACGCCTGGCTGATGAAACCGGTGGTTATTATTTTCGCGCTCGCGCCAGTGAAGACATGAGTGAAATTTATCAACTATTGGACGCTCTTGAACCCGTAGAACAAGAACAACAACAAATGCGACCTTTAACCGCTTTATTCCACTGGCCTTTAGGCTTAGCGTTACTAATAAGCCTACTCACGCTGTTAACTAAGAGCATCTCCAATGGTCAATTTTTCCTCAACAAAAAAGCAGCAACCGGAGTGACGGATTAATATGGCTGACTTTCATTTTATTCGCCCACTCTGGCTATTAGCTATCATTGGCTTATTTTTAATGCTGTTTATGTTAAAAAAACTGCGTATTAAGCAGTCAGGCTGGCAGCAACTGTTACCGGCACATTTAGCAAAAGTATTAGTGCAAGGTAACGCTAAAGCAAAATCTAACTCATTGCTGTTACCGTTTTTAATCGGCTTACTGTCAATTTTAGCCATGGCGGGACCGAGTTGGCAAAAACTACCACAGCCGGTGTATCAAGTAGCACAAGGCTCAGTGCTGATCATGGACATGTCGTATTCTATGTATGCCACCGACGTTGCTCCTAATCGCCTGACACGCGCACGTTATAAAGCCATAGATTTACTCGATAGTATTAAAGACGGTGAAATCGGTCTTATTGCCTATGCGGGCGATGCTTTTAATATTAGTCCGTTAACCGATGACAGTAATAACATAAAATTACTTTTACCCTCATTAAGCCCCGAACTTATGCCGGTACTGGGTAGCAACCCATTTGCTGCATTGGCACTGGCCAATGAAATGTTAATCAATGCCGGTCATAAAGACGGCGATATTTATTGGTTCACTGACGGTATCGATAACATTGATATTCAAGATATAACCCAATGGTCACGCGATCATCCTTATCGGCTTAATATTCTTGGCATTGGTACAAAAACTGGTGCGCCCATTAAACTCAGTAATGGCGAACTGATGAAAGATGACAATGGCGCGATTATTGTGCCTAAGTTAACAGCCCAAGCATTACAGGGCCTAGCTCAACGCGGTAGAGGCAACTACGCCACCCTGACCCAGAACAACAAGGATATTGAACGACTAACCTTCAAACCGCTCAGCACTGACATAGACGCAGACAACACCAAAGCCAGTGAAAATACCGGCGATCAATGGCAAGAGTTTGGCCCCTACCTGCTGTTATTAATTTTGCCTATGGTGTTAAGTTATTTTAGACGTGGCGCACTACTAGCAACCCTGCCGTTTGCTTTAATGTTAATACCCAATAACCAAGCTCAGGCTGATATTTGGCAAGATCTTTGGAAAACTAAAGATCAACAAGGTCAAGCGCACTTTAACAGTGAGCAATATCAGCAAGCAGCAGAACAATTTAAAAACCCACAGTGGCAAGGTAGTGCCTACTACAAAGCCGGTGATTACCAACAAGCCTTAGCTGCATTTAAACAAGAAAACAGCGCAGAGGCGCTATTTAATCAAGGTAATGCTTTAGCTAAATTAGAAAAATTTGACGATGCGATAGCGGCCTATGAACAAGCCTTACAGCGCGACCCAAACTTAGCCGATGCAAAAGCTAATAAAGCCTTGCTTGAAAAGTTAAAACAAGAACAAGAACAGCAAGAGCAAGAATCAGGTGACGAAGAACAGAAAAATGACCAGCAAGACAATGACCAACCAGGTGAAAACCAAGACGGTGACAGCCAAGACAGCAAAGACAGCGATCAGCAGCAAAATCAACAGAACTCAGAAAAACAAGACCCAGGCAAACAAGATGAATCTTCTGCGCAAAAAGATGCTGAAGAAGGCCAAGAGCAAAAAAATCAGCAAGAAACTGACCGCGATAAACAACAGCAATCAGAACAACAGCAAGCTAAAAATGCACAAGAAGCGAAACCCCCTGAAGATTCAAACGATGCACAAAGCCTAGCAGCCAAAGAGCTAGCCGAACAATTGGCCAAAGAAACCGAACAAAAACATCAACAATTACTCAACAAAGTCACTGATGACCCCTATATGTTACTGAGAAATAAAATGCAGTTAGAGTATCAAAAACGTAGTCAAGATCGTCGAAATGTAGGAGTTAAGAAAAAGTGGTAAAAGTTATAATTTCTTTGTTGGCTATTTTATTATCATGTCATAGCTACGCATTAACAAAAGTCAGCGCATCGGTTGATAAAAGCCTGACCATGGCTAATGAATCAATAATATTAACCATTACCGCCGATGATGATGTTAACGCAAACGCCTTAGATACATCAGCACTATTAACTGACTTTATTGTCGGTAGAACATCGGTTAGCTCACAAACTAGCATGATCAATTTTGATACCACACGCACCACCACATGGAATACGGTGTTAGTACCTCGAAGTTCAGGTGAGCTAGTGATACCCGCGTTTGACATTAATGGTTTCAAAACACAAATCATCACCATTAATTCACTAGCGGCAAACGAATCAGCCACTTCAAACCAGCAAGACCTATTTATCACCACACAAGCCTCTGCCACCGACTTATACGTTCAACAGCAAATAACGCTAACCGTAAAGCTACACTTCGCTGCAGAATTAAAGCGTGGCAGTTTAAGCGAGCCAAGCCTAGTCAGCGCGAATATTTTACAAATCGGCAAAGACAAAGAATCAGAAAGTATTATCAAAGGTAAACGTTATCGCGTTATTGAACGCGTGTACGCCATTAGCCCACAAAAAAGTGGTGATATGATATTAAAAGCACCGATTTTTTCTGGCGAGATCATCAAAGCTTCGGCAAGGCGATCTAACTTTTTAAGTTTTGCTGATACTAAACCAGTTAGTGTCGTAGGTGACGATATAGCGTTAACGATTAAAGCTATTCCAGCGCAAGTTAGCGGGCTATGGTTGCCCAGCGAATTATTCGCTTTACAGCAAGAGTTTCAACCCGCGCCAAGAAAATTTAAAGTGGGCGAACCGATCACTCGCACCATTACACTTACCGCAGTGGGGCTTTCAGAAGAGCAACTACCTGAAATTACCATGAAAGTTCCGCAAGGACTAAAAGTGTACCCAGATCAAGCTAAGCTACATACTGGTCTAAACAATGAACGTTTAGTCAGCCAAAAAGTGGTTAACTTTGCCATTGTTGCCAGTAAAGCCGGTGAATATCAGTTACCCGAAATTAGTATTCCTTGGTGGAATACCGTCACTAATAAAGCAGAAATAGCCACAATAGCAGGGCAAAAAATCATCGTATTACCCAACGCTGATATAGCCCCAAGTACCATTCAGCAACCACCGCGCATGAATCTTGAAAACCCAACAACACCCAAGCTTGTAGAAAGCGTAATTATTCAGCAAAACAGCTTCTTACAATGGCTATTTCTAGCCTTATGGCTACTCACCTTATTGGCTTGGTATATCACAGCAAAGCGCCCTTTTAAGCCTAAGCAAGCCAATAGTGAAACTAACACTAAGGTCAATAATGCTCATCTTGCTATCTTAGCTGCCTGTAAGAAAAATAATGGCGAATTAGCCTTAGCCTGTTTGCTGCCATGGGCACGCTCTCAATCACAATCATTAGGCGATAATCAAAGCCAAGTACTAACAACACTTGACTCATTGCACGATTATTTTAACGACCCGGCACTGTCTAACGCTATTATTGAGTTGCAACAAAGCTATTATGGAAAAAATCCAAGTGCTTGGTCAGGCAACAAGCTGATCCTTGCCATTCAAGCACTGCATAAAAGTAAACTCAGCAAATCACCCGAGGCTGATATCAGCATTAATCCTTAGCAGCGCCTAGCAATCAAGCTTCTCTACATTAGCTTTATTGAAACCACCTGTTCAACACAAATTCCGGCCTATTAAAGGTCGACTTTTGTGTCAAAGGTAGTTAAATTTTATTTAACTTAATGAACTAAAGTCCAATCTACAAAAAAACTATGGATGACAATGCAACCTTGGCGATTTTTTTGTAGGTCGGACTTTAGTCCGTCAAGCGTTAAGCAAACAATTAACCTCATAGACCCAAAAAAATTTACCGTTAAAAACCTACCACTAAAAAATATCACTTTTAACTTAAAATTTTTTTAACAACAGCTATATCTAGCAAACGTTAATTCAATTAAATTTCAAACAGTTATTTGAGCTATAGTGGAACTACGTAAATAAATGCATCTGTGTGAAATAAAATGACAAAGCCTAAGGTCTTTTACAACATGGCGACAAAACAAGTTAGATACGAAGCACTCGTTAAAGCATTACATGCAGATTTATATCGATATGGCTACTGGTTATGCCACGATAAGCATATTGCCGAAGATTTAGTGCAAGAAACATTTTTACGTGCATGGCGCGCGCTTGACTCGTTGAAAGACGAAAAGGCGGCAAAGTCATGGTTAATCACTATTCTGCGCAGAGAAAACGCTCGTCGTTTTGAGCGTAAGCGTTTTGACATGAGCGAATATGAAGAAGCCACTATTGCCGATGTCAAAGCCACCAGTAGCGAACAGGAAATTGAACACTATTGGCTACGGGAAAAAATAGCACAAATGCCTGAAGAGTATCGTGAACCCTTAGTTTTACAAGTGATTGGTGGTTTCAGTGGTGAAGAAATTTCCAGCATCTTGTCACTCAATAAAAATACCGTAATGACACGATTATTTCGCGCACGCAATCAATTGAAAGAGGCCGTAGACGACGAGCCAAAATTAAGAGGTCTACACAATGGATGACTTAAAATTTAGACGCAGTTTACTAGCAGATCCAAATAACCGTGATGATGCTATCAAGGCCGCGATTAAAAGTGATTCGGCAAAACAAAAATTTTCGCAAGAACTTGACACATTAGAAGATAAAATCGCGCAAGCCATGCATATCCCCGTGCCTGAAGATTTAACTAATAAATTAATTTTACGACAAACTTTTGCTAGCCATCAGCAACAAAAACGTAAAACACGTGTACGTTTGTCGATGGCAGCATCTGTTGCACTAGTGATGGGCTTAACTGCTAACTTTATGATGTTCTCTAGCACCTATAAAAACCTGGGTGACTATGCTATTGCGCATGTTAATCATGAGGCATCACACTTCTCTAACAATGATCAGCCAAGGGTAACACTGGCCTCATTAAATGAGAAAATGGCGAAATTTAAGGGCAGTTTTGATAGTACCTTTGGTAGCTTAATCTTCGCTGATTATTGTCGATTTGATGGCAGTAAAAGCCTGCATTTAGTGTTTCAAGGTCAATCAAGTCCGGTCAATATTTTTATTTTACCCGATGACGAAGACATTAAGTTTATTGCTAATTTTGCTAATGATAAGTTACAAGGTCGGTCATTAAACTTTAATCATTCAAATATCATTGTAGTCGGTGATAAGAACGAGCCTATAAAGCAGTGGCAGGAACGAGTGAGTGATCATATTACTTGGTCAATTTAGTAGTCAAACTTATACTCATGCCAATAAACCCCTTACTACTTAGCAAACTTAAAAAAGCTTAGATTACAGGTTCATCGTTTCAGACTGAACCTGAATACCTACATCCATGTGTTAATTACTGCAGACATTGATAACCACTCATAGTTTTCTTACATAGGTAGTAACTATACAAAGTTCTATTTATTCTCAAAGCTCTGGCAAACGCTAAGTAAGAACTGGCTTAATGGCTTGGGTTTAAATTCCACGGTTTAACAATAGGCAGATATTAAAAACGTCAGCTTAAAAAACTATTACTCAGAACGAAGACATCAAAAAAAAAGCCGTTAATCTAGATTAACGGCTTCTATAACTTACTTAACACTACTTAAGAATTTAAAGTTTTGACTGACAGCTGACAGCTAATAACTTAAAACTAAAAGCTATCTCTATCAGCTTATTTTAGTGTTTAGCTATATTTAACTATGTTTAGCAACAACCTCATCAAATAATTTCTCTATTTCTGGTTGCTCTTTTGTTGTTAAACGACTGACCAATACAATAGCAATACTGGCCATAATAAAGCCAGGTACAATTTCATACATCACGTCACTAAGGTGCTGACCATTTAGCGTTATAGGCGCATATATCCACACTAAAACGGTAATAGCTCCTGTCAACATACCGGCTAATGCACCATGTCGATTCATTTTCTTCCAGTACAGACTCATAATAACCAAGGGTCCAAATGCAGCACCGAAACCGGCCCAAGCATTACTGACTAAAGTTAATATTGAGCTTTCTCTATCGTAAGCAAGAAAAATAGCGACAATGGCTACCAAGGCGACTGATATGCGGCCAACCAAGACTAATTGCTTTTCACTAGCGTTCTTATTCAAAAAGGCTTGATAAATATCGCCCGTTAATGAACTTGATGTCACCAATAATTGCGAAGAAATGGTGCTCATAATCGCCGCTAGAATCGCCGCTAGAATAAAGCCAGCGATAAGAGGGTGAAACAGTACCTGCCCTAATAAGATAAATATTGTTTCCGCATCATCAACTACCAAGCCTACTTTAGCCGCGTAAGCCACACCGGCAAGACCCGTAGCCATAGCACCACACAATGAAACGATCATCCAACTCATACCAATTCTTCTGGCTGCCGGTACATCTTCTACCGAACGAATAGCCATAAAGCGTACAATAATGTGAGGCTGACCAAAATAACCTAATCCCCATGCCATGGCAGAAATTATGGTGATAATAGTGACACCACTAAATAAGTCTATGAATGTGGGGTCGACCTTTTCAATAGCTTGCATCATAGCGTCAGTACCTCCAACATCAGAGATCGCGACAATGGGCACAAGCACCAAGGCAACAAACATAATACAGCCTTGTACAAAATCAGTCAGACTCACGGCTAAAAAACCACCAAAAAGTGTATAAAGTACAACAACACCAGCGGTAATATATAAACCTACTTCATAGGTTAGGCCAAACGAACTTTCAAATAATTTACCACCGGCAACAATGCCTGAAGAAGTATATAAGGTAAAAAATAAAATAATAACAATCGAAGAAGTGATGCGAAGTGCGTGTGAGCTATCAGCAAAGCGATTTTCGAAAAAATCGGGCAAAGTAATCGAATCATTTGCCATCTCGGTATAAGTTCTTAATCTTGGTGCTACGATAAGGTAATTTAAATAAGCACCTAGGACTAAACCAAAAGAAATCCAAGCACTGCTCAAGCCTACTGTGAACATTAACCCGGGTACACCCATTAGCATCCAACCGCTCATGTCAGAGGCCCCGGCAGAAAGCGCTGTTACCCCAGGTCCTAAACTACGTCCTCCAAGCATAAAACCAGATACATCGCTAGTTGATTTTCTATAGGCATAAATACCTATTCCCAACATAACAACAAAGTATAGTGCCAATGAAATCATCGTTCCTACAGCCATTTAACCTCCGAAAAACATTATGCCAATCAAACTACTTTATTTTACCACTTAACGGTAATTAATTTGTTTGGCATTAAAACTGTTCAAATAAATAGCACATTGCTACTCAATTGAACGTGAACAACAATAATAGGCTTAGTTAATAATTGATTCCATGTTTTTCGTAAGTATTAACAATTATTTGTGTTATAAATGAATCAGCTAATGTGAAAATTAAGTTAACTAAACAATAATACTAAATAAAAATAATAAAATTATTTTTTATAACATAGCATTAATTAGGAATTTGAATGTACTTTTACGCAGCTAGGCAGCCCATATTAGATATAGATAAAAATCTATTTGCCTACGAACTTTTGTTTCGCGATAGCATCATCAATGTTTTCCCCGATATTGATGGCGATGAAGCGACAACAAAAATTATTGAAGCCAGTAACTTTAATCTTGGCATTAGTGAATTTACTGGCAATAAACCTGCCTTTATTAATTTTACTTTAGAAACCCTCATTAAAGGTTATCCAGAAACATTAACACCAGAAGAAGTGGTTGTTGAAATTTTAGAGACCGTAAAGCCAGGTAAAAAGTTATTATCGATATGCAAAGGTTTGTATGAAAAAGGCTATACCATAGCGTTAGATGATTATATTCATCAAGCTGTATGGCAGCACTTTTATCCTTTTATACACATTATTAAAATTGACTGGCAAATCACCACATTAGACACCATAAAAATTGTAAAATCTGCCATTAAAGATTTTCCACACATTAAATTACTGGCAGAAAAAGTTGAAACCTACGAAGAATATAACCAAGCATTAGCGTTAGATTTTGAATTATTTCAAGGCTTCTTTTTCGCTAAGCCTGAGATGATAAAAACCAAAAGTCTATCACCATCACAGATAGCAATGGCAGAACTCCTCTATGAAACCTCAAAAAAAGAGTTAGATCTTGCCAGTATTACATCAGTTTTTGAACGCGATGTGACTTTGTCCTACAAACTACTGCGTTATGCCAACTCAGCAATCTTTAAACGTCGTACTGATATTTCCACGATTAAACAAGCACTTGTTGTATTAGGCTCAGCTGAATTAATACGTTTTCTTGGTTTAATGTTTGCAGCAAATATTAATCCCGATAAACCATCTGAACTTATTAACGCGGCGATGACCCGAGCAAAGTTTTGTGATTTAATGGCCAGTGAAATTAAATCACCATTAGATAGCTCAATAGCTTTTTTAACCGGTTTATTGTCGTTAATTGATGCCATTGTTGACGAAGACTTAGCAAATATTCTCACCAAGCTGCCACTAGCTCAAGAAATCAAAGACACGTTATTAACCCGTAAAGGTGATATGGCGGCCTTAATTATACTGTTAGAGTTTATTGAACGAGCTGAGTGGTCAAAAACCAACATAGTCATGGCCAAGCTTGGCTTAAACAAAGCCACTGTCCTTAAAAGCTATAATCAAGCAATCGCTTGGGCTGACGAACAAAAAATTGCCAATTATTAGTCATTACTTAACAAAAATTTAAAGGCATGGTATAGATAGCTGTCAGTAAAAATAGCGATCAGCTTTCAGTTAACTGTCTTTGGCACAAATGACGACTGAAAAAACAAGACTCAGCTGTAAATGCTTGATTGCCAATCACTTAAATCAACAGCTTAACAGCTGACGGACTGAAATCCGAACGACAAAACAACCGCTCAAGGTTGCATTATCACCTGTAGTTTTTAGCTATTTAAAGAGCTATGGCTATAATAACGAAGCTAAAAATTTTGTAAAAGGGGCAATATTTTGCTCTACACTAGCGGTTTCTAATACCTCCATATACTCATCTCTTCGCTCAACTGGCACAACAGTCCATGAATAGCCGCCTGCGGCCATCATCAAGTTCATAATGAATCGTCCCATGCGGCCATTACCATCAAAATATGGATGAATATAAACAAAAACAAAATGACCTAATACAACTCGAATCGCAGGATTTTCTTCTTCCATTAACAAATCGAAAAGCGCAGGCATCATATCCCTAACAGCCAATTTTGTTGGCGGTGTATGTTTTGATTTTCGAATATAAACGGGCCCTGTTCGATAGCCTGCTAAATCAGATTGTTTAATAATACCAGTAGCGACACTTGGGCCAAATAAAGCTAAATACCAATCAGCATGAGTCGCTTCTAATACTTCACCTGGGTTTGCACCATCTAATACTTGTTCAACAGCTAACTTTACTTGTTGAAAGGAATCCCAATAACCTTTTGCAGCCATTACATCTAAATGTTTTCTACTATCGTCAGATTGTTCAGGATTCCAGTTACCTGAGCGTACATGCTCAATTAACTCATGCGTAACCCGGTAGCCTTCAATAGATAGTGAGTGGTAAGCATCAGTAACAAACTTGTCTTCTACTTCAGCCAAATAATCTTGCACATTAATTTTAGCGACAGGCGCATCAGGAAAATGGGCTATCACATCGGTTCGCATGCTGTGCCACAGTAAACGCAGTCGATTTACGTAGGGTGAAACCTCACGGCGACCAAAGGTAATGTGTGTTTTATCTTCAAATGGATCAACTTCTCTTACCTTAAAGTCCACAGCATCCATGCCTTTAATGATGTTATTGGCAATTAAGTCTCTACCGATATTACGAAATGCCCCGGCTAATCGTCCTGCACTAGTAACATGACCTCCATCGAGCAATACACTTAGCACTTCTGAGGCATCTGTCACCATTGAAAGTAGTGTTCGCATTTGTATTGGCTTTTGCGCAAACGTATTTTTTGCACAATGCACTAAACTTGCTGCCAAGTTATAGACTCTCAAACCATCGACTATCGTTAACTGTGTTTGATGTGGCATAGCAGAGCGAATATCAAATACAGAAGTATTGTGAAGCAAAGCCGTTGGCTTATTTCGTCCTTTAGGGGAACGTACTAATAACTGAGGTGGAATGGTTTTATCACCAATATGAATTTGTATCGATTGCTCAGGTGACAAACACCAATTCTGTTCAAGACGTTCATCTAAATAAGCACCACAAAAATCCCAAAAAGACGTATACCAAGCGGTAATATCGCCTTGTTGTTCATCAGGGCTTGAAGGAATATACCAACCTCGCATCACTTCTTTGATAAAGCCATGTTTGGTCAATCTTTCTCTATCGGTGCGCTCAAGCATTTTCGATTGCACAGCAATAATACCGCTATCTTGCAATTGCTTTAATTGCTCTAGCGAATATGCGAGCTTTTCTGATACCTGATTCATATTTACACCATTAGCTTTTGTTGAATTTTTTAATTAGCTTTTAGTGTGGTTTAATTTTAGCTTTTAATGAAAGCAATAATTAGCTTTTAATGTAAATTTGATGGTATTTACAGCCTAACAATCTTTACCTATGCTTATTTAAAGTCCTTAAATAAGCATAGGTATGCAGAATCTATTATCTTCAAAAGTAAAACAAATAGACAGAAAAATCTATGTTGAACTACCCACTCAAGTTACTATACGCTCTAAGTAGCGTTTGTTTAGGCGTTGAAGTGTTACATTTATCACAAGGGGAAGTTTATGAAGCGTTTCTTGTCTCCCTTGGTATTAAAACCGCGTCAACGCTACTAAAACTGTGCGGTGATGCACACCAGATAACAATTGCGCGAGACCACAACCAACTACTGTTTAAAATTGACAGTGCTTTATTGAAAGTAAGTACTATTTCACCAAAAAAAGAAGTGTCTGCAATCGTGTCACAACTTAACATCGCCAACCATCACGCCGATTGTGAAATTAAAAATGTGAAGCAAATGCTCACTCAATTTATTAGTGATGATAAAAAACACAGCATGATAGTATTTGAATCTACACATGAGCCATCAACTCAAATACTCCCTTTAAAAGTGACTACTCAATATAACTGCAGCTTTAATAATGCCAGTACACCAGAATCAGAAGTTGTGCTAATAAGCCCATCACCGTTCAAAACTTCACAGACTTACAGTTATAATCTCACAGCTTTTGATAACGCAGTGTCAGCATTTACCTCAACGGATATTTCTTGCCAGTAAGCTGTTGACGATATAGGCCACTTGCTGATCAAACAGGAAGGTAAACAACTTAAAAAGTTCTATAAGTTGATTGCGATAAAAAGCTAATGAATAGAGATGTGAATTTACAATAACTAAGTTTGCACTAACAAACTTAGTTATTGTAAATTATTAGATAAATTAATTGTCTGCGTAAAAATCCTTAACTAATTTATATCTTTAAGAGTATTGCTTATCAACCCAATCTTGATATGAGCCGTCCATTACCGACTGCCACCACGATTCATTCTCTAAATACCAAGCAACCGTTTTAGCGATACCGGTTTCAAATGATTCTTTCGGTTGATAGCCTAACTCATTATTGGTTTTAGTCGCGTCAATAGCATAACGACGGTCATGGCCAGGCCTGTCTTTGACATAAGTAATAAGTGATTCAGTATTTTGCTCAATCGCTGCTTTTGCATTCGGAAAACGTGTTGCTAAATCTTTATTTTTAATAAATTCTTGTTCAACCAGTTTTGAAATGGTTTTAACAATATCAATGTTAGCCCATTCATTATCGCCACCAATATTATAGTTTTCACCCACTCGGCCACTTTGTAAGACTAAATCAATGCCGTAAGCGTGGTCTTCAACGTATAGCCAGTCACGAATTTGTTGGCCATCACCATATATTGGCAAAGATTTATTATGCAAAATATTAGTAACCACTAAAGGAATAAGCTTTTCAGGAAAATGAAACGGCCCATAATTGTTTGAACAGTTACTCGTGGTAACATTTAAACCATAAGTATGGTGATAAGCACGTACCAAATGATCACTTGCCGCTTTACTGGCAGAATAAGGCGAATTGGGGGCGTAAGCAGTATCTTCTGTAAAAGCAGGGTCGGTCGCTAAAAGCGTGCCGTACACTTCGTCTGTGGACACATGATGAAAACGATGCTCGGCAAGTACACCGTCACCGTCTAACCAAACTTTTTTCGCCGCTTTAAGTAAGCTATAGGTACCAATAAT
This sequence comes from Colwellia sp. MB02u-10, assembly GCF_014077185.1. Taxonomy (NCBI): domain Bacteria; kingdom Pseudomonadati; phylum Pseudomonadota; class Gammaproteobacteria; order Alteromonadales; family Colwelliaceae; genus Colwellia; species Colwellia sp. MB02u-10. Next base: position 117,691 of record NZ_JACGVK010000132.1, read on the forward strand.
ATTGGTTTCAATAAAAGCATCAGGGCCAGTAATTGAGCGGTCAACGTGAGATTCTGCCGCAAAATGCACCAAGGTATCAATACCCTGTTCAATCAGTAATGCTTCAACTAACGCTTGGTCGCAAATATTGCCATGCACAAAAGTGAAGTTTCCTTCATCCTTTACACTATCTAAATTAGCCATATTGCCTGCATACGTTAGTGCATCAAGTACAACAACTTTATCGGCTGGATACTTTGCCATCCAGTAGTGTACGAAGTTAGCCCCTATAAAACCTGCACCACCTGTAACTAATAATTTTTTCATAACAACTCTCTAAAAAATTTGATATATAAGCGATCAACACTGAGCAATACATAATAAATAAACAATAAATAAACAATAAATAAATTAAGACTGCTCTGCTTTTAACGCATGCATCATAGTGGCCAACTGTGTTTGCCAGTGAACAAACGAAAGCTCAGGCAAGGCAAGCATTAAACTGCTCTTATCTAACACACTATAATGTGGCCGTTTGGCCGGCGTTGGGTATTGGGCAGTAGTTATCGGTTTGATGGGTGTTTTTTTAATTAATAAACCCAGTTCATAGCCCATATTTTGAATAGCGACTGCAAAATCAAACCAGCTAGCAACACCTGTATCGGTATAGTGATGAATACCTGTGATATTGTGCGTTAAGCTTGCAATACAAGCTGCAGCCAAGCCCTTCGCGTAAGTAGGCGACCCTATCTGGTCACTAATAATGCCAAGCTCAGGCTTGGTATTCATTAAGTTCAGCATAGTTTTTACAAAATTATTACCGTGCGTTGAATACACCCAAGACGTGCGAATAATAGTACTTCGCTCTGGGTAAACCTGGGTAATTAACTGCTCACCTTGGGCTTTACTCGCACCATAAATCCCTAAAGGTCGTATTTCATCCTCAGGTAAATAAGGCGCGCCTTTATCACCATGAAAAACAAAGTCTGTCGATATATGCACAAAAGACACAGATAAATTTTTACACGCCTGCGCTAAATTACCTACCGCTTTGGCATTAAGGGCATAGGCATTTTCAACATCACTTTCAGCCTTATCTACGCCGGTGTAGGCAGCAGCATTTATAACACCTGCAGCTTTATGCAGCTGTAAACTATGAGTGATTGCTGCAATATTTTGCAGGTTAATATCATTGCGCCCTAAACAGAGTATTTCATGCTCGGGAGATGAAAACTGACTTAACTCCCAAGCTAATTGACCCGACTTGCCTATAACAATTATTTTCATGGTTTTATCTGACTTTACGTATACAAGGAAGTAAGCGAAGCAGTAAACGCGGGGGCATCTTTAAACAACAACCCCACTTCATCTTTTACGGCTAAAACAGGCGCTTGACCATTAACCAGCGGCCACTGAATATTTAACGCTGGATCATTCCACAATAGTGACACTTCATGCTCTGGCGCATAATAATCTGTGCATTTATAAACAAATTCTGCTGACTCACTCATGACATAGAAACCATGGGCAAAACCTTCAGGCACCCATAGTTGTCGCTTATTTTCACCCGAAAGCACCACGGCGACATGCTGACCGAAAGTAGCCGACGATTTACGCATATCAACCGCAACATCATAAACCTCACCTGAGGTAACACGTACTAACTTACCTTGAGTATTTTTCAGTTGGTAATGCAAGCCGCGCAAAATACCATGGCTTGATTTACTGTGGTTGTCTTGTACGAAAGCATGTTCAGAGCAATGCTCATTAAACGTATCAACACGGAAGGTTTCCATAAAAAAACCACGTTCATCACCAAATACTTTTGGTTCAATAATTTTAACGTCGGCTATTTTAGTATCAATATAATTCATAAAATCCCATCAAAACTTCAAAATCAACTTATGTAGGGGCGAATTCATTCGCCGTGGCAAAACCTAATTATGAATCCAAAAAGCGACTAAAGTCGCCCCTACAAGGAGATAAAATAAAAACCAAAAGCTCTTTTGTTAAAAACCTCATTCCCTTCTCATTGTTTCCTCCTGTAAAAAAATAAGACCATATCTCACAGGGAAAAAACAAGGAGGACTGCAGGAGGTAAAACTAAAAAACAAAGCACTTTTAAATGTTTAAAGTCCCACCTCATTCCCTTCTTATTGTTTCCTCCCTGTAAAAAATAAAAGCATATCTCACAGGGAGAAATAAAGGAGGACAGCAGGAGAAAACGCTTTAAAACACCCGTTCTTCAATCAGCTTAATCAAATATTCGCCATAGCCACTTTTAAGTAAAGGCTGGGCAATTTCACACAGCTTTGCTTCAGTTAACCAACCATTGCGAAAGGCAACCTCTTCAGGGCAGTTAACCTTTAATCCCTGGCGCTTATCAATAGTGGCAATAAACTGTGCTGCAGCGAGTAAGTCGTCATGAGTACCGGTATCAAGCCAAGCCGTGCCACGGCCCATAATTTCAACCTTCAATTCACCCGCTTGCAAATACTGCTCAATCACATCAGTAATCTCTAATTCACCGCGCGCTGAAGGCTTAACATTTTTAGCTAATTGCACTACGCGAGCATCAAAAAAGTACAAACCAGGTACCGCATAATTTGACTTAGCCACTTGAGGTTTTTCTTCAACAGATATTGCCGTACCGTTCGCGTCAAACTCCACCACACCATATGATCTTGGATTCGACACATGGTAGCCAAAGACAGTACCACCACTTAATTGTGCATTAGCATTTTTAAGTGACTTGACCAAGTCGTGGCCATAAAACATATTGTCACCAAGCACTAAAGCCGCCGCAGAGCCATTAAGAAAATCTTCAGCTAATATAAAGGCTTGGGCTAAACCATCTGGGCTAGGTTGAATTTTATAAGAGAGGGTAATACCAAAATTTGAGCCATCACCTAATAGTTCTTCAAAACGGTGGATTTCTTCTGGTGTTGATATGATGAGTATTTCTTGGATACCTGCTTGCATTAGTGTCGCAAGTGGATAATAAACCATAGGTTTATCGTAAACAGGCATCAGCTGCTTACTAACAACTTTCGTGAGTGGGTAAAGTCGTGTGCCACTGCCGCCGGCTAAAATTATTCCTTTATGCATAAATCGTCCTTGTTTATAATAAATTCAGTACAGTAATTATTGTGCTTAGAAAACATGACCTAAAGTTGCATTATCACCCATAGGCTACATCTAGCTTGACTTTAGTCCATCAAGCTTAAATACAGCTGTCAATTATTTATCCGCCAAGCATGCTAATACCTACTTGGTTTTACTGAAAGCTGACAGCTGATAGCTAAGAGCTTCACTTCTAACTAACAGCTTCACTTCTAGCTAACAGCTTCACTACGAATTAAAATCAGTAGCTTAGCTATTAAAAATTAACTATTCAAAACCATTAGGGTTTTTAGACTGCCAGCGCCAAGTATCTGTAATCATAGTAGCTAAATCAAGTTTTGCATGCCAGTCGAGTAAGGTCTTCGCAACACTTGCATCAGCGTAAACGGTGCCAATATCACCGGCTCGGCGTGGCGCAATGTTATAAGGGATATCTTGTCCTGAAATCTCTTGAAAAGTGTTAACAATCTCTAACACCGAGGTACCATTACCTGTGCCTAAGTTAATCGGTACACAGCCTTTAATATCACTTAATGCTTCTAACGCTTTAACATGCCCTTGGGCCAAGTCTACTACATGAATATAATCTCTAACGCCTGTGCCATCGGGGGTCTGATAATCGTCACCAAACACTTGTAATTGCGCTAATCGGCCAACAGCCACTTGTGACACGTAAGGCAATAAATTATTCGGAATACCATTAGGGTTTTCACCAATAAGACCCGATTCGTGTGCGCCAATCGGATTAAAATAACGTAAACAGGCGATTGACCATTGCTCATCACTGCGTGCGAGATCAAAGAGAATATTTTCGATCATCAGTTTGGTTTGACCATAAGGATTGGTCGCAGACGTTGGCATAGTTTCATCAAGTGGCGAGGGATTATTTTCACCATACACAGTTGCTGATGAACTAAACACTAAATTTTTAACGTTATGCTCTGCCATAACTTGCAACAGTGTTACCGAACCAGAGACATTATTATGATAATAACTTAATGGCTTAACACTCGACTCACCCACAGCTTTTAAACCGGCAAAGTGCACTACAGCTTCAATGTTATGTTGCTCAAATACTTGCTTTAGTGCTTGGCGATCACAAATATCAGCTTGAATAAAGGTTACCGACTTGTCTGTTATTTGTTTAATACGGTCCAGCACTAATGTTGAAGAGTTAGATAAATTATCAACAATAACAATGTCTTTATCTAGCGCCAGCAATTCAATAACGGTATGGCTACCAATAAAGCCCGTTCCGCCTGTGATCAACAAACTCATCTTTAAATCCTTATAAGGTTAATGCTATTTATTATTGAATACCCGAAAGTAAACTATTGATAATATTTTGACACCAACGCAATGAATTTACCAAGTTTTTCTTTCGGTAGTTGATTGATGCCCGCCGCGGCAGCTCGACCACCACCGGTGTCAAACTGCGCACAAAGTTCACCAGCGCCCACTTTATTATTAATAGGGGCACGCAGGCTTACCGTGTAACTAGCATCAATATTTAAGGTGATCACCGCATGCGCTTTATCAGGCTCCTGATTGGCTAATGCATTACCATAAACCCCACTGACTCTGCGCGACCAAGCGGCATCTTCAAGCTCAATGAGTTGCAAAGCCGTATCATCATGCAATACGCTCGCCTGTTTAGCTTGTGCCATATCACTTAAGTAGGCTTGCTCAAGAATGGCAAAAATAGAGTTGGCTTCATTAATCAAAGTAAAGGGGTCTGGATAGCCCAATAAAGTAGTAAATAAAACATCAGGGGCAATATGTAAATCATCAACCGTGCGACCGTAGCCGTTATAGTTAATATAAATCCCTAAATTTTTCAGCTGAGCTTGTTCGCTATCTAACAAGCCAGCTTGCTGCGCTAACTGCTCGGCCGCTCGTAACATATTATCGCCAAAAGCCCCAACAATAGCCCATAAAGCATATTTGCCAGTTAAATATTGATTTACCAATAAACTGGTGCAAGTATTGGCGTCAATATCTATAATTTTATCTAAATGTGCAGAGGTCGGTATTTCACCCGTGCGATGATGATCAACATAAAACACCTCAACATTATGGGCGAGCAAGGCCTCTAAAGCGACAATGTTTTTTTCCATAGAAATATCAAGCACAGTAACAGAAGTTGCCTGTCTGACAGGTACTTGCTGTAATAATTGAATGTCGCGTTTAACGCCAGTGATCAGTGTTGAGGCTTTCGGTTGAGCCAAGCGCAGTTGTAACAGGGCAATAATGCCGTCAGCATCGCCATTAAAAACATCATAATGCATGCAAAAATCTCCTATATAAATTGTTTACCGATAAAGTTAGCATAAGTTACTTGTAAGTTTAATCTAGCTTGGACTTTAGTCCATCGGGTTAATCGCCTGCTGAGAGTTGTCGGACTAAAGTCCAACCTACATCAACAATCGCCAAAAGCTACGTTAGCACCCGTAAGTTTTATGTGGGCCTTTGTAGGTTGGACTTTAGTCCATCAAGTTAAATGAAATTTAACCGTCTTCGGCATCAATGCGAACGACAAAATAATACTCGCTACAGGTATTTTATGGCCAATCACGTTAATCGCCGGCTAATAGTTGACGGACTAAAGTCCGACCTACATCAACAATCGCCAAAAGCTACATTATCACCCATAAGCTTTATGTGGGCCTTTGTAGGTTGGACTTTAGTCCAACAAGTTAAATGAAATTTAACCGTCTTCGGCATCAATGCCAATTGAAAAAATAATACCCGCTGCAAGTGTTTGCTAGCCCATCGCGTTAATCGCCTGCTAATAGTTGACGGACTAAAGTCCGACCTACATCAACAATCGCCAAAAGCTACATTATCACCCATAAGCTTTATGTGGGCCTTTGTAGGTTGGACTTTAGTACATCAAGTTAAATGAAATTTAACCGTCTTTGGCATCAATGCCAATTGAAAAAATAATACTCGCTGCAAGTGTTTGCTAGCCAATCACGTTAATCGCCGGCTAATGGTTAACGGACTAAAGTCCGACCTACATCAACAATCGCCAAAAGCTACATTATCACCCATAAGCTTTATGTGGGCCTTTGTAGGTTGGACTTTAGTCCAACAAGTTAAATGAAATTTAACCGTCTTTGCATCAATGCCAATTGAAAAAATAATACCCGCTGCAAGTGTTTACTAACCCATCGCGTTAGTCGCCGGCTAATGGTTGACGGACTAAAGTCCGACCTACATCAACAATCGCCCAACGTTACATTGTCACCCGCCAACTCAATCAGTGATCAAGCCTTGCGTGATCAGATAATCAACCACTTGTTGAGCACATTGTTCAATACTTTTATTAGCCGTGTCGATATGAATGGTTGGGTTTTCAGGCGCTTCGTAAGTAGAGTCTATACCGGTAAAATCTTTAATCTCACCTGCTCGAGCTTTTTTATATAAGCCTTTTGGGTCACGTTGTTCGCAAACAGCAATCGGAGTATCGATAAATACTTCAATAAATTCTCCGTTCTCAAGCTTGTTGGCTGCCATGGCGCGATCAGCGGAAAAAGGAGATATAAATGCGGTTGAGACAATTAAACCGGCATCTACAAACAGTTTTGCCACTTCGCTAATACGGCGAATGTTTTCAACTCTCTCTTCATCACTAAAACCCAAGTCACCATTTAAGCCATGGCGAACATTGTCACCATCAAGTAAATAACTATGACAATGGCGTTGAAAAAGTAAAGCATCGACCGCATTGGCAATGGTTGATTTACCTGAGCCACTAAGGCCTGTGTACCATAACAAACAAGCTTTTTGCTTTTTGATATCAGCGCGTTGTGTTTTGCTTACTTGTTGAGTGTGCCAAACGGTATTTTCAGTTTTCATATTATTCCAGTTAAATTATTTACATAGCTGTAAGCTAAAGAAGCTTTAAGCTATCAGTTCAAAGCTGTCAGTAAAAACACAACAAAACTCTCAACTAATCTCTGATCTTTGTTTTTTACTGACAGCTGGCAGCTTAAAACTAAACGCTTCTCTTTTATTTTGCTCTAAAACGGAAAAACCACCGGTATCAAGATTAACACCACTACACTATAAGTCAGTGTTATCGGCCAACCAAATTTAATAAAATCAGTGATTTTATAGTTACCGGCATTAAACACCATAATATTGGTTTGATAACCATACGGGCTAATAAAGCTGCCACTAGCGCCAAAGGCTACCGCCATCACTAAGGGTAAAGGGCTAACACCTAAGCCAATGGCAATATTATAAGCTACCGGAAACACTAAAGCCGCCGCGGCGCTGTTGGTAATAACTTCGGTCAACACTAAGGTAATAAAAAATATCACCACCATAGCGATTAAGGCACTTTCACCTGCCAGTAATTGCTCAATTTCATGGGCAAAAATTCCTGCGACACCGCTATGTTCAAACGCTTGCGCTAAGGTTAATGCACCCAGCACAATGAGCCAAATTTCAATCGGGAATCGGCGCTTAATTTCATTCACCGTTAAACAACCAGTTAAAATCAATAACGCTAGATAAAACATTAGGCTCGACAACAAACTTATCGTAGTCACCATGGTCAGCGCAATAGCAATAATAAAGCCAAAAATAGCTAAAGAGTCACGCCAGCCTGACAGCATATCGTCGGGTTTATGACCGGAAAGAATAAAAAAGTTTTTCGTTAAATTAGTGCGCGCGCAAAAATCTGAGCCCACCGCTAAGACTAAAAAGTCACCCGCTTGCACTTTTATATCACCGAGTTTGCCAGAAAGCGACGTACCCTCTCGGCGAATAGCGACAACGGCGGCATCAAATCTTGCCCTAAACCCTGCTGTTTTTAAGGTTTTACCTACAATAGCAGAATCAGGTTTAATCAATACTTCGGTTAAGTTTTCCCGTAACAAACCCTTTTGCTCAGCAAATAAGGTTAAGCCATCAAATTGCTGTAAAACTAAAACTTTGCTGATGTCACCACTGAATATCAGTCTGTCATTCGGTTCTATGACTTCATCTGGCGTTACCGGAGAAATTAGCCGCCCGCAGCGTACTAACTCGACCAAAAATAACGTGTCTAAATTTCTTAAGCCATTATCTTCAATGCTTTTTCCAATCAATTTTGAGCTAGGTTTCACTTGTGCTTCAACCAGATATTCCTTATCACCTAACTGCTCGTTTGGCATGTCAGCTAACGTATGTTGACGCAATAATATAATCAACAAACAAGTAACAAGTGCAGCTCCACCCACTAGCGTAAAGTCAAAAAAACCTAAACTTTGTTGACCTTGTTCTAGCCATAACGAATTAACAATTAAGTTAGTTGAAGTACCAATTAGGGTTAAAGTGCCACCAAGAATAGCGGCGAATGACAAGGGTAAGAGCAACTTACCAGGATTGACCACAGTATTTTTTTTCACTACCGAAATTAACGTAGCGACCACCGCCGTATTACTGATTAATGCCGAACTCAAAGCGGTAAATACAAGCGTTCTAAAACTTGCCGTAGATGCTTTACCATTGAGCATTAACGCTGATATACGCCTTAATATACTGGTGCGTTCGTAAGCAAAAGAACATAACACCAATAATAATAACGTCACTAAACCAGGATTTACCGCATTACTGAGAATATCATCAGTGCTAACAAATGACGCCGCTAAACACAGTAACGTTGTACTACCAAAAACGCGCTCGGGTTTGTTTGGAAAAAAAACCAGCCCAATAAGCGTCAATGCAAATATTGCGACCAGTAGCCACTGCGTGTACAACATAATGTAAACCTAATCCAAGTTCTAACTACTGTTCGAAAAGTAAATATCGTAAAATTATAAAAAATCACCCAACACTACATTATCGCCCGTAGGCTCTTGTAGGTTGGACTTTAGTCCATCAGGTTAAATGAAATTTAACCGTCTTCGCATACATGCGAACGACAAAATAATTCTCGTTGCAGATGATTTGTGGCCCATTACGTTAATAGCCCGCTATACAATTGTCGGACTAAAGTCCGACCTACATAAACAATTACCGAACAATACACTGTCACCCGTAAGCTCTTGTAGGTTGGACTTTAGTCCAACAAGTTAAATGAAATTTAACCGTCTTCGCATATATGCGAACGACAAAATAATTCTCGTTGCAGATGATTTGTGGCCCATTACGTTAATAGCCCGCTATACAGTTGACGGACTAAAGTCCGACCTACAAAAACAGTTGCCCAACACTAAACTGTCACCTGTAAGCCCTTGTAGGTTGGACTTTAGTCCAACAAGTTAAATGAAATTTAACCGTCTTCGCATACATGCGAACAACAATATAATTTTCGTTGCAGATGATTTGTGGCCCATTACGTTAATAGCCCGCTATACAATTGTCGGACTAAAGTCCGACCTACAAAAATCACAAAAAAAACCAAACGCCCAACGCTACATCATCACCCGTAGGCTCTATGTAGGTTGGACTTTAGTCCAACAAGTTAAATAAAATTTAACCGTCTTCGCATAAATGCAAACAACAAAATAATGCCTGTTGCAGATGATTTGTGGCCCATTACGTTAATAGCCCGCTGTACAGTTGACGGACTAAAGTCCGACCTACATCAACAGTTGCCCAAGGCTACATTGTCAGCTCAGGCCCTTGTAGGTTGGACTTTAGTCCAACAAGTTAAATAAAATTTAACCGTCTTCGCATCAATGCGAACGAAAATATAATGCCCGTTGCAGATGTTATCTGGCCCATTACGTTAATAGCCCGCTATACAATTGTCGGACTAAAGTCCGACCTACAAAAACAGTTGCCCAACACTACATTAGCACCCGTAGGCCCTTGTAGGTTGGACTTCAGTCCAACAAGTTAAATGAAATTTAACCGTCTTCGCATCAATGCGAACGAAAATATAATGCCCGTTGCAGATGGTTTGTGGCCCATTACGTTAATAGCCCGCTATACAATTGTCGGACTAAAGTCCGACCTACAAAAATCACAAAAAAAACTAACCTACAGTGATCACTATGCCTTAACTTATTTTTTAACTTATAACTAAATCTTAACTGAAAGCTGACAGCTTAAAACTGACAGCTAACCTGCTATTCCTACTTCAATAAATCGCGTGCGCCCCAATGTGGGAAGTGCTTGCGAACTAAGGTGTTAAGTTCTTGCTCAAACGCTGAGTACTGATGATCTTGCTTCGCTTCAAGTGCGCCGTTAATCATACCCGCACCGACAGTAACATTACTCAATCGGTCAATAATAATAAAAGCACCGGTCGCTGGATTATCACCATAAGCATCAAAATGTAACGCTTCCGCTACTTCAAGTTGAGCAACACCGATTTCATTTAAGGCTAATTGGTCAACCGGAAATTTCTCTAAGGTATTAACATCAATGCGGTGGTCAATTTTTATTGCGTGCCCTGTGGTGAGCTTACTGCCGTGCTTAATGTAGTATTCACGCCCTGGTTCTAATTCGTCTTCATGCATCCAAACAATAGTCGCACTTAGCTCTTTAGCTGAAGTAGGAATACTGCCCTTTTTAACAATCATTTCACCACGACTGATGTCAATTTCATCTTCAAGGGTCAAAGTAACCGCCATACCGTGATCGGCGCGATCAATGTTACCTTCAAAAGTTACAATCGATTTGATCTTACTTTCCTTACCTGATGGCAAAGCAACAATTTCATCACCAACGCGAATATGTCCTGAGCCCACTGTGCCAGCAAAACCTCTAAAATCAAGATTAGGACGATTAACATACTGTACTTGCAAACGAAATTGAGTAAAGTGTTTTTGATCATCTACCTTAATAGTATTCAATAACTTCATTAACGTAGCACCGGGATACCAAGGCATCTTAGTACTTTCGTCAACAACATTGTCACCATTAAGGGCTGAAATTGGCACAAAACGTACATCTTCAAAAGCTAAGTCATCGGCAAATTTGCGGTAATCTTTTTTAATTTCTTGATAACGGTCTTGGCTATAATCAACCAAGTCCATTTTGTTAACCGCTACTAAAACATGCTTAATGCCTAACAAAGAACATATATAGGAATGACGACGAGTTTGCACTTGCACGCCGTGACGAGCATCAATCAAAATAATGGCCAGGTCACAGGTTGAAGCGCCCGTAGCCATATTGCGGGTGTATTGTTCATGGCCTGGTGTATCGGCAATAATAAACTTACGTTTGTCAGTAGCGAAATAGCGATAAGCAACATCAATAGTAATGCCCTGCTCTCGCTCTGACTGCAAGCCGTCAACGAGCAAGGCTAAGTCAATAGCTTCACCAGTAGTGCCCGACTTTTTACTGTCGTTTTTAATCGCCGCTAATTGATCTTCAAAGATCATTTTTGAATCGTGTAATAACCGGCCAATTAATGTGCTTTTGCCATCATCAACGCTACCACAAGTAAAAAAGCGCACCATTTCTTTGTTTTCATGCTGCTTCAAATAAGCTTCAATATCGGTTTCAAGTAAGTCTTCTGTATGACTCATGTTTTTTCCTTGGAAATCTCTACTCGACAAATTGTCGATTTAATTAAAATGCTAACACCGTAAAATAAACTGGAATAAGATGACAAAGTTTTAAAAATAACCTTCCATCTTTTTCTTCTCCATTGAGCCTGCCGAGTCGTGATCAATCACACGGCCTTGGCGCTCAGAGGTTTTGGTTAATAGCATTTCTTGAATAATTTCAGGTAAGGTTGTTGCGGTTGACTCAACAGCGCCGGTTAACGGATAACAACCTAAGGTTCTAAAGCGCACACTTTTCATTTGCACCACTTCGTCTTTACCAATAGGCATACGGTCGTCGTCAACCATAATTAAAGTGCCATCGCGTTCAACTACTGGGCGTTTTTCGGCTAAATAAAGTGGCACAATTTTAATGCCTTCTAAATAGATGTATTGCCAAATATCAAGCTCGGTCCAATTCGATAATGGAAAAACTCGGATGCTTTCGCCTTTATTCACTTTACCGTTGTAAATGTTCCACAGCTCAGGGCGTTGGCTTTTAGGATCCCAGCGATGATTTTTATCACGAAATGAATACACACGTTCTTTCGCACGCGATTTTTCTTCGTCACGTCGAGCGCCACCAAAAGCCGCATCAAAACCATATTTATCAAGGGCTTGCTTTAAGCCTTGAGTTTTCATGATATCGGTATGCTTAGCACTACCGTGCTCAAACGGACTAATATTCATCGCCATACCTTCGGCATTTTTATGCACGAGTAAATCAAAGCCATGTTCTTTCGCCATTTCATCGCGAAAGGCAATCATTTCTTTGAATTTCCAGTTGGTATCAACATGTAATAGCGGAAAAGGTATTTTTCCAGGAGCAAAGGCTTTTCGCGCAAGATGAAGTAACACGGCGGAGTCTTTACCAACTGAGTAAAGCATCACAGGATTATCAAATTCTGCGGCAACTTCGCGCATGATATGAATAGATTCGGCTTCTAACTTTTGTAAATGGGTTAATTGCATTGCTGACCACTAATGTTGGCATGATATTATTGATGAATATCATGGCACAAGAATAAAGTATTATCCATATGAGTAAAAGCTTGGTTATACCAAAAAGGTATAAAGAGAAAGGAAGATTAAACTTCTTATTCTAAAAATTAAACCTACGCCAATGCAATTAAGTCACTGAGCTAAGTGACAACCTAATGGTAAGGAAGGAACAATAATCCAGCGCACATGTTTATTGTTTCAAACTAAACATAAATAGCTAAATCGACGTAAAAGGATTTACTAATGCCGTGGAGCAATGTTATTACATGAGTGTAATTATTAGAGTAATGCCGGAGCAATTACCGAGGTGGCTAGGAACATCCCTGTAAGCACAGGTTTATTGTTCCAGACTAAATATAAGTACCTACATCCCTGTAGGCAAAGCAGATATTGCCAATTTAAACCAACTTAAGATGATCGATTAGTTATTTCAAATAGCAGTAGTTAAGTTACGCTTATAACGACGAATTAATGCCAGTGACGAGGCAGAAAGCTTTTCACTGTCAATATCGCCCATCGGCTGCGCCATCACGTTTAATACTTCTTTGCCAAGTTGCTTACCTAATTCAACGCCCCATTGGTCGTATGAGTTTATCTGCCAAATTACGCCTTGAACAAATATTTTATGCTCATACAGCGCTAATAAAGCGCCAAGGGAGTGGGGATCTAACTGCTGCATTAAAATAGTATTACTTGGGGTATTACCTTTCATAGTTTTATGGGCAGCTAGCCTATTCGCTTCAGCCTCACTAACGCCAGCATCCAACATTTCTGCTTTCGCTTGAGCTAAGGTTTTACCTTGCATTAAGGCTTCACTCTGAGCGAAACAATTAGCCACTAAAGCGTCATGATTAGCCAAATGTTTGCTCGTTGGGGCAAGAGAGAGAATAAAATCTGTTGGAATAATATCGGCACTTTGATGCATTAATTGCATAAAGGCATGTTGGCCATTTGTACCTTCCTGACCAAAAACCACGGGAGCGGTTAAATAATTAAGCGTTTTACCGGTAATAGAAACCGACTTACCATTACTTTCCATATCAGTTTGCTGCAAATAACCTGGCAAAGCTCTCAGCGCATGGTTATAAGGTAAAATAGCTAAGCTAGGGTAACCTAAAGCATTTCGATTCCAAATACCGAGCAAAGCCATCATTACCGGCATATTCTGCTCAAACGGTGCACTTTTAAAATGCTCGTCCATGGCATAAGCACCGGCTTTTAACGCGTTGAAATGGCTATTACCAATAATCAATGCCAGTGGCAAACCCACCGCTGACCATAAAGAAAACCGACCACCCACCCAATCCCACATCGGCAAAATATTATCCGCATTAAGTCCAAACGCTGTTGCCGCCTCAATATTACTGCTAACCGCATACCAATGTTGAGCAATAACCTCTGCAGACGAATGATGATCAGCCAAAGCATTAAGCATCCAAGCTTTAACAATAGTGGCATTCAGCAGGGTTTCTTGCGTAGTAAAGGTTTTAGAAACTACCACCACGAGCGTGGTTGTGGCATTAAGTTTAGCAAATTTTTCTTGCGCGGCATCACCATCAACATTCGCCAGCACATGCGCTTTCAAACCTGGCTGGTGGTAAGGCACAAGTGCCGACAAGGCCACCTTAACACCGTAATAAGAGCCGCCAATGCCAATAGCGAGAATATCAGTAAACTTTTCACCCGTAACCGAACACACCTTACCCGAATGCACATCATCAACAATGGCGGCCATTTTGGCTTCAGTGTTAATAACCTCATCGGCTTGCGCCCCTAACACATCAAGCTTAACCGAGTCAGGCGCACGTAATACCGTATGCAAAACAGCACGCTGTTCGGTAGTGTTAATTTTTTCACCCGAAAACTGTGCAGCTATTTTACCCGCAAGATCAGCCTGTTCAGCCAAAGTAAATAATGGCGTAAACTCACTATCAACAATGTTTTGCTTAGCATAATCTAAGAACAAGCCCGCCGCCGAAATCGTATAATTTTCACTGCGCTCAGGGTCGGAAAATAGTGAAAAAATATTACGCGTTAATGCCAGTTCAGTAAACTGCGATAAATTAGTTACGTCCATATACCTATACTTTTAATAAATGAGTGTTAATAAAGAAAAATGCCAATGCACCTGATGGACTAAAGTCCAACCTACATAGGGCCGACAGATAACACCATAAAATTTTGCAACTTATCTTTTGTAGGTCGGACTTTAGTCCGTCAACCGCCCAGCAAGCAATGACTATGATAGCTAAAACCCAAAAAATAAGCACTAATGCCAACCATTGGCCAAAAAGCCATAAAACCCGATGGACTAAAGTCCAACCTACATAGGACCTACATAGAGCAGACAAATAACACTATAAAATTTTGAAGTTTATCTTTTGTAGGTCGGACTTTAGTCCGTCAACCGCCCAGCAAGCAATGACTGTGATGGCTAAAACCCAAAGAATAAGCACTAATGCCAGCCATTGACCAAAGAGGCATAAAACCCGATGGACTAAAGTCCAACCTACATAGAGCCGACAGATCACAGCACAAAACTTTCAGCTTACCTTTTGTAGGTTGGACTTTAGTCCGACAACCACAAAAATAAATAAACAAGAAAACCAACCAACAAGTTGACTAACAGCTATACGTTTTTCTTTTCTCTGACAGCTGACAGCTGACCGCTGAGATCTGACATCTCAAAACTAAAAGCTTACAGCTATGTTTTTCTAAAAGCTTAAAACTGATAGCTGACAGATTTTTCTTAGCTATATCTCTTTTCTTTTCCCGCTTTACGATAAAACTCTACACCAACTCGCTTAATATGTTCAAGTAAACTATTACTGTCTATATCTTCATAAATCGACAAGTCAAACTCATAAGGTAAGAGTAAATCATCTAACTCAATACTAATATTAATTAGGTCTTTATAAGTCAATTTTTCACCTAAAAGCGTTATATCAATATCAGACCCTATTTTAAAATTTCCCTTTGCTCTCGAGCCATAAAGTATTACCGTATCAATAGTTGAGTATTTTCTAAATATAGCTTTAATGGCATCAATAGCATCAGGTTCTAAGCCAAACATTATTAAAGTAAGCTCTGATCTTTTGTTTGAAGATCATTTAATTTGGTATTCAGCAAGACAAAAGCATCGTAATACTCATTAATAATTTGTGCAGATATTTTAGCAGCAGTTTCACGATTATAAGTATGTGAAGTTAGCACTCTACTTTTAATCATTTCCATCCATAAACTGCCATTATCAATTAGACCGCGTTTAAAGGCCATACGAATAGCATCACGGCTACCTTGAATACCAACTTCCGCCTGCGCTTCATAAAAATCTTTAATAACATTCCAGGCTAACTCATAGTTATATTCAAAGGCCTGAATTAAGCCTTGCTCTTCCAGTTTACTGAGTGGGCGTTCTTTATTTAAATTGACAGCCTCAGATAACCCATTAAGGGCTAAATTAAAATTACTCAACCTTTGTTGCCATCGAACATCTAAAGACATATATAACCTTTGAGTGTTAAGAATGCAGTAAACCTGCTTAGCTTTAAGCTGACTGCTATTCTTTTTTCTTTTCTTTAAACTGAAAACTGAAAGCTGACAGCTCTCTCTTGTCTTTTCTTTAAACTGAAAGCTTAAAACTGAAAGCTGAAAGCTGAATTTAACTATTCATCAATTCAGTTAAATAACTTCTAAAGTCATCAGCCAATTCAGGATGACGCAAACCATATTCAACATTGGCCTTCATATAACCTAACTTAGAACCACAATCATGAGACTTACCCGTCATATGAAAGGCTTCAACGGTTTCTTTTTCCATTAACATCGCAATAGCATCGGTTAATTGAATTTCATCACCCGCACCCGGAGGGGTAATTTTCAATAAATCCCAAATTTTTTCAGACAACACATAACGACCAACCACTGCTAAGTTTGACGGCGCGTCTTCCATCGTTGGTTTTTCAACAATAGCCGTCATAGTTTTTGACTCGCCAGGGGCA
Source organism: Colwellia sp. MB02u-10 (assembly GCF_014077185.1). Classification (NCBI taxonomy): domain Bacteria; kingdom Pseudomonadati; phylum Pseudomonadota; class Gammaproteobacteria; order Alteromonadales; family Colwelliaceae; genus Colwellia; species Colwellia sp. MB02u-10. The sequence goes on from NZ_JACGVK010000132.1 coordinate 134,291, forward strand.
AGCTCAACACCGCCACAATCAACCACTCCATAACTACTAACTTGTTCCATAGGCACAGGCTCAACCATAATCTGGCTGTAGCCACCAACTTCGTTATAACGGGTTAACATGGCAGCTAAATTTTCAGTTTTCAAATCTGCTGTAGCATCATCTAAAATAACATCAGGTAGCACAACAACAAATGGCTCGTTGCCGATAATAGGGCGAGCTTTTAATACCGCATGACCTAAGCCTTTGGCTTCGCCTTGGCGCACATGCAAAATGGTGACGTCTTTCGGGCAAATCGCTTGAATTTCATCAAGTAACTGACGCTTAACCCGTTTTTCTAAGGTAGTTTCAAGCTCAAATGATTTATCAAAATGGTTTTCAATGGCGTTTTTAGAAGAGTGCGTTACTAAAACAATTTCTTTAATACCAGCCGCAATACATTCATTTACTATGTATTGAATAAGTGGTTTATCAACAATGGGTAGCATTTCTTTTGGAATAGCTTTTGTGGCTGGCAACATCCGTGTACCTAAACCGGCTACAGGTATAACGGCTTTTTTTATTTTGTTCGACATTTTCATCCTTAATGTATTTAAACTATATATATCAATACCTGTAGTTTAAATATTTAATCATGACATGTCATGTTTTATATAGAATAAGGAAGGATTTCACAAAGAAAATTGATAAGTACAGATCGATAGGGACGAGTATGTACTTACCGATAAATTTATATTTAGAGGGGAAGTCCACGTATTTTACGGAGATATAAGTCAAACACCTTAAGGTGTCTCTTAATGACTAAATTGAGTAGCATCAAACGTTTTTCTCTTTAGCATTCCAAACCAAATCACAAATTCCATCTTTAGGAACAAAACCAGTGGGTGCTTGCAGCAATAACCTTCTTATATCTTCATGAGCAAACTCATGACAAGCTTCATCAAGTTTAACTAATATTTTTTCAAGCTCAGGCCAAGGTATCGAAAGCTCATGAGCTGACATAATGCGACGATGGTCTGTTTGGGTTATGTCGTCACCAATTAATAATTCTTCAAATAACTTTTCACCTTGGCGCAAGCCAGTGTATTCAATAGCAATATCGCCATCAGGGTTAAGCTTGTCTAAAACAGTTAATCCAGACAATCGGATCATCTTCGCTGCTAAGTCTGAAATATTTACAGGATCACCCATATCCAAAACGAATACATCGCCACCTTTTCCCATTGCTCCCGCTTGAATTACCAATTGAGAGGCTTCAGGAATGCTCATAAAATATCGAATTATTTCTGGGTGAGTTACTGTAATAGGTCCACCCATTTTAATTTGTTCTCTAAACAAGGGAACAACTGAGCCTGAAGAGCCTAATACATTACCGAAACGAACCATACAAAAACGAGTTTTTCCTTTAGCTTTAGCCGTTTCATCTGCTAATGCCTGTAAAACTAATTCTGCCATGCGCTTAGTTGTGCCCATCACGTTAGTTGGACGGACAGCTTTATCAGTAGATATTAAAACAAACGTTTCTACTTGTGCTTCAATTGCGGCCTCTGCTACAAACAAGGTGCCAAAAATATTATTCCGTACACCTTCTATAACATTATGCTCTACTACTGGAACGTGTTTATAGGCTGCAGCATGATAAATAGTTTGCACACCAAAGGTGCGCATAACAATTAACAATCTATTTTTGTTTTGTACAGAACCCAATAAAGGCACAATCGTTAGATCATAATCCAAGTTGTCAGCCAGTCTCTGTAATTCACCATTAATTTTATATAAAGCAAATTCTGACAATTCCATCAACACTATTTTTTTAGGACGTTGATTTAAAATTTGACGACAAAGTTCAGAGCCAATAGAACCCCCTGCACCTGTTATCATAATAACTTTATTTCGTATGTCAGCTTGTAATAAATCTTTATTAGGTTGAACTGGATCTCGGCCAAGTAAGTCATCTATTGATACTTCATGTAACTCATCAATTTTGGCATTACCACTCACTAAATCAGCGGAGCCCGGAATAGATAAAATTTCAACAGGTAAAGTCTCTAATTTATCTAATACTCTAGCAATACGCTTTTTATTTTCTCTAGGCATTGCTAATAAAATACGTTTAACCGCATATTTACTAATTAAGTTATTTATATCGCTACGATTAAAAACAGTGAGCCCTTGAATAGTACTTTTTTGAATACGCCTATCGTCGTCAATAAAGGCAACAGGAAAATATTCGTTACCTTGAACCAATGAATACGCGAGCTGTCGCCCAGAAGACCCTGCACCATAAATAATAACGGGTTCTTTGAATTTGCTTTTTTTGGATAATAAAGATCTAACGAACAATCGACTGCCACCGACTAATATTATCAAAAAGGCGGCGAAAACAACAGGTACCGTACGAGGTAAGTCGACAGATAAATAAACGGATAATAATATTAAACTAATTGTAGATAATACAACCGCTATTCCGATTGATGAAGCAACTCTACTACTAATAAAACGAATTACAGCACGATACAAGCCAAGCTTTATATTAATTAAAAGACTTATAGGTATCAAACAAGAAAGTAACAACCAATATTGTGAATTACTAAAAATGGCAAAGGAATCTAATCTTACTATCATTGCAGCCCAAAAGGCAGTTCCAACGAAAATTAAATCTGCTAATATGCTAATTAAACGTTTTACTAAACGAGGGGCTTTAAACAAAAAATCTATTGGAGAAGAAGATGCGTTCATATACGTTATTTAATCCTAATTCTATAGGGAAATTTTAACTACTTCATGGCTTATTATAGAAAGCAGATATAGGCAGATAAATAAGTATTATACACGAATCTAAATTCTTAGATGCATTTTTGCTTTGAATTTTATTTTCACCTGCTTTTATTGGCTTAGCAGAGTAGATATATAACTGAAATTGAAATATGGCTAATATGCGGAACTATTGGCAAACAAGGTATTTATTGCGCCACGCCCTGCAATGGCGCTCATCCGAGTGCTATTCTCTGTATTTTTGTTGAAACAGCTAAGGCTAATAGCCTTGTTGTGTATGACTACATCTCAAAATGCTTGCAGCATACCAAGCAACCAGACAACCTTGAACGATGGTTACCATGGAATATTGAGCACAGCTAAGTACCACCCCCTATAAGCTGACCAAACTAATTTTTCACTCACAAACTTAGTTTTTATCGTTTATCGTTTATCGTTTATCGACAATTTTGAAAAAACACCAAATAAAACAATTAAGATTAACTAATAACAATATTACTTAGTTTTAACCGCATCGCCTTTCCCACTTCCTGTCGCCGTCATAATAATATATTTGAAATAATCTATGGCTGTAAGTGTGGTAATCATCTTTTTATCTGTTTCTGCCAGTAATTGGGGGGTAGACATATCAATATTATTTACTTGCGCTAATCCCGTAATGCCAGGAAGAACATTATAAACACCTAAGCTATCTCTTTTTTGAATCAACTCTTCTTGATTAAAAAGGTTTGGTCGAGGCCCAACAAAACTCATTTCACCTTTTAGCACGTTTATCAATTGTGGTAATTCGTCGATTTTAGTTTTACGTAAAAAGGCACCAAGTTTAGTGATTGAAGCAGTGCTAGCTAAATGACTCGCTACTGACTTTGTATCAACGGACATAGTACGAAACTTAATAAGATTAAATGGTTTCTTGTTTTTACCAACGCGTTTCTGAATAAATATTGGAGATCCTGTATCAAAAAAACCGATAATTGTAACTATTGATATAATAGGAAAGGTAACAATTAGACCGAAAAAAGCTATTAAAAAATCGAGTGTGCGAATTAATAAATTATTCATAATCATTTCTTTTGTTGAGGTTTTCTAGAAAAAAATCCGCTGTTTTTATCATACATTCAGCATTGCTATATGGAGGAGTCCAGTTTAACAGCTCTTTTGCTTTAGATATATCAACTTGTAAAGAACCACATAGGCGTTGAGCTATTGCAGGCTTACCAATTAGTTGGGCCGAAAAATTAAACCATGAAGCAGGAATAGGTATTAATCGATTAGGTACATTTAGTGCTGTTGCCATGCTTTTTAGTAAACCAGTAGTGGAAACGTCTTCATTATCAGAAACTAAAAAAGTTTGGTTAGCTGCGCTAGGGTGCTCAATACAAGTAACAATAAAATCGACTAGGTTATCTATCGACACTAAGCTACGCTTGTTCTGTTTAATTCCACCTAAGGGCAATGGTAACCCTTTTTTTACCCACTTCATCATAGAAGAAAAATTCGCTTTTACCCCAGGACCATAAACTAAGACAGGACGGATGATTACCACTTCCATCCCAGTTTCATCGGCTATTCTCCGTAAACCGACCTCTGCTTCGTATTTACTTAACCCATAAGGGTCAGTTGGTATAAAAATATCATCTTCCTTAAATGCTAAGCCAGCTTCAGTAAACTCTCCATTGACCTTAATCGAGCTAATGAATATAAAACGCTTTACGCCAGTTGAAGCTGCTTGCGTAGCTAAATTCATTGTACCATGCGTATTGATCTTTCTAAATTCAGTTAAAGGATCTTGTGAATTATCATTCATTATATGCGCTCTAGCAGCGCAATGAATAACAGTATTTATATCAGCAAGCGGTTTACTAAAATCTGAGTGATCATCTAGTTGAGATTGATTAAAATAAAAATCCATATTTTTAGGAGGAGTTCGTCCTAATAAAGATACTGCATAAGCTGAATTAATAGTGTTCAACAAATGTGATCCAATAAAACCAGAATATCCTGTCAGTAATATCTTATGCATTATTAGTACTTCTTAAATTAATAATAGATTGAGCCATTTTTTTCATTATATTTGTACGTGTATAGTTATTTATAAAATCACTTCTATCTGAGTGCCCAAACTTTAGTTTACTAAGTGCAGATAATGCACCTTTACCATCTCCTGGGTAAAACACTTCAGCATTAGATACTTCCTTGGTGATAAATTCAGCAGCATAACCACTTACACCAGCTAATATGGGCTTACCTGTTGCTGCATACTCGAAGATCTTTGACGGCAGTACCTTTTCAAAAGCAGGATAATCATTTAAGTGTAAAAATAACACATCAGCATTCATATATTGATCTGACAACTCCTTTCTCTGCATAGGAGGATGTAAACTAACATTTTCAATACCAAGCAAAGTACTTTCTAAAATAGGTTTTCTCCCGCCGTCACCTATCACATCAATTTTAAATGTTTCGTCTAGGTTTTTAGCTAATTCAGGTAGTATTGTATGTAAACCTTGCCCTTCACCAATATTCCCTGCATAGAGAATTATTTGTTGTTCTGAAGATCCTTCAACATTTGCAGCTAAACCTAAAAACTCATCATCGATACCATTAGTAAAGTAACTAAATTCAGCTTGCTTAAATCGATGAATAAAGTAATTTTCAAACCCCTTAGAAACTAGGTTTATATGCTTTGCAGATTTAAAAGTATAACTTTCAATCAATGACAAAATAGGTTTTGCAAAAAAGTTTATTTTTGGACTAATAACATCTTTTATAGTATCAACAAAAATATCACGAATATCTAAATACAACGGTAATTTCTTCTTTTTAGCTACACACGCCCCTAAAAATGCAGTAAATAATCGCGAACTTGTAGCAAAAACCAAATCATATTCTTTATCCTTGGTTAGTTTTACTGCTTCAATATAAAATCGTGTAAATGACTTTATTTGATCTAACATGCCACTGTTATGAGAGGGTAAGTCAATTCGATTAAGCGTGACATTACCTACCTGCTCAAAACTATTTGCTGAAGCAGAAAAAGAAGCATAACGATTTGGCATCGTTGTTACTATTTCAATTTCTACATCATCATATTGTTTTAACTGTTCAATTAAAGAAGTAGCTCTAAACGAACCTGCACATAAATCAGGTTGGTAATAAAAAGACAAAACCAAAATACGCAAAATCAATCCTCTATTATACGAATAACAGTATTTAATTGGCTATCAACTAAATCCATTTTAAATTGTTTATTATTAATGCTGACACCAAACTCAGGGTGATATGTACCATCTGATATTTGAATACTGCTTGTACTGTGAATAGTTAACTCAACTTTGTTTTTAGTTATTAAACTCACTACATGATCAGAAACTCTTTCAACTTCAATACTTGGATGAATATGAAAAAAAGCATCAGCCTGATTAAATTGACCAGTTAACTCATCTTTAACCTGGATCTCATTATTATTTGCAGTAAAACTTCGTGAGTGAGTAACTTTACCTTTTAAACGTTTATAACCGTCATGTTGAGCTTGCAAGCACACCTCGTTAGCACTTTGACTAACGTTTAATAACTTTGCATAAGCTCGACGGGCAACTCTAAAGCCTGACCATACTTCTGAAGAGTCTTCATCATCTACAGCAACAGTATTATGAGCTGCTGTTTTACGCTGCCTCAATCGCTCTTTACTCACACCATATAAAGAGGTTCCTGAGTTAACAAATACACGTTCATTTCCAACCGATAATTCAAAACTTAACGTATCAGCATGTGCATGACCCGGCAAATAATCAGGGCCTACATTTGCATGATCAATTATCAAAGTATAAAGAGGTGAAGATACTCTACTATAACCACTTTGCTTATTTGTGATCACCTTAGGTAAAATATCAACAACGTTTAAACCAATGGATTTAGCATAATCAAAAATTTGTTGAGGCTTAGCAGCAATACCTATGGCTGAGTCGTTAAAAAAACTCACTTCGCCATCAGGGTGGATCATGCTTTTTAACCAGTCTAGTGCTTTAGTCGCTACTTTCTGCCAGTATGGTAATCGCTGCATGAGCTTTTCATTTTGACTTGTATTAGCCAAGTCGATTAACTCAAGTAAATCCCATAATAATATTTCATGGTACATTGGCGAGAGTTCAAAATGTGCACCGTCTTCTAAAAACTGCTCAGGTATTTCTCTATCAAGAAGCTTCAAACCTAAATCTAGGTATTGTTCAGCATCTCCATTGGGAATATAACAACTAACAAAAGTTAACGCTTTAGCATTAGCAAAAAGATGATTGCCTAATATATGATATTCAAGCTGCTGCGATAGAGCATTTGCTTGTTGTAACATACTGGAGAGATGTTTCTGGTCAACATTATCTTGCTTACTAAACCATTTAACCCAATTTACCAACCTTAAGGAAAGCGGGTACGGCTCCCATCCATTACCAGAACAAGCAGGATTTTCTACTATCCACTTATTAATAAAGTTGTAATGAATGTGTTCACGCTTAACGTAATCACTTGAGTTTAAGTCATCAAAATAGTGAAGGTTATATAACCAGAGCTTTTCTTTCGCGGGGTCATTCCAACTTAATATAGAAGTTACTGTTCCATCAAGAGATAAGAACCTAACACTGCGATCATCTAAAATGCTTTGATTATAAATAGCAGGGCCATTCCAATTCCATATGAGTTTTGAAAGTGGCACGATAACTAATGGTGCATTAGGCTTTTTAAAACGGTATAAAAAACGAAACCAAAACTGTTCAAACTTCAAATATTTCAAGGTATGAAATATTTGAAGTGTTTTTCTTACTTTAGCTATCATTGTTTTCTAAGTTGCTCTGCAATCTCAATTGAAACTTTAGCGACTTCAAAAATTTCTTCTGCGGAAATAGGTGCTGGAGTACCATTTTTTATTGAGTCTAAAAAAAGCTTCGAACAAAGGGTTTGACCCTTGTCTTGCTTCCAAAGGTTCATTTTCTTAAACCCTTTCCAACCAAAGCCTTTTAATTTTACAAAGTTATCTAATTGCAGAATTTTACCCGCGGCAAAAACCTCTACGCGCTCTTTTGGAAAGCTTGCAGCGCCATTTGCAAAATAATGAATGGTTCCGAAAGACCCATCTTCAAAACCTAAAATAATGGCAGCTTTATCCTCTGTTACCTCAACAGCATCAGTATCGCCCATTCTTCTTGCTTGTACTGATATAATTTCACTACCTGCCAAATAACGCATCAAATCAATAAAATGGCAAGCTTCACCAATAATACGACCGCCCCCAACTTCATTGTCTTGAGTCCAATGATCACTAGGTATATTTCCTGCGTTCATTGTCATAACAAAAGATTTCGGCTCTTTTATAGGCGTTAATAACGCTTTCATTTTTTGTATTTGAGGGGAAAAACGACGATTAAAACCAAGCATTAACTTTGGTGGATTGGTCGATTCCTGAGCTTTTTCATAAGTAGACTTAACCTCAGATAGCTCTTCTAAACTAATAGCGAGAGGTTTTTCAACAAAAACATTTTTATTCGCTTTCAATGCTTCATTAACAAAGTAGCTATGGCTATTATGTCGCGTCACAATAGCAATAGTATTAACTTTATCGTCATTAATCATTGCTAGTGTGTCTGTAGTGGCTTCGGCAAAGCCTGACTTATCACCATGAATTACACCATTCACGCCACCAGAGGTCGCGATACTATGCAGTTGTGCTCCCGCATTTTTAAAAGCGGGGATTAATACACGTGAAGCATAATTACCAGCCCCAACAAAACCAACAACTGGCTCAGATTTGCTATAACTGGGTGCTTTGTTTAATTTCACTACACTTAAATGGCGTGTTTGTGGCTCGGAGGTAAACTGCAATAATATACCTAATGCAGTTTTGTCAGTTGTGAGTAACTCATAAGCGTCTGCAGCTTTTTCAAATTCAAATCTATGAGTAATAAGCGGCTTAACATCAAGCTGACCACCTGACATCATATCTAGAATCGCTTCAAAGTTCCGTTGTTCCGTCCAGCGAACAAAAGCAAGAGGGTAATCATTACCTTGCTCTTCGTAACTAGTATCATAACGGCCTGGGCCATAAGAACATGAAACCTGAAAAGTTAATTCTTTTTCATAAAAGTCAGCGCGGCTTAATTCTAAGCCGACCACACCAACCAAAATAATTCGGCCACGTTTACGACTCATACGTGCAGCCTGTGTAACCGGGTCATTCGATTTAGTAGAAGCTGTGATAATAACACCATCAACTCCCACACCACGGCTAAACGCCATACCAACAGATACAGGGTCTTCACCTTCCCCAGGGTTACAGGTTTCAGCACCAAATGTTTTAGCCATGTCTAGTTTAGATTGGTCAAAATCAATGGCCAATACTCTACAGCCTTGTGCTCGTAGCATTTGTACCGTTAATAGACCAATCAATCCTACACCCGTCACAACAAAGCATTCACCCATCGTTGGCTTAGCAAGTCGTATACCTTGCAAACCAATACTTGCAACAACGGTAAAAGCAGCCTCTTCATCGGAGACGTTCTCTGGAATTTTTGCACATAAATTTTTAGCCACACGCACGACATCAGCATGTGGTCCATTTGAAACGACGCGGTCACCAATTTTAAAATCATTGGTGTTTTTCCCTAAAGACTCAATAATTCCAACATTACAGTAACCTAATGGTAAAGGCTGTGCTAACTTACTCTTAACGGTATCAATCGTTGTCATCAAACCATCTGTTTGTACTTTTTCAAGTACCATTTTCACCTTATCAGGTTGTTGACGCGCTTTATCAATAAAATTTGCTTTACCGAAGTCAACTAACATTCGCTCTGTACCAGCAGAAATAAGTGTTGTAGTTGTATTAATAACTAAATGACCTTTCGAGGCTTGAGGAGAAGGAGCCTCAACAATACTTGAGCCACCTTTAGCCATGTCTTGAAGAATTTGTTTCATTATTTTAAGTCCAATTTAAATTTTTGCTATTTCTCTAATTTTTTGAAGAATGGTTTGAGGTAAGTAATTAATTAACACTGCTTTATATCGTCCTTTGAATACGAAAAGGCTCCCTGCAGAAGCCCCAATAACTTTGAATTTTTCAACTAGTTTCAATATATCATCCGAGCTACCAGCTCCTCCTAGTATCGTTAATGGGACATTCGATAAATGACGAACCTTTTCGGCCAGATTCATATCATAGCCTTTCATAACGCCATCATTATCTATAGAGTTAATCACTAGTTCACCAATGCCGACCTCTTCTAGTTCTTGAATAATAATATCTAGTTTTTTCTTAACCTTCTTCTTACCGTTATGGGTATAAACCTCATAACTTCCAAACATGCTTTTCTTTACATCCAGCACAACAACAACACTTTGCCTTCCAATAATTTCAGCCATCTCTATCAGGAGTTTTGAATTAGTTAATGCTGAACTCGACACTGCAACCTTTTCAACACCAAGCTTTATAATTTTTTTAGCTTGCTCTGCTGTAGTGATTCCCCCACCATAACATAAAGGCATCCTGCTTTCGTTTGCCAAGTTTTCGATCATTTTATAATCTGGCTCAGAGCCAGTTATACTTGCATCGATATCTAAGACAATTAATTCATCAACTTCCTTTTCATTAAAGATTTTGACAGCATTAATTGGATCACCTACGTATTTAGGCTCTTTAAACTTAACCGTTTTAACTAAGCCTTTGTTATGAACTAATAAACAAGGAGATACTCGGGATCTTAACATTATACTAATTCCGCAAAATTTCTAAAAAGGTTTATACCATTAGAATGACTTTTTTCAGGATGAAATTGGAAGCCAAATATATTTCCTTTACTTACCGCACAAGTAAATTCTTTACCGTAAGTTGCCTTTATTAGAATATCGTCAGCTACATTACAATCAAAATAATAAGAGTGTAAAAAGTAAAACCCTTTATCATTATCTATATTACTCAAAATTGAGTGTGAACGCTGTGTTTCAATTTCATTCCACCCCATATGAGGCAATTTTGGCTTAAGTTTAATATCATGTTCATCAAATTTTTTAACTGTGGCATCGAACCAACCTAACCCTGCCAATTCACCTTCATCACTGCTTGCTGACATTATCTGCATTCCGACACAAACGCCAAAAACCGGTATATTGTTTTTTAAAACCAAGCGATCTAGTTCACTGCGCATTCCAGACTCATTCAATTGAGTCATTGCTTCATCAAATGCACCGACACCTGGCAGTATTATCTTATCTGCTTTAAGTAAATCTTCAGGGTACTTAGCAAAAAAAGACTCTACTTTTAATTTATCATAAATGTTTTTTATCGCCTGTATATTACCTGAGCCATAATCAACAATAGCGATCATCGTTTACCACCTTTTTCTAAGCCAAGCTTACGCATGATCTTAGCGCCCCAGTCATAGATAGACTGCTGGTTTTTATAATCTTTATAGGTTTTATTCGGCGCATCTAAATACCCTTTTAATTCAGCTGATGTTATACCTAATTTGTTCGCGATATAATTAAAGTCATCATCAATTGTTTCGGGATCATATGCCGGGCTTTTCAGTTTTTCTAAGGCTTCTTCACGCTTCATTTGCCCAGTTACAATTAAACTAGAGTATTGTACTTTGCGAGTATCATAGCCGAATTTTTTATATAACCAATAAGCCTCATAGAACCGAGTAAAGCGCGATTCAAAATGCTTTTGCGCATATCTTTGATAGCCGAGATTATCTACTAAAAATTGAGTCGCTTCTTCTTTGTCATACGGCATAAAATCCAAGGGTCTATAAAGCTTAATGCCTTTAATATAAGGTAAATAAATTTTATGCCAAAGAATATTGGTTAAAGGAAAATTATTCAGCTTTTTTGTACCAAATTTTTTCTGTATATCTTTAATTTGACGTGCATCGGATTGAAAATACATCCACTCAAGTGGATTCCTAATACACTCAGTTGAATAATTACCACCCGTTAAGATATGCTTAATTTTATGTTTAGCTGCAAATTTATACATGGTTGCGAAAAAAGAATGATCTTGTGGGGTATCTGTATGTGACACTCCAGCCTTAAAAAATGACAACTGCAAGTCTTTCATTTCTTCCCAATCAATGACCTCTGTATAAAGATCAAGCTCGAGACGATCTACTATTTGTTCGATATTATGCACAGCTTGTTGAGAGTTCCAACCAGCATCGACATGAAAGACTAAAGGTCTTAAACCTAGCTTCTCTTTTGCAAGATAAACTAAATATGAACTGTCGATACCACCACTCATACCAATAATGCAATCAAAGTCTTTACCTTCGCCTTCTTTCTTTATGTCATCTGCAATTTTTGATATCTCAGCCCAACCTTTATCATTAGGGTTCCATTCAGGCTCTATATCTTTATAGAATGTATTACAGTGGTCACAAACTCCATTTTCATCAAAAGTTATTTTACTGTCTGTGGTATCCATAACACAATTTTTACAGACTGTTTGTTGTTTGATATTCATAAAAAATACTCTTAATTATTAAGCGCAAGTCCAAATAATATCTTGCGCCTATTCATTGATTAATTTAGACCTATGGCTTTTTTAGCAATCTCATTATAAGAAAAAACTAATTTTCCTTTTGTAGTAGCAACAGCTAACATCCTATTTAATAATTCTTTATTTGATACTAAAGACATGAGAGTTGCCTTAATTTCTTCATTATCCCCTTTATCTAATAGGATACAGTTTCCACCTACATCCACATGCGTCATTCCATCCCATTTTTTAAAGACAGAGGGAACCCCTAAACCCACTGTTTGTTCCCATAAAACAGAATGGGTCCCTGGAAAAAAAGCAACATCAGACGAAAGAAGATAATTGCATATATCTTGTTGAGATGACCAACCAACAAATACAACATTTGTTTTTTTACTTAAGTCTTCAATTAAGATTTTCATATCTGGTGTAGGAGTGCCAAACACTAATAGTTTTGTGTTTTTTAATTGAAGCTCACAAAAGGCTTCAATTAGGTTGTGTATTTTCTTTCGCTCATCAATTTTACCACCAGTCACGATTAAGAAGTCATTATCAGCAATGCCCAGTTTAGTGCGAATATTATTTCTTATTTCTGTTTGACTGGCTTTCAAAGGCTTTGTGTCATCATAGCCCATAACAAGTAAATCAATCTTTTTCTTATCAATTCCATATACATCCTCTAAAAACTTAGATCTCAAAGGAGTTACACCAAAAAACATTTCAACATAAGGTTCAATTCTTTTTGCACACCATTTATAAATTACTTTGTGTAAGATATTTTTTGAAACCCAGTTCTTACCACTATTTATAAAATCTGTATGGCAATCTGAAAATATTTTGGTATTGGGATGTTTTTTAACAAAATCGATGATAGTTAAAACATCCAAAAATTGAATATCATGAAGAAAGATAACATCGGGCTTAAATTCTTCAAGTTTTACTTTAAGCCCGCGATAAAGACGTAACTTACGTACTATGACCTTAGGTATCCAACTGGCATAGGGTAAACGACAAACAGGGATACCATGTTCGTTTATGTAACTTTCAGCTTTTGAGTAACCAAGAGTTTTATCAGCGAGGTAATTCTCTGTAGAAGCAACAATAAAAACATCATGACCTTGATTTTTATGGGCTTTTGGTAATATATTCTCTTGGTACCCATAATTATCAATATAAAATGCAGCTAAGCAACAATGCATAATTCTCATTTTTTTAACGACTCTAAAAATAAAATTGGTTTTTTAACTAAATGACTTGAATTTTGTAGTTCAGATTCATCAATATCCCACCATTCACTCTTTAATAATAGAGTTTTAAGCTCAGCGTCAAATCTTGATTTAATAATTTTTGCTGGGCAGCCTGCAACTATTGAGTAAGCAGGGACATCTTTTGTGACTACACTCCCCATTCCAACAACTGCTCCCGTTCCAATATTAACACCTTGCTTAATTAGTGCATTTTGACCGATCCATACATCATGGCCAATAGAAACTTTTTTAGGTGTTACCCGTTCATGTGAAGAGAACTTGGCTTTTACACTATCTCTTCCTGAATAAAAAACAGGGGAAGTCGATAGCCAATCAGTAGGGTGCATCCCACCACCGATTACAACTCCATTTGCAATAGAACAAAATGATCCAATATCAGCGTTAGTTATTTCACAATTATATCCACAAAATGAATGTTTTCCCATGACACTATTAATAAAAGAAGTCCCAGATTCTACCTTTGATGTCCAATGAACTTTACTGTTTTTTATTGCTGATAACCTAATTTTCTTTAGAGCTTTGTGCATAATATATAGTAATTTATTATACATATTTCACCTTAACTTTTGTATTAATGAATAGAGCAATTAAGAATAAAAATTTTATTCCTAATGAAGAAGGAAAGTAATGCAATACTTTAATATTCATAACTATGATTGATAAGCATAAAAACAATGTTGCAAATTTTTCTGCATGTACAGAACTTTTTATAAAGCTATATAAGCAATAAAAGCACAGCAAAGAGAACGCTAAAAATCCCCCCACTAAGCCCCCACCGAATATAACCCTGACATAACCAATATCAGAACTCAAAAATGGTAACCCTGGGTCTCTGCCATAATTACCGTTTCCAAATAGTAAATGCGATTCAAGTTCGGGTAAAAAAAACATGCTGCTAAGATCTGTAGTAGAAGTAGATGATAATGTTCCAGATGAGCTAAAATTAAGTATGATTTCAAATACTCTAAAAAAGAGTTTAGAGTATTCACTTTGGCTTAATATAAAAAAGGTAAGTACAAGAAAAAAAATAGCAAATACTAACAAGCTTAGAGCTCTTAATGTAAATTTTTTATTTATAATATGTATTCGATTACCAGAATAAATAAGTACTAGCATTAACCCTATAATTATTATTATGAAGCCAGTTCTACCTGATAACATAACTGATAACACTAGAACTCCAAATGAAATAATGTATAACAAGTATGAGGAAATAGTCATAGTTTTCGACTGATGCAGGAATAAATACACACCTATAACGAAAGCACTTGCTTGAATAAACGATAAGCCATCACCGCCAGCCGTAGTTAGCCCCGGCGAACGATAGTTCAGCTCTAAAAACTCTACTCCTACTTCGTTAATGTAAACAAAGCTATAAACGATATTTCTCACAACTTCTGAAAAAAAAGTACTAAGCATTATTAGAGCGTGAAATACGCCAACCAGAAATAGTACCATTAAAAATAACTTGCAATTATTGCCAAACCTCTCCTTGAAAATAAAAACAAGCTCTCTAACTGCAAAAAAAGATAAAACAGCCAACACAAACTCAATTAAAACCACAAAGTCAAAGTTTTGAAAAAATATACCAATGGTTATAAAGTACATGAAGGGTATTAAATATACTAAAAGAAGACCTATTTCGTCAAAATTGAAATAATTATTCTTAAAGCGGCATAAATTTTTAAAACAAAGAAAAAATATGATCAAAAACGGTATATTTATTACAATTCCTGAAAGAATTAAGTAAGGGGAAAAAACATACAAAAAAACCAAGTTAAAATACAGAAAGAATTCAACCTTTTTTCTCAGATTAAAATTTAATGCAATCACTTACAATTCCTAATCAATTGATTTCCTAAAGTACCCCAATGGTGGTCGTAGAGAAATGATTGGTATTGCTTTTCATCTATAGCTTTACAACATTCAATCGCACAAGCTAGGTTAGTGAACTCTTTATTTAAAACATACCCTAAGTTATATTGATTAATTAAAGTGGGTAAAAAACCTTTGTTCATAGTCAGAACAGGAATCCTTAAACTACTAGACTCATACACAGTGTAAGGAACAGAGTAATCGGAATAAACCCGAAAATAAAAATCAAAGTTATTCTTTATAAATTCAAAGGAAAAGCATGTGTATCTCTCGAACAGTATTATTGCTTTATTTTCTCTGTAACTATCTAACAGCTTTATAGATCGCAATGAATTATCAAATTCTCCTGCCACTACAATAACTACTAATTTGCCTATCCCCTCGAAAGCTTCAATCAGTTTAATAACATAGTCAAAGTGTAACGATTTTTCCGCAGGTGAGCCCGTAATAATTATCTTTACAACCCCCTCCTGGTTAAACAGCTGATGCTTTAAAAGTGTATTTTTTGCCTCTAAGTCCATTTCTTGTTCTATGTTTACTTGCCCAAACGATATACCACACACCTTAGTTGTGCCTAATATTCGCTTAGCAAAAGGAAGCAATAACTGGCTGGTAACAAAAATATTATCACTTGCTTTGATTACCATCCACCGTCGTATTCTTGTTATGAACTTAAAATTTACAATACTTTCTTTATCAACATTATGGCATACCCAGAACACTCTTATTCTGAAAATAAAACAAAGCACAATTACGCTGATTTCGCTTATCAACCTTAATATAGTTCGTAAGGCTGATGGGTAATCGTTTAGATATCTAAAAACAAAAAAATCAGGTGTTTTTTTATTTTTAATAATATGCAATAACAGCTGGAGAGGTGATAAAATTTGAGATCCGGCTAACGGAATCAAATCCACCTCTGGTGCACAGCTTTCTTTCCAGTTTAATGATTTATTATCATCTTTTTGAATAAAACCTTTCAACATTTATTTACCTAATATAAATTTAACAAAACTAAGGCTTTTCGTTTAACACGTAAATAGTTATAAAAACAATACTTAGAAAAAACTTGCAAAGCTTTGGCCGGGTGTGGACTACATTGCCATTGATTAAAATGGATTAACTCTTCTTCTAGAGCTTTTACCCAGCGGTCAGATATTTTATCATCAGTATAATTTTCAAAAGCTTCTCTTCCATTTTTAACTAAAGTGTGATTAAGCAAGGGGTCAGAAATCAATCTACTAACCGCTGCAATAAAGAGCTCCTCAGAATCAGCTTTTAAGTAATTTTCTCCATCAATTCCCACCTGCTCATAGGAAGAATCAGCCCCACCAATAAATGGCACACCTGCCTTCCAGGCATTCAACAGCTTAGTGGGCGGTTTTTGTATATGCTTCCTTTTATCGAAGTCTCTAATGCCGACTGCAATATCAATCTCCCTATAGTCATTCCAGTTGTTAGGCCCCTTGACGTGAACTTTCACTTTATTGCCAAAATTTCGTTCTAATGCAGCTACTAAATCGACAGAATTTTCGACTAAACCAAAGAATCCCAAATTTACTGAATTATTCGAAGTAAGCAAATTTTCTTTCCTAGGTATAAGCCCGGCTTGACTCCAAAGTGGTATATATGCAGATGAAAATGGTATTTTATGGGCTTCGTTTTGAATTATATTTAGATCACCTGGATAATATACATAACGGTCTAGAATTATCACGATGCAATAATATGTATATTTTTTTTCCAGGTTAACATAATCATCGACGAATATAACATTTATAGCGTCTTCTAAAGCGCTTTCAGAAGAAGTCAATCTAATGTTATTTTTATATTCGCTTAATCGGACAAATGTTTGAATAATCCAAGCCCATTGACCATTTGATATAAATCCCCACTCCTTATCCAAGTCACCTTTAAAATTTTGATAATTTGCATATTTTCCATTTTTTGGAATAACAAAATTAATGTTAGCAGTCACAATGAAGATTCCTTTTTTTTATATATATTAATTTTAAAATAAGCGTAATAAAGGCTTGGAATGCAATGCAATATAATGCAGCATCGACTCCCCACTTAGGGATAGTTATATAAAAGCCAATAATCAATAAAGTATTAGCAAATAATAGAATTAGTACATTTTGCTTAACATAACCAAAGGCAATAAATAGGGAGTGATAAGAAGTGAATATCGCATCAAGCGACTTTACAATCAAAGCCAATAATGCAATTGGGATAAGTGCTCTGTAACCTTCCCCTAGAATTAAGATTACAATATCACCTAAAGCAAAATACCCTAATAAAATTACAACAGCAGAAGCTGAAAACAGCTTTATGCTAACTTTATTTGTCAAAGTTATTGCGGCCTGAATTGTTCCCTTTGAAATATTCCTAGCTTGAATTGGATAAATAGATTGGTAAAGAGGGCTTACAAGCCTGCCTACCATTGCCATAACTTGTTTAGCCAATTTATATAAGCCAGCTTCTTTTTCACTTGTCAGAATACCAACAAACATAACATCCAACTCTTTCGCAGGCAGATCAATAAGCCCTGAAAGATTGGTCCAAAGCACAAAGTGCACAAGTTTTTTATTAAAACCAAGGCCTGCTGAAAATGGTTTTTTAGAACCTGTTACACTATTTAATAATATAAAAGCGTAGAAAGTAATCAGCAAGTTTAATAAAATATCTGTTCCCCCCCAGATAATCAGGTAAATGAGCAAACCTTGCTCTAGCACGAATGCGATAAACGTTAATATAAACTTTACGATTGCTGAAATAACAATAATCTTAGCTTGAAGGCTATGTCTATTTAACAAACGAAACAACCCTATGCCAAATGATGAAAATTTAAACAACATAGAGCATGAATAAATTAATATCATAAAATATATATCATTATTCCATTCAAAATAACTACAAAGTGGTGCCGCTAGAAATATTGCTAACAAGAAACCTATCAAGGCAGTGAAAATATCAATAGAAAAACAAAAAGCAGATACTTTTTGAATTTCCATTTTTTTCTCTGGCTCATCCAGGGAGGACTCTTGAGCGATAGATCCAAATTTTATTAGTGCTTGCCAACTTTGAAAATTAACTAATTTATCGATTATTAACAAATAACTTGTAATAATTGCAAAAATACCAAAACTTTCTAAACCTAACCCTCTTGCAACCATCCCTATACTGATAAATCCTAAAATCGAAGCTGTGAGTGTTCCGCCTAGTAAAACCAAAAAAGCTTTCTTTAAATTATTATAATCACCCATATCTAATTTATTATATCCATTTTTTATTACAATTCTCGCTATATAATTCTAGCCCTTATATATCAAGGCACTTCATGCTGTTTTCATGAACGCTGTATACTCCTAATAGCCATAAATCGTCATCATCCCAAATAAAAGGATTTGATCAGAATCTATAAAAAAGTCAAGAAAAATTTGTGACAAGTGTCAAGGCTATAGCCTTAAAGACATAATATGCTCCATAGAGTGCCTAGTGGGGATGCCATGGTTAAAATCCCTGTATACCTTCAAACAATCAAGTTGAGCTTACCGAAAGATACTAATAGCGGCCTTGCTTCGTACCAAAAAGAAAAGCCGCTATTGTTAAGAAAATAATATCAGCTAATTCCTATTTTCTATTTTCTATTTTCGCCTAGTCGGTGACCTTCAGAACTTTCAATTTATTGAAATTATAACATGATAAATAAATAGTGTTGATTCTGATATGATCATCCCCTACCAATAAATTTCAAAATTTATTTATTATACTGTATCATTTTTATGAAATACGCGATTTCGCCCTGATACAGTTACATATAACTGACCACTATAATTGATTATCAACTGCTTTTTATCTGTAGAGCATATTTGGGAAATCGAGAAAGGACAATTATGAGCTAAATACTAATGTAAGTCATTTAATATGACATTCGTGAAAACTTACCACCATTAAGTTCTATTTCTGTGTTACATAAATAGGTACTAGGGTTTTTAATCAGGTCAAAAAGTAATTGAGACACTTCAGAACTATCCAAAAATCGTCTTTTGGGATGAATTTGTTTATAAGTTTCGAGTGTCTCTGTATCACTTCTACTACTTGTCATTTTACCATCTTCTATCGTAGAAGGTGACACTAGCAAAAGCTGTTGATCTTCAAAGGATAATTTACGCTCCTTAGTGTATGACCTGAGCATGGACTTAGCAAGAAAATAGGAGGTATCAAAACTTCCTTTTTTACCCGATTCAGAGCCAATTATAAAAATACGAGCCTTAGGATTGTTATCAAAAATATATTCACAACTTTTGATGGTAAATAGAGCATTAATAGACAGAGACTTAATAATATTTGAACTACTTTGATCTTTAATCCTTTTTGGCTGTAAATAGCCCAGATTAAAAACATATACGTCATAATCTAGATCAAATAGCGACTCTATAATTTCTGTTTCAATATTCTCTGCATCGAATATGATATCAGCATTTTGTCGACCATAAGTCGTAATATACTCACTACTTAAGTCCTTTATTAAGCATCTCGATAACAATGAACTAGACCCAACTAAAGCTATATTCATGAGTTCGGTCTTACCCTATTTATTATTTGGTTTATTTTCATTTCCGCTATGTGCAGAGTATCTATTTTCCCTGAAAATACACTAATTAAGTTATCTTCATTTGTTACCATACAACCTCTAAAGTCAGTACCACTTACCAACTTAGTTTTCAAACTATATACTGGTTCAACATACTCAAAATCATCTTGAAATTTGGGATAGTATTTACTTATTTCCTTTTCAAATGCTTTCTTTTTGTTTTCTACGTATTTATCTTCTTTAGCTAAATCGAATTTAGAACCTATTTCATCTCTATTTTCTACTTGGGCTATTGGCGTATTCAAAACAGAAGTAACAGTATAAATATCATCATCGTATGGGTAGATTGAAAAAAAATTTCCATCCATCAAAGTAAAAGCAAAGCTATCTTTTACTTTTTTTCTATAATAAAAGTATATGCACGGTTCGTAGTAATAATCTAAGCCTTTAATTTTTCTTGCTGTTCCCCAAGTGCAATCGATAACAAAGTCGTATTCAGACTTTAGGTTTTCCAATACACTATTATCCGAAAGCTCAATATCCTTATCATACTTGAGATGCTTTGATAAAACATCATCAAAATAAGCACTTGCTTTATGGTTTAGAACTAGTTTTTCTGACGTTTTAACTAAACCTGAAATATTATTAAACTTGTTAAATAACTCACTGCCATCTTCTACAGTATATTTTAATTCAGAAGCCGTCATTATTTGCTTAAAAGTTTCTAAATCTATATTACTTAGCTTATCGGCCACTGCATAATAATTGTTGTCAACATCATCAACCAAATTCCCATAATGCTCGACAAACCAATCAAACCCCTCAATGGACTGTTTTCTTGTTTCATAATCACGAGGATAATGAAACCCTTGATGTAATCTATTCTGATTATATCTTGACGCACCCGAAATGGCTCGATCACTTCGCTCAAAAACAGTTACATCATCCCCTTTTTGCAAAAGAGATATGGCTATATGGCAGCCATACCAACCAGCCCCAACAATCGCAATTTTCATTAAATATTAAACCTTATATAATCAGATGAATTTTTTATTGGCTCTAAATATGTTCTATTTTCTTTACAGTTTTAATAAAAACCTTATAAACAACTAAAATCAAAGAGTCTATTTAAAAAACGTTAAATACCAAGGCATTGCTTTATCAATACCCTGCGAAATGACAAATTCAGGGACATAGCCTAAAGCATTTTTAGCCTTTGTTATATCTGCTTGTGAATGCCTCACATCTCCAACTCTAAAGTCATGATATGTTGGTTTTGTTTCTACAGCTATATCATTTGATAAAAGAGTTTTCTTAATTGTATCGAACAATTCG
This sequence comes from Colwellia sp. MB02u-10, assembly GCF_014077185.1. NCBI lineage: Bacteria > Pseudomonadati > Pseudomonadota > Gammaproteobacteria > Alteromonadales > Colwelliaceae > Colwellia > Colwellia sp. MB02u-10. The sequence continues at coordinate 155,649 of NZ_JACGVK010000132.1, forward strand.
TTCAATGTTGTTCTATCACCTACTGCAACATTATATACTTCATCTTTACAGTCATCAGAAGCAGTAGCAGCTAATATATTCATTTGGACTGTATTCTCGATAAAACAAAAATCGCGACTGGTTTCACCATCTCCATTTATGAATAATTCTTCATTATTTATCATACTAGAAGTCCATTTTGGAATCACTGCTGCATATGCACCATTGGGATCTTGACGCTTGCCAAAGACATTAAAGTAACGTAATCCGATAGTTTTAAAGTTATAAGTTTTAGCAAATACACCTGCGTATAACTCATTTACATATTTAGTCACTGCATAGGGAGATAGAGGATTACCAATATTTTCTTCCTCTTTTGGTAATGCAGGGTGGTCGCCATAAGTAGAACTAGATGCTGCATACGTAAAACTGGATACTCTTGCTTCTTTAGATGCCGTTAACATATTTAAGAAACCTGTTATATTAGCCGAGTTTGTTAGGATAGGGTCTGCAATCGAACGCGGCACAGATCCCAGTGCAGCTTGATGAAGAACATAGTCCACTTCTTTACCATCAAACAATAATGCTTTTTCACAATCACTAGAATTACGAATATCACCTTTAATAAAACGAAAGTTAGACCATTGCTCACTTGATACTAAACCTTTAACTTCATCAAGGTTATGTTGGTGGCCTGTTGCAAAGTTGTCTAGCCCTACCACCTTCTGATTTAAATGCAATAAGGTTTCAAGTAGGTTAGAACCAATAAAGCCAGCAGCACCCGTTACAAGCCAGGTTTTAGGAAAATCTAGTAATTTTTTTTTTATTTCTTCGTAACGGATCATTTTATAACCTCATGTCTACTGAGTTTTTAGGTAATATATATTTCAAATCATATAGCACGTGATTTTTCTTACCCAGTTTTCGAATATTATCAACCCCCATTTCTTTAAACTGGTCATGAGCAACAGCTAAAATAATTGCATCATATTTATTAGCCGTTCCCTCTTCTAAAGACAGGCCATATTCATGCTGAGCCTGTTCATTTGAGCACCAAGGATCAGTTATATCTACTTTGATATTATATTCTTTTAACTCGCTTATAATATCAGTTACTTTGGTGTTACGAAGGTCAGGACAATTTTCTTTGAAAGTTAACCCCATCACCAACACGTTAGCCCCTTCTACTTGAATTTTATTCTTCAGCATACGCTTAATCAGCTGTGATACTACATAGGCTCCCATTCCATCATTTAAACGACGTCCTGCCAATATCATTTCAGGATGGTAACCAACCGTTTGTGCTTTATGAGTAAGATAATAAGGATCTACACCAATGCAGTGTCCGCCGACCAACCCTGGACGAAATGGTAAAAAATTCCATTTAGTTCCCGCAGCTTCCAAAACTTCTAACGTATCAATATCTAGCTTGTTAAAAATAATTGATAGCTCATTAATCAGCGCTATATTTACATCTCTTTGAGTATTTTCGATAACTTTAGCTGCTTCAGCTACTTTAATAGAGCTTGCCTTATGTGTGCCTGCAATAATAATTGATTTATATAACTGATCTACCGTTTCAGCTATTTCAGGTGTTGAACCAGACGTTACTTTTAATATATTTGTTACTCGATGTTCTTTATCACCTGGGTTAATACGCTCAGGTGAGTAGCCAGCAAAAAAATCTTTGTTAAATTTGAGTCCTGAGGTTTTTTCAACCATTGGAATGCAATCTTCCTCTGTAGCACCAGGATAGACTGTGGACTCATAAATAATGATATCGCCTTTACCAATTACTTTCCCTAACATTTCACTCGCTTTTATAAGTGGTGTTAGATCTGGTTGTTTATGTTCATTAATTGGTGTTGGTACTGTAACTATATAAATATTTGCACTTTTTAAGCTTTCTACCGTATGTGAAAAAACCAAATCGCTCTCTGCCAATTCATCATCACTGACTTCCAGTGTTCTATCTGTACCTATTCTTAATTCATTAACTCTAGCTTCATTAATATCAAAGCCTATTACTTGATATTTTTTACCAAACTCAACAGCTAAAGGTAACCCTACGTAACCTAGCCCAATAATTGCTATTTTGTTATTTATAAGATTCATTTCCAAATACCTTTTGTATCGATAATAATTATATTATTATTAAATTTTTCTTGATTCTTAAATTCATGGTGATCGACCAATATGACAGCGATATCAGTTTGAAATTTTGCTTCATCAAATTTTATCAACTTAGCATTATCAGACACGTTGTTTGGGAGGCACTTTATATTAGGCTCTACAAAATTAACAATGCAAGAATGCATATTAGCAATTTTTTGTGCAATCTCTAGTGACGGACTCTCCCTTAAATCATCAATATCTGGTTTAAAAGCTAAACCAAAACAAGTGATGCGGACTTCGCTTGCTGTTTTATTTGGATGGGCTTGTAAAAAATCGGCAAGTGCTAATTTAACTTTATTAATAACCCATTCGGGTTTAGAATCATTAACTTTCCGTGCTGTGTGAATTAATCTGGCTTGCTCTGGTGTTCTTGACACAATAAACCAAGGATCTACTGCAATACAGTGACCGCCTACACCAGGTCCAGGTTGTAATATATTTATACGAGGATGCCGGTTAGCAAGTGATATAAGCTCCCAAACATCAATGTCCAACTCGTCACATATAATAGAAAGTTCGTTTGCAAATGCAATTTGCACATCACGACAGCTATTTTCTGTGAGCTTTGCCATTTCTGCAGTACGCGAATTGGTAATAACACAATCACCTTTCACAAAGGTACGATATAGCTCTACAGAAAGTTCTGAACACTTGGCTGTCATGCCACCGATAACACGGTCATTTTCGACTAATTCACGTACCACATGGCCTGGTAAAACACGTTCGGGACAATGAGCAACGCGAATATCAGAATTCTCCCCCTCAGTTTGGGGAAAAGTTAAATCAGGTCTAGCTTGTGCTAACCATTCTGCCATTTGCTCAGTTGCGCCAACAGGAGAAGTTGATTCAAGGATGACTAAATCACCTTTTTTAAGAACTGGCGCAATCGCTTTCGCTGCTGATTCTATATATTTCAGATCAGGTGCCGGAATGTCGTTCTTATTTACGGTAGGTAAAAAAGGCGTTGGTACTGCAATTAAAAAAGCATCCGCTGGCTCAGGAATCGTTGTAGCTTTTAAGTAGCCTTCGGTAACTGCGGCATGAACAATCATATCTAAGTCAGGTTCAACAATGTGAATTTGACCTTTATTGATTGTATCGACAGCATGTTGATTAACATCAACACCGATAACTTTCTTTTTGCGAGAGGCGAACATAGCGGCGGTAGGCAAACCGATATAACCAAGACCAATAACTGAAATTGTTTCAAAAGACATTTTATTATTCTCTACAGATCCCCAGTTTAACAACTACAGGAATGACGTTAAAATTTAAATTCTACTTTGCTAATACATCACAAATACGTTCACACGCTTGTCCATCACCATAGGGGTTATGGGCGAAACTCATTTTTTTATAAGCATCTTCATTAGCGAGTAAGTTTGATAGTTTGTTAACTATGGTTTCGACATCAGTTCCGACTAATTCCACAGTTCCTGCATCCAAAGCCTCGGGGCGTTCAGTGGTATCACGCATCACTAGGACAGGCTTACCCAACGATGGCGCTTCTTCTTGTATTCCGCCCGAGTCAGTTAATAGCACATACGCTTTATTCATCAAGAATACGAACGGCAAATAATCTAATGGCTCGATAAGGAATACGTTAGTTAAGTTGGCTAGTAATCTATTGACTGGCTCACGTACATTGGGGTTTAAATGCATTGGATAAACAAACTCAACCTCAGGGAATGCTTTTGCCAGTTGGGCAATCGCTTCACAGATGCGTTCAAATCCACCACCAAAACTTTCACGGCGATGCCCGGTGATGAGTACTAGGCGTTTATTCTCATCTAGAAATTTAAATTGCGCTGCTAGTGAGTTCTTTAGCTCAATATTGGTATCAAGCTTTTCAATCACGTCGAGTAAGGCGTCAATCACGGTATTACCGGTGACAATAATTTTGTCTGCATCAATATTTTCTTGTAGCAAGTTTTGCTTTGAAATTTCAGTTGGAGCGAAGTGTAGTTCGGCAATAGCTGCGGTTAATTTACGATTGCCTTCTTCTGGCCAAGGTGAGTAAATATTGCCAGTGCGAAGCCCTGCTTCAATATGGCCCACTTTAATTTGCTGGTAATAAGAAGCTAATGTTGTTGAAAGTGTTGTTGCGGTGTCACCGTGGACTAGAACATAATCCGGTTTAAATTCACCAAGAACAGGTTTTAGCCCTTGTAAGATACCACAGGTAATATCGGTGAGATCTTGCCCTGGCTTCATCAGATTCAAATCGTAATCAGGGATGATTTCAAACAGCTCTAATACTTGATCCAGCATTTCTCTATGTTGAGCTGTAACACAAACTTTCGCTTCAAAGCGCTCATCGGCCCCTAACGCATGAACCAATGGTGCCATTTTTATGGCTTCAGGACGAGTACCGAATACGGTTAAAATACGTTTTTTCATCATAATAAGTTTTCTGCTACTCAGCATTATCTATCGTTTATTAACTATGTGATGTTGAATTTTTTCAACATCTCTACTCAGGTAATTTTATCACCTGAGACAAGTCCTGTTGTGATTGAGACACTTTTTTGACCATTCAAAATCCGCACAATCATCACTAAATACTGGTACCGCGGTCTTGCCGTAATACCACTTTAATTTCTGCTAATACGTTCACAAAATATTCGTTGTACTTCGAACTAAAGTGACGAGCATATTTATTATACAGAATAAACATCAGCACAAATAAAGCCAACTCAATACTTTCAGGTACTTGAAAATATTCACCTAACACACCTAATATCGACATAAGTGCCGAAGCGATTGATATAACCACTAATGTTTGGCGTGAAGACAAACCTGCACGTTGTAATATGTGGTGTAAGTGATCTCGGTCTGGCTTGAAAGGAGATTTACCTTTACGGTATCTGCGCATAACTATAGCCAACATATCCATCAACGGTGGCACATAACCATAATGCGCTTACTGGCCTAAACGAGGCGCTTTCGCCTTGCGTACCAATGGTTAATAGCCATATAACACTTAGGCCGATAAACATACTACGGCATCGCCCATAAATATTTTTTTGCTATAACTTTTGAATTTGCTGTGATTTTTGAAAAAGCCTAAATTGAAAATCAAATAATGTAAGGCTGCTGTCGCAAAAATTAGTAGATAACTTAAGTAGCTCGTATTGCCATTTATTAAAAATAATATCGCAATGGCGGTAAAGGTGTTTACGTGCATTCGGTTTGTCTACTAAGCCAACATCAATGGCAATAGGCTTGAACACTTTTATTGCAATAAAAGCAAAGCAGAAGGCAGTTAAGGCAGCAATTATCATTATATATACTCCTATTTACTTGTAACTTCGGCTGAAAATTGGGCAGAAGTAGTCGAATCTGGTATTGGCTCAGCTACTTGGTTAGCGATATTTGAATGGTTAATGCCATCTTTGTTATTACCTTTATTAGAAAAGTAACGCACTAACACAATTAACACCGATAAAATGCCACCTAACATAGTACCTAGCACAACAATTAAAGCTCGTTTAGGTTTGGCTTTTTCTTCTGGCGCATTGGCGGGATCAATAGTTTTTAACACATATTCTAGTGATACTTCAGCCAACATGATGGTTTTGGTTTGTTGTTCAATTAACTGATAGAACACCGTTTGCATGTCTGCTAGTTGAGTTTCTTGCAGTTTAGTAGATAAATAGTCGATACTACGTTGCGCTTCGGTTTTATCTTGTTCGCGCATGGCGGCGTTAATATCACTTACTAGCCATAATAACCATTGCGTGGCAATTTCTGGTGAGTAATGCTCAATAGTTAGGGTGATCATGCCTGTTTCTTTATCCGTTGCCACCACTAAAATATCTTTAAACGCTTTATAGGCTTCCCATGACGAAGGCTCTGGTTGTTTTGGCGCTTCAACTTCTCGTAACCATGTTTTAGTTGTCGCGTTATACATGTCGTCATTAAATATCAGTGTATTCGTTTTAGCATTCCAATTTTTAGCTGCCATTAAAGGCACTAATAACTGGTGTTTATTGATGAATTTTTCGATAAATACTCGAGACTTTAATACTTCAAGCGCTAGGCCTGTTTTATCTGTGCCGCCACCACCAAGATTAATACCGGCAAGGCTTGCTAAACCACCAAACTGGCCAGCCATTTTAGATAAGCCACTGGCGCCACCTTGCTCGCTTGCTGGTGCTAATAGGGTTGTGGCTTTATATATGTTAGGTTGATTAATCGCATAGATAATTGATGAAATGGCGAACAAGCCACTAATAGCAATAATTAATAGTTTGCCTGACCATATAGCATGCCAAAGCTCTGCAAGGTCAATTTCGTCGTCTTCGGGAAGGTGGTTTTGCTGATGATATTCGTTTGAATTCATTGCGTCGACTTCTTTGGAAGTACTTCCTTGCAATTTATGACTTTTCACAATAGCTCGCATTTACATTCATTTGATTATTATTCCTCAGGGCAATTAGTTCGAAAATATACATTAAATGCTCACGTGAAGCGCATTATAACAAGAATTTTGTATTTTTTAATAGTGGTTTATTGGTTTTATTTACAATGAATATTTGACCTTCTTGAGTTTACTGGCTGGTTGCGCTTTTGCCCTTTTTCGTTATGTGTTCATTTTTTGGCTGTCGGACTGAAGTCCGACCTACGAGTAGAAGTAGCTTTAAGTTATTAGCTGTCAGCTTTCAGTAAAAAAATAGTTAACAGTTTAAGTTTGTTTGGTTAAGAACTTGATGTACCAGGGCATCGCTTTGTTTATACCTTGCTGAATGCGGTATTCTGGTTGGTAACCGATAAGTTCTTTAGCCTTTGATATATCAGCCTGAGAATGGCGTACGTCTCCAACTCTAAACTCTTGGTATATTGCTGTTTTAGTATAGCTAACGTCATTGGTGTTTAATGCAGCAACTAAGCTTGAAAATAATTCGTTAAGTGTTGTTCTATCGCCTAGCGCGACATTATATATTTGGTTTTTGCCTTGCTCATTCGCTGTGGCCGCTAATATATTGGCTTGTACGGCATTTTCGATAAAACAAAAATCACGACTGGTTTCACCATCACCATTAACAAATAAGTCTTGGTTGTCTATCATCGCTGCCGTCCATTTAGGAATAACAGCAGCGTAGGCTCCATCAGGGTCTTGGCGTTTACCAAATACATTAAAGTAACGTAAACCAGTGGCATTTAAACCGTAGGTTTTATTAAATACATCGGCATAAAGTTCATTAACATATTTAGTCACGGCATAAGGTGATAGTGGCTTACCAATATTTGCTTCAACTTTTGGTAACGCAGGGTGATCGCCATAAGTAGAGCTTGATGCGGCATACACAAAAGTGGCTACTTTGGCGTCTTTTGCTGCGGTTAACATATTAACAAAACCTGTAATGTTGGCAGAGTTGGTTAAAACAGGATCTGCTATAGAGCGAGGCACGGAGCCAAGTGCTGCTTGATGTAACACATAGTCAACGTTAAGGTTGTTAATTGTTAAGGCTTGCTGACAGTCATCAAAATTTCTAATGTCGCCTTTAATGAAAGTAAAGTTCTGCCATTGCTGTGCTGACACCTCAGATTTTACTTCGTCTAAGTTATGTTGGTGGCCGGTAGCAAAGTTGTCTAAACCTATAACTTTTTGGTTTAATAGTAATAATGTTTCTAGAAGGTTTGAGCCAATGAAACCTGCGACTCCGGTAACAAGCCAAACTTTTGGTGCTTGTTTAAGTTGCTTTTGTACTTCTTCATATTTTGACATTATTAATTCCATTTAGTTTTGAATATTAAGCTTTATTTTATTCGCTGTATGGTTGACGGACTAAAGTCCGACCTACAAGACAATCGTTTAAATTTATGTTGTCGCCTGTGGGCTCTATGTCGGTTGGACTTTGGTCCATCAGGTTTTAAAAGCAGCTGTCAGTTTGAAGTTTTTAGCTGTCAGATCTAAAGAAAAATAGCTTTCAGATTATTTGTTTGGCTTTATCCTACTACGTTTTGTATTCGTTGTATGGTTGACGGACTAAAGTCCGACCTACAAGACAATCGTTTAAATTTATATTGTCGCCTGTGGGCTCTATGTCGGTTGGACTTTGGTCCGTCAGGTTAAATGAAATTTAACTGTTTTCGCATTTATGCGAACGATAAAAAATAATGCCAACTGCAAATGTTTGTGACCCTATCTCGTTAATAGCCCGCTTAACAGTTGACGGACTAAAGTCCGATCTACAAAACAATTGTTTAAATTTATATTGTCGCCTATGGGCTCTATGTCGGTTGGGCTTTAATCCGTCAAGGTTAAATGAAATTTAACCTTTATATAAACCGTGGCCTACAAATATACTGAATTCCAAAAAGAATAATTAGCAATATTATTCACTAATCTTTTTCTCAATGGATTGGCAAGAATATATCTAGCTAGATTCTTTCTATTTTCATCAACCCTTAAAGCACGATCATAAAACGATGATTGCCAAAATTGCTTTTGCTGATTACATTCTTTATTAAGAATAAAGCTAGCACTTCCCTTTAAACCCTTAATAACATTAGGTAGTGTTGAGCCATTAACATTTAAACGCAATAAACCATGAAAATGATCAGGCATTAATACCCAAGTGAGCCATACACAATTATGCTTAGTTTCATTAACAATTATTTGCTGAGAAAACAAACAGGCCAAATTAAAGTCATGAAAATATGGTTCTCTGTTCAGGGTATTGAAAGTAACAAAATACTCACCTTGCTCATGCGAATAACGGCCTTTACGCAAATCAGACCATGACATAAAACCTCCATGTTTTATCATTTATTGACGCTTTGGCGTTGGCCAATTTAGTTAATAGCTTGCTGTGCGGTTGACGGACTAAAGTCCGACCTACAAAACAATCGTTTAAATTTATATTGTCACCTGTGGGCTCTATGTAGGTTGGACTTTAGTCCATCAGGTTAAATGAAATTTAACTGTTTTTAAAATAATGCCAACTGCAAAAAATAATACGCTGTAAATATTTGTTGGCCCATCTTGTTAATAGCTTGCTGTGCGGTTGTCGGACTAAAGTCCGACCTACAAAACAATTGCCTAAATTTATATTGTCACCTGTGGGCTCTATGTCGTTTGGACTTTGGTCCATCAGGTTAAATGAAATTTAACTCTTTTAGAATAATGCCAACTGCAAAAAATAATACGCTGTAAATATTTGTTGGCCCATCTCTTTAATAGCTTGCTGTCCGGTTGTCGGACTAAAGTCCGACCTACAAAATAATTGCCTAAATCTACATTATCGCCCGTAAGCTTTATGTAGGTTGGACTTTAGTCCATCAGGTTAAATGAAATTTAACTGTTTTCGCATAAATGTGAACTAAAAAAATAATGCCAACTGCAAATGTTTGTTACCCCACCTCGTTAATAGCTTGCTGTGCGGTTGTCGGACTAAAGTCCGACCTACAAAACAATTGCCTAAATTTATATTGTCACCTGTGGGCTCTATGTCGGTTTGACTTTGGTCCATCAGGTTAAATAAAATTTAACTGTTTTAAAATAATGCCAACTGCAAAAAATAATACGCTGTAAATATTTGTTGGCCCATCTCTTTAATAGCTTGCTGTGCGGTTGACGGACTAAAGTCCAACCTACAAAACAATCGCCTCAACCTAGATTATCACCCTTGGGTTCGATGTAGGTTGAGCCTTGGACTGCATTGCTGATTTAACTGCTAGGTTATAAGCGCATATCTACTGATTCTTTTGGTAGTATATATTTTAGGTCATAAAGTACATGGTGTTGTTTACCTAGTTTGCGAATTTCGTCAACACCTAAGCCCTTAAATTGATTATGTGCTACCGCCAAAATAATAGCGTCGTAGTGGCCAGTTTCGGGTTTTTCTGTCAGGCTTAAATTATATTCGTGCTGGGCTTGTTCGCTTGAACACCAGGGGTCAGTAATATCAACATTCATGTTGTATTCTTTGAGTTCACTAACAATATCAACAATTTTGGTATTGCGTAAATCCGGGCAGTTTTCTTTAAAGGTTAGGCCCATAATTAGCACATTGGCACCCTCTACCTGAATACGTTTGTGTAGCATGTTTTTGACTAACTGAGAGACAACATAAGCGCCCATGCCGTCATTTAAACGCCGACCAGCGAGTATCATTTCAGGATGATAACCTACTGATTGGGCTTTATGTGTTAAGTAGTAGGGATCAACACCAATACAGTGACCACCGACTAAACCCGGGCGAAAGGGCAGAAAATTCCATTTGGTACCCGCAGCTTCAAGTACTTCTAAGGTGTCGATATTGAGTTTGTTAAATATAATAGACAGCTCGTTAATTAAGGCAATGTTAACGTCGCGTTGTGTGTTTTCAATTACTTTTGCGGCTTCTGCAACTTTGATTGAGCTCGCCTTATAGGTGCCTGCAATGATAATAGAGCGGTATAGGTTGTCTACAATTGTCGCTATTTCAGGCGTTGAGCCAGAAGTAACTTTTAAAATATTAGTCACTCTGTGCTCTTTGTCACCGGGATTAATACGTTCTGGTGAGTAACCTGCGTAAAAGTCTTTGTTGTACACTAAACCCGATGCTTTTTCGACTACGGGAATACAAGCTTCTTCAGTTGCACCTGGGTAAACCGTTGACTCATAAATAATAATGTCGTTTTTACTGATTACTTTACCTAACATTTCGCTAGCTTTAAGTAATGGTGTTAGGTCAGGCTGTTTATGCTGGTCGATAGGCGTTGGTACGGTAACGATATAAACGTTGGAGTTTTTCAAGTCATCGGGTTGGCACGAATAACTTAGCTTGGTTGTTTCAGCTAATTCTTCATCGCTAACTTCAAGGGTACTGTCTGTGCCATTATTTAATTCGGTAATACGTGCTTGATTGATATCGAAACCTAAGGTTTGATATGTTTTTCCAAACTCTACTGCCAGTGGTAAACCAACATAGCCTAAGCCTATTACGGCTATTTTTACATCATTTAAATCACGTGTCATTTTGGGAGTCCTTTGCCTTTAATCGCGGTTATTAAAAAATTTTTAAGTTATTAGTTGTCAGTAGAATAAAACCTTCTGTTTAATGTTTACTTGTCGGTTGATATTTTTATCATCAGGCTTTATAAAGCAGCTGTCAGTTTGAAGTTTTGAGCTGTCAGTTTTAAAGAAAATAGCTTTCAGATTGTTTGTTTGTTTGGCTTTATCCCAGTGCGTTTTGTATTCGCTGTACGGTTGACGGACTAAAGTCCGACCTACAAAACAATCACCTATATCTACATTATCACCCGTGGGCTCTTGTAGGTTGGACTTTAGTCCATCAGGTTTTAAAAAACAGTTGTCAGTTTAAAGTTTTGAGCTGTCAGCTATAAAAAATAGCTTTCAGATTGTTTGTCTGTTTGGCTTTACCCCACTATTTTTTGTATTCGCTGTACGGTTGACGGACTAAAGTCCGACCTACAAAACAATCGCCTAAATTTACATTATCACCCGTAAGCTCTTGTAGGTTGGACTTTAGTCCATCAAGTTAAATACCGTTTATTGCTGCCACTGCTACAGCCGCATTATAAATAATTTGTGTGGCTGTTGACCATAATGTTAAATCATTCATGTATTCAGAATCTAATGGCACTACAATGGTATCGCCTGGCTTTAATCCCGCATCTTCTGCGCCAGCAAACCAGTTACTTTCTTCAACCATTTTAATACTACCACTGGCCGAGATAATGTAAATACGCTCGGCGTCAGCACGTTTTTTAATACCACCACTTTGTGCTAGATAGTCTTCAGTCGACATTGCATTGTCATATAAGTGTGATGAGCCCACCTGAACTTGGCCAATAACATTAATTGAGTTGTTCTTAGTTGGCACATAAAGTACGTCTCCGCCCTCTAGTAACACATCATTATCATTTAAAGCCATTAAACTGGGTAGATTAATCACTAAACGCCCGACTGGATCTAGATTGGTAATATCAGCCAGTAGTTTTTGGGCATCATCGTAAGAAGCTGAAGCACCTTGTTCAGTTAACGATTTAGAGGCCATTTCAATACGTAGGTCACCAGCAAGCTTAACTAGATTTTGCTTTTCAAGTTCTTTTAACTTTAAGCGGGTAAACACTGACGCGTCAGGGTGAGCATATTGGGTTAAACCGCCGGCTTTACTGACTAAGTCAGCTAAGGTTTCACCACGACGAATGGTATATTTGCCAGGAAAGACAAACTCACCGCGTAATTCAACCACATGATTTTCACTCCAGGCCGGAATTTTATGTACATTCAGTCGATCTTTACTTTGCAAAGCAATATCGAAAACTTCATCTCTTTTTAAAGCTAAGCCTAGGTCGACATCTAAAGAAATTTTTGTCGCACCTGACGCGGTAAGTTTATTGCGAGTAACCTCTGCTCGTGCTAAGTAAGCAGATTCTTTCACGCCACCGGCGGCGGCTAATAAATCACTCACTTTTGCATTTTTCGCTAGCGGATAAACACCAGGAAATTTAACTTGGCCATCTACTTCAATCAGTTGAATGGGTTGGCCAGAAGCACCTTGTTGACGTAGCTTTGTTAGCACTGGCGCTAACAAACGAGGACGAGAAAACAAACCCATTTCACGAATATCGACTTCCTGATCTACACTATCATTGGTCATCTGCACTAAAGATTGATTGACGAAACGCTCTGTTTTTCGGGTGTATGTTGCATATTGTGATGAACTGCCACCATATTTGTTCCAAAACGATTTCTCTTTATGTGACGTTTTAGCCTGCTGTCGCTCTTTGGCAAAAAGTTGCTCTTGGGTAAAAGCCAATTGGTCTAATGATATTTTTTCATCCAACTGTTTAGTCACATTAGCAAATATCAACAGTTTGTCGTTAGGTAATAAAACAAGATTATCAACTGGGTTAGGTGTTGATTTATTAACCGCCTTGGCTAAATTAAATTGTAATACTTCAATATTTCTGGCTTGGTCTTTTTGACGCACAATTAAGCCGTAACTTAAATCGGCAGAAGGCAAGATATGAGAGTCTAAATTAGGCAATAAATCAGCTACTTTAAGACCTTGTTGCCATTGATATTTGCCTGGGCGTGTTACGGCACCAATAACGGTAATTGACTGATCATACATACCCGAGCTTTTTAACACCCGAATATAGTCACCGCTTTTCAGTAATTGTTTACGCGCTTGGCTATCAGTTAAGTCAATATTAATAATGCTAAGTAAGCTGTGTTGATTATAGCGTTCTACCATGGTTGATTGCGGATAGGCAGACGGTAATAAACCTCCGGCCATTGCAATAATTTGATTGAAGTTATCACCAGCCTTTAACTCGTATATAGCCGGACGCCTAACTTCACCCCGTATTGACACATTTTTATTTTGAGTTGGAATGAAAACCACATCGCCAGATTGCAACAAAATGTCGCTTGAAGAGTCGCCGTGTATGAGCAGGTCATATAAATCAACGGTTTGTACTATTTTGCCCGCGCGTTTGACTTCAATATTGCGTAATGAGCCAATATCGCTAACCCCACCAGCAGCAAAAATAGCGTGCGTAACACTTGAAAGTGAACTTAAGATATATGGGCCTGGTTTGTAGGCATCACCTAAAACAAAAATACGCATAGAACGTAACTCAGCTAAACTGACCACCACGTTTACACCTATAATGCGTTGTTGAATTCTTTCCGCTAGAAATTTTTTCATTTCAGCAAACGCTAAACCAACCACTTTTATCGGTCCAACATCCGGAATAAGTATATTGCCCTCGCGTGTTATCGGCAGTATGTACTCGGCATTTTCTTTACCATATATTTGTATCGACAATTGGTCGCCAACGCCTAATATATAGTGATTAGGAATAGCGATGTCCATAGTAGGGGTAAAGGTGCTGGGCGCATTCGAAAAAACGTCTATACCAAACCTTGTTAGTGGCTTAAATAATTCAGTGTCACTTTCAAATTCAATAACCTCGGCTTGCTCTACCACATTATTTTCAACTGTAGATCTTGGCACAACGGGTGTAGATGATAATTGTGTTTGTTGGTTACTACCCGATATTTGCCCCATAACCGCATCAAGATCAACACCCATGCTTTGCGCTAATGCCTGCTGCTGAGATTTAGGTAAGTTTTTAAATTGCTCTATTTGCTGCTGGCTAATTTGCGCCGCGATAGCATTAAAAGAGAATGTAAAAGCTACCAAAAGGCTTGTCAGTAGACGGATAAAGTGAATCATTGGCGCGTGTTTTTCCTGTTTATACGGATGGGACAGAAATCACCCTCAATCAAAAGTTAATTTCAAGTAAATTAAGGGTTAATAAAAAGTGATTCTACCAGTAAGTTTACTTTGATTAAAGTAACTTTTTAAGTACAATCCATTTTATGTTACTCATTAAGATATAAGAGATAACTGTCAGTTATCTGCCTAGCGTGGTAATGATGCTTGGTTTTAATGACAGCTTATAACTGATCACGAAATAGCTATCTCTTCAAACTTATGACTATTTTAATCGGTGTGGCTGATATGCTGACGTCTGGTCTACAAGTGCCCTTTAGCTTTTAAACTTGCTTGCTGATTTCAGTGTCTTGGTGTGAAATTCAATAGACTTAGTATAACTTTACATTAATTAACATAGAGATTAACCGCGCTTACTTGCCTTTCGATGCTAGCAAAGGTATAAAGCGGGTTGATTAATAAAACTTTTAATTTATCTAAGCACGTTCAACCCGATATATATTCATGTTGAAACAAGAATAATTTTAAACCGTGTTTGGTATTACCTATCGAGGATTTTATATGAGTATCCCAAATTCAGAGGCTTTTTACGGCCATCCGGGCGGGTTGAAAACACTTTTCGTTACAGAAATGTGGGAACGCATGAGCTATTACGGCATGCGCGCATTGCTTGTTCTTTTTATGACCGCAACCTTACAAGAAGGTGGCTTAGCATTAACTATTGCATCGGCAACTGCTATTTATGGTTTATATACAGGTACCGTCTATTTTATGGGCTTACCCGGCGGTTGGATAGCAGACAGATTACTGGGTGGGCAAAGAGCGGTTTGGTATGGCGGCATGATCATCATGTTTGGCCACATAGTTTTAGCTATCCCAAATGACAAAACATTTTTTATTGGTTTGATCTTAGTTATTTTAGGTACAGGTTTATTAAAGCCTAATATTGGCGCTATGGTTGGCCAATTATATAGTGAAAATGATAAGCGCCGTGATAGTGGTTATGCTATTTACTACATGGGCATTAACTTAGGCTCTTTCATTGGCTATTTAGTTTGTGGTTATTTAGCTTCAGATTTTGGTTGGCATTATGCCTTTGGTGCCGCAGCAATAGGCATGGCAGCAGGCCTTATTCAATATAAAATTACGACACCAAAATTAGAAGGTGTTGGCGCAGAACCGGTTGCACCTTTATCAGCAAAAGGTCAACGCACTAGCTGGATAATTATAGCGGCTTCGCTAGTTGCCATTGCAGTGGTCACTGTTTTAACCTTTGAAGGCATTGTGGTGATAGACCCCATTGCCACAGCACAATATGTTGCGATTGCATTTACCTTAATTTTTGTGGTGTATTATGCCATTATTTACTTTTTTAGTGACTTAACCGGTAATGAAAAGAAAAAACTTTGGGCACTACTATTAATTTGTATTGCTTCCGCTTTTTTCTGGTCTGGCTTTGAACAAGCCGGCTCATCATTAAACTTATTCGCTCGTGATTACACTGACCGTATGATAGGTTCGTTTGAAATTCCAACGGCATGGTTTCAGTTCTCTAATGCTATGTTTATTGTTTTGCTATCACCTTTTTTCGCCGCATTTTGGATTAAATTAGGTCAAAGAATGGTTACACCTGCATACGGCATTAAATGTGCTGTTGGCTTAATTATTATGGCAAGTGGCTTTATTGTAATGTTTTTTGCCGCACAATATGCAGCCAGTGGCTTACAAGTTGCGCCCGGTTGGCTAATTACCACTTACTTTTTACACACAGTGGGTGAGTTATGCTTAAGTCCTATCGCCTTAAGTGCGGTAAGTAAATTATCACCGAGAAGATTTGCTGGCCAAATGATGGGTGTATTTGTTTTAACCTATTCAATTGGTAATATTATTTCTGGTTTGCTTGCTGGTAATTACGATCCAAACAACGTTGAACAAATTCCAGCCTTATATATTCAAATCAGTCTATTTAGTATTGGTATTGGTATTATTATTTTACTCATTGGCTTGAAATCTAGATTCTGGGAAGCGTTAGAAACAGAAGAACAAGATGACACTTCATCGCCAGTTAAAGGTAAAAGCACAACATCGACTGCATAATTATTTTGAATAATTAACAGTAAAAATAGCCAACTAGATGTTGGCTATTTTTTTGTCTATGAAAATTGTTTAAGCTGTCAGTAAAATATTAGAGTTATAGTTAATAAAATTTTTTGTAGGTCGGACTTTAGTCCGTCAACCATACAGCGAATACAAAACCTACTGGCATAAAACCAAACAGACAAATAAACTGAAAGCTGTTTTTCTTTAAATCTGACAGCTAAAAACTTCAAACTGAGCGCTGTCTTTTAAAACCTGTTGGACTAAAGTCCAACCTACATCGAGCATACGGGTGATATATAAATTTAAGCGATTGTTTTTGTAGGTCGGACTTTAGTCCGTCAAGCTTACAGCGAATACAAAACCTAGTAAGATAAAACCAAACAGACAAATAAACTTAAAAATATTTTTCTTTAAATCTGACAGCTAAAAACTTCATGCTGATCGCTGTCTTTTAAAACCTAATAAGAAAACGCTATTGATGATGTCTACACGAAATGAAATAAGAAAATCACTTAGAACTAAACGCCAAAGTCTTAGTGAGGTTGAGCAACAAGAGTTCTCCGCTGCATTACTCATTCAACTCAGTGCCCGTAGCGATGTGCTAGCGGCAAAAAATATTGCGCTTTATTTAGCCAATGACAGTGAGCTTGATGCTATGCCCTTTATAAAATGGTGTTGGCAAAACAACAAAAAGACCTACTTACCTGTTATTCACCCTTTTAGTCATGGGCAGTTATTATTTCTCCATTATGATGAAAGCAGTGTTATGAAAGAAAATAACTATGGCATTTTAGAACCAAAACTTGACGTTCGTTTGATTAAAGCTATCGGCGAAATAGATATTATTTTTACCCCCTTGGTTGCGTTTGACCCATTAGGTAATCGTTTAGGCATGGGCGGCGGATTCTACGATAGAACCTTATCATCCTGGTATCAGCAATACCGCCACCAGAATCAACCGCTTGACGTTACACCAAGCAAGTTAACAAAGCCTTATCCAATAGGCTTAGCGCATGACATCCAATTAATAGACGCCATTCCTGCACAACTGTGGGATATTCCGTTACCTGAGATTATTACGCCAACCAGACAATATAAGTTTGATATCCATAAATAAAAGCTAATTAACTCGATACTCTTGTTATAATACTGACCATAGTTAGTTAAGTGATAGCTGTCAGTTTTTAGCTATCAGCTTTCAGTTAGTTACTACAGACATAGTTAAGAGATAGCTGTTAGTTTTAAGCGGTCAGCTTTCAGTAAGTTACTACAGACATAGTTAAAATATAGCTCGAAAACTTCTTTTGATTTATAACTACCTCTTACTGAATGCTAATCACTTATTACTTTTAACTGATCACTATATTTTACTGACAGCTGACAGCTTAAAACTGATAGCTAATAATTTTTTTTATTTAAAACAGGCCTATTATGACTCAAGATGACATGAAAAAAGCGGCAGCAATAAAAGCCCTAGACTATATCAAAGCAGATACCATTGTTGGTGTCGGTACTGGCTCAACGGTAAATCATTTTATCGACGCTCTTGCTACCATTAAAGATAAAATTATTGGCGTAGTGTCAAGCTCTGAAGGCTCAACTGAGCGTTTAAAATCATATGGCATTGAAGTGTTTGAGCTTAATAACGTTGACGGTATTGATGTTTATGTTGATGGCGCTGATGAAATCAGCCCTCACATGCATATGATCAAAGGTGGCGGTGCTGCCCTTACCCGCGAAAAAATTGTGGCTGCGGTGGCAAAAACCTTTATTTGTATCGCCGATGACACTAAGCAAGTGCCTATGCTAGGTCGTTTTCCATTGCCGGTAGAAGTGATCCCAATGGCGCGCAGTTATGTCGCCAGAGAACTGGTAAAATTAGGTGGTGACCCAGTTTATCGCCAAGGGGTTATTACTGACAACGGCAATGTTATTCTTGATGTACATAACTTAAAAATAATGGACCCTAAAGCATTAGAAAACAGCATTAACGCTATTGTTGGTGTTGTGACTAATGGCTTGTTTGCTAATCGTCCAGCAAATGTCTTAATTATCGGCAGTGCAGAGGGTACAAAAATAATAAAATAACACTTTAGAGTTTATACCCTATATGGTATTTTAGGTATCTAGCCATCTAAAAGCTTATTTGAAATATATTTAAGTACATCAATGTTTGATCGAGAGAAGATAAACTATCATGAGCAACAATTCACTAGCAAAAGACAAGATTAAGATACTACTTCTAGAAGGTGTTCACCAGAGCGCCCTTGAAGAGCTGAAAAATAAAGGCTATTCAAATATTGAATATATTAAAGCCTCACTTTCAGAAGCAGAGCTAATTAAGAAAATTGCCGACGTGCATTTTGTTGGTATACGTTCTCGCACTGACTTAAATAAAAATGTTTTAAGCCACGCTAAAAAGCTGGTTGCTATTGGTTGCTTCTGTATTGGTACCAATCAAGTAGACAAAGCCGCAGCGCAATCATTTGGTATCCCAGTATTTAACGCGCCATTTTCAAATACCCGCTCGGTCGCTGAGTTAGTATTGGGCGAAACATTATTATTATTACGTGGTATTCCAGAAAAAAGTGCCCAAGCACATCGTGGTGTTTGGAATAAATCAGCTACGGGTTCAGTTGAAGCCAGAGGCAAAACCTTAGGCATTATCGGTTATGGTCATATTGGTATGCAACTTGGCATACTAGCCGAAACTTTAGGGATGAAAGTTCGCTTTTTTGATATTGAAACTAAACTGCCTTTAGGCAATGCCAGCCAAGCGCCGACTATGACTTCATTATTGAAAGAAGCAGATGTTATTAGTTTGCATGTACCTGAAACGCCACAAACCAAAAATATGATGGGTGCGGCAGAATTTGAGGTCATGAAACAGGGTGTTATCTTTATTAATGCTTCGCGCGGCACTGTCGTTGATATTGATGCCTTAGCTGAGGCATTAACCAGTAAAAAAGTGGCTGGTGCAGCAATTGACGTATTCCCGGTTGAACCTAAAAGTAATGACGATGAGTTTTTTAGCCCGTTACGTGCCTTTGATAACGTAATTTTAACGCCACATATTGGTGGCAGCACTAAAGAAGCGCAAGAAAACATTGGCCTTGAAGTCGCAAGTAAACTTGCCAAATATTCAGACAATGGTTCAACATTATCGGCGGTTAATTTTCCTGAAGTATCCTTACCTGGCCATATTGGCACCAGCCGTTTATTACACATTCACCACAATAGGCCTGGGGTGTTAACGCAAATTAACCAAATGTTTGCCAAACTCAATATCAATATTGCCGCTCAGTATTTACAAACCGCTGACCAAATTGGCTATGTAGTTATTGATATTGAAGCTGAAAATAGTAAGTTAGCCTTAAAAGAATTAAAACAGATTGATGCAACAATCAGAGTAAGATTATTAAACTAATATCACCGCTGATTTGAAAAACTAAAAAGCCAAAGAAAATATTCTTTGGCTTTTTTATTTCTGCTGCCGTTTACGCGATATCACACTATGTTAAGTGCCTAACTTGGCAAGCTAAATACCGATTTACAGTGACTCACCGTAAAAATTTACTTACCTCACAGCGACTTGATCTCAGCTACTTGACCCCAGCCTTGCTATACTTTCTGTAGAAAAAGGCAGTAAAAACTGCCCTTTAACACTAGCCTGATCTTACACTAACGAACGCAGTAACTAATTGAGTAAGTAGGCTCTAAGTTCAGCAAAGTCAGTTGAACTTGTGGTTGATAGAATAGTTTCACTCGCACAATCGGCAAGCTCTTTTGGCAAGCCTATCGGTTGCCCTAAGGTACTTTCAACAATATCTTTAAATTTCGCTGGATGCGCGGTACCCAAAAATACACCAAATTCAGTATCAAGGGCATTATATTGCAGCGCTCTATAAGCAACCGCCGCATGAGGTTCACTGATGTAGCCAAGTTTAGCCAGTTGGATCATCGCCATTTGTGTTTGCTCTTCATCAATTGATACTGAAGTGACACAGTCTTGCTCAACTAATCCCGCTTTTAACATATGCTCTATACGTGGCCAATTATTGGGGTTACTAACATCCATGGCATTAGAAATGGTTGCTACCGTTTCATGAGGTGTCCATTCGCCAGTTTTTAAATAACGAGGCACGGTATCATTGGCATTTGTGGCGGCAATAAAACGCTTAATAGGTAAACCTAAGGCTTTAGCAAAAAGTCCGGCGGTAAGGTTACCAAAATTACCACTGGGAATAGCAAAAACAATATCGCTAAGTGCATCAGTGCCTTTTTGGCGATAAAGTTGTGCAACCGCTTCAAAGTAATAACAAATTTGTGCCAACAAGCGACTAATATTAATCGAGTTAGCTGAATTTAACCCAATAGCCTCTTTAAGCTCTTGATCATCAAAAGACTGTTTAACAAGCGCCTGACAATCGTCAAACGTGCCTTCTACCGCAATAGTACGAATATTACCGCCTAGGGTAGTAAACATTTTTTCCTGTAATAAACTTATTTTTCCTTTCGGATATAAGATCACGACATCAATGTTGTCA
The DNA here is from genome assembly GCF_014077185.1 of Colwellia sp. MB02u-10. Taxonomy (NCBI): domain Bacteria; kingdom Pseudomonadati; phylum Pseudomonadota; class Gammaproteobacteria; order Alteromonadales; family Colwelliaceae; genus Colwellia; species Colwellia sp. MB02u-10. Next base: position 176,653 of record NZ_JACGVK010000132.1, read on the forward strand.
ATACCATGAAAAGCATGTGCCACGGCAGCGCCAGTATCACCAGAGGTTGCGGTTAAAATAGTGACTTTTTTACCTTCACCAAACGCTTGTAAACATTTGGCCATAAAGCGAGCACCAAAATCTTTAAACGCCAGTGTGGGTCCGTGAAATAATTCTAGTATGGCTCTACTTTCACTAATAGGCTGTATTTGCGCTGGAAAATTAAAGGCGTCAGTGACAATTTCAGTTAACTGCTCTTCGGTTAAATCTTCACTAACAAAAGGGTAAAGTACTTTAACGCTACGCTCAATCATCGGCAGTGCAAGTAAGGCTTCAATATTATCAAAACGGGGTAATTCTTCTGGAAAAAACAAGCCTTGATTACGCCCTAAACCTTGCTTTACCGCGCCAGCAAAACTGACTCGTTCATCGTTTTCTTTTAAATTATAAAATTTCACACTCAATTCCTATATAGGGTTTAATCTCGAGGTTTAAAGCAACAGATATTATTGCTCTTTAAGGTAAACTCACTGCACCTTGAGTATCGGCTTGGCAAACATGAACAAATCCTTCACTGCTGCCGTTAGCTGATGTTTGTAAATAATTGTCGTTTAACCAGGTAGCAAATTCTGTCGCTTTTGCTAAATCGTCTGTGACACAAAAAAGCGTTGGCCCAGAGCCAGAAATGCCCACAGCCAAACAGCCCTGCTGTGTTAAATAACTTGCCGCTTCGCTGTAGCCAGGTAAAATTGATTTTCGATAAGGCTCAGCAACCACATCAGTTAATACGGCAAAGGCTTGCGCTTTATCAGCGCGATGACAAGCATCAACAAATGTGGCGAAATTCTGCCCAAAACTGATCAAGTCAGCACGAGAATAAGTGTTTGGTAATATATCTCTTGCCGCTTTGGTTGATATTTCAATGCCTGGATATGCCATGACAAAATAACAATCTTGAAATGGCGGTAAATTACGGGCAATGATATCGTGGTCGGGCACCATTAGCTGCATACCCCCTAAAAAACATGGTGCAACATTGTCGTAGTGAAGGCTACCACTAATTTGTGCTTCCATCTTTCCCATCATTTTTAACAACGCTTGCTTTGAAAAACTAAACTGATGGTACTTTTCATAAAAAGCATTTAAGCCGGCAATAGCTGCCACCACTGAACAGGCGCTAGAGCCTAATCCGCTGCCCACTGGCATACGCTTATCTAAGCTTATTTTTACTTCAACACTCGCCTGTTTACTGGCAAATAATTCTTTATTAAACAAGAGTAAACACTGCCAAACAATATTTAGCTTAACATCACTGGGTAACTTATGTGCAAAATCACCGGTAACCGTTAATTGATCGCCATCATTACTAGGGCTAACCGTCACTACATCACCCAATAATGTGCCATCAATGGGTTTAACCGCTAAACCTAAAACATCAAAACCGACATTAACGTTGCCAATTGAAGCAGGTGCAAATACTGAAACGCTCATTAGTCTTGTTGCTCCCATGCTAATGTTCTTAATAAATCACCAAAAACACCGGCAGCAGTTACCGCAGCGCCAGCACCATAGCCCCGTAAAACGAAAGGTAATGGTTGATAATAGCGGCTATGAATCGCTAAAGCGTTTTCGCCATCTTTAACACTATATAAAGGATGTTCTTTACCGACAGCTTCGATAGTTACCTGACATTTCCCTTCAACGATGTTACCAATGTACCTAAGCACTTTGCCATCAGCTTTTGCGAGATTAATTCGCTCAGCAAAGGCCTGATCTAAGGTAGGTAAATTACTCATAAAGGTGTCTACGTCGCCACTAGCGTCAAATGAGTTAGCCAACACTGGCTCTATTTCAATGTCGTCTAGTTCTAACGCCATACCCGCTTCTCTGGCCATAATAAGCAATTTACGCGCTACGTCCATACCGCTCAGGTCATCACGCGGATCAGGTTCAGTAAAGCCTTGTTCTTTGGCTAAATTAGTTGCTTGAGATAAGGTCATGCCCTCATCAAGTTTACCAAATATATAGGATAAAGAGCCTGATAACACACCTTCAAAGCGCACCAGTTCATCACCGGCTTTTAGTAAGTTTTGTAAGGTATCAATCACAGGTAAACCTGCGCCAACGGTTGTTTCATATAAAAATCGACGGTTAGTTTTTTGTGCTGCTGTTCGTAGTGCTTGATAATACTGCCAAGAGTCGGTGTTGGCTTTCTTATTGGGCGTTACCACATTAAAGCCCGCTTCTAAATAATCTACATATTGCAATGCGAGTGCTTCATTAGATGTACAATCAACTAATACGGGGTTAATTAAATGATTTTGACGCACAAAGTTTTTAATGTTGTCGACATTAACCGTCACAGGTTGTTGTCTTAAGTTTTCCTGCCAATTTGCCGCATCGATGCCTTCACTGTTAAATACCATGCCTTTACTATTAGCTAAGCCATAGACTGTTAGTGAAATATTGTCTGTGGTCAATTTTGCCTGTTGGCGCGCTATTTGAGCAAGTAACTCACTACCTACCACACCACAGCCAACTAAAAATACATCGATAGATTTTTTGTGTGAGAAAAAGTTTTGATGACTCACTTTCATGGCATCAGTGCACTTTCTACTTTCGATAACGACAGAAATACTACGCTCTGACGAATCTTGCGCAATCGCAACCACATTGACTCTGGCTTGTGCCAATGAAGCGAAAAATTTTGCCGCTACACCTTGCTGATGATTCATACCATCGCCAACTAACGACACAATCGACATTTCAGGGGTTAATGATAACGGCTCTAGTAAACCGTTTAACAATTCCAATTCAAATTCTTCTTGTAGACTTCGCTCTGCTTTAACGGCATCAGACGAGTAAATACAAAAACTAATACAATATTCGCTTGAAGATTGACTAATTAAAATTAAAGAAACATTTTCACGACTCATAGTAGCAAAAACTCGACTTGCCATACCTACCATGCCTTTCATACCAGGGCCGGAAACATTCACCATGGTTAAGTCATCTAGGTTTGAAATCGCTTTAACCCGCTTTTGCTGATCATTTTCATTAGCAATTAAGGTGCCTGGCGCGTCAGGATTACCGGTATTTTTAATTAAACAAGGGATATGGTACTGAGCAATCGGTCCAATCGTTTTAGGGTGTAAAACACTGGCGCCAAAATAAGACAGCTCCATCGCTTCTTGGTAGGACAAATAATCTAATAATTGCGCTTCTTTGATTAAGCGAGGATCAGCATTATAAACGCCGTCAACATCAGTCCAAATTTCGCAATACTCGGCGTCACTACAAACCGCTAATACTGCTGCAGAATAGTCTGAGCCATTGCGGCCTAAGGTGGTTATATTACCAAGGCTGTCAACACCGATAAAACCAGGCATAAGCGCAATAGTATTGAGTTCGTTATATACATGTTGAAACTTTTCTTTACATAACACCAAGTCAGCCACTGCATTCATAGCCACATCATTAGTGCGTAAAAATTTTTCGGGTTCAATAATACTCACTTCAATGGCGTCAACTGACAGTACCGATTGCAACAAGGCCACACTTAACCGCTCACCAATACTGATAATACGCGCACGTATATGTTCAGGACAAAATGACAGTAATGTGGCGCCATGCAAATATCGACTTAACTGATGCTCCCAAGTCGCTAGTACTTGCTCGCTATGTAGCGGGCAAAAACTGGGCAATGTTGCCGATAAGTCGTTAATAATATTTTCAATTGCCTGTTTAAAATGCAGTAAGTCACTTTGCAACTTTTCTTCATTGGAAATATTCTCTGCCATCGCTACAAGATGATTAGTGACGCCCTGAGGCGCAGAGACAACAATAGCAAGACTAGAAGACTTACTTTTATTTTTGATGATATTTGCCACTTCAATAAAGCGTTGACCTGAAGCCAAAGAGGAACCACCAAATTTTAATACACGCATTTTTACTCCTAAACCCTAAAACAAAAAAAGCCCGTAACCTTATAGGTCACGGGCTTTATAAAATTGACAAATTCTACACGTTAGCCGATGACCACCATTCCGGTGAGGGTGGTAGTGATAATAATAATAATTCGGCTAAGTAGAATATTCATAGGCTATAAAGTGCCTGATAAGGGTTTTTCTGTCAACTGATTTTTATGAATAAAAAAAACTAATATATGTATAAAAGTAAGGTGGATTGAATATTTGTATAAAATATTCATCTAGCAGCCCTGTTTTTAATTCAGCAGCTGTGATTAGCACTGACATTTTTGTGCTTAATAAAGGTCATCTTAGACGACTCATCAAGTCTTCAAGGCGCCAATACTGTTTTATGTGGGCGACACAAAAACTGACGTTACAATGAGATAACAGGCGATAATTTACACTCAAAGTATTTTCTCCCTGCTCAGCTAAAACAGAAAAACACCCTCAGCAATAATTTTATTTTTTGCCAACATAATTAAAGCAGGATCCTACAGTAAAAAATTAACATCATGCTATTGTCCCGCTTGCCTTTAAAATTAAAACTTGTCTCAGTCGAAAAAAGTATAGTCACCACAGTGCGGTATTTAAACGACTACGACCACTGTAGATAAGCCTGGTGTGTTTGCACCCAACGCTTGGCACTTTGATATTCTGGATAATGCTCGGCCACTAATTGCCAAAATTTTGTCGAGTGATTCATGTGCTCCAAATGAGACAATTCATGAATAATAACGTAGTCAATCACCCAAGTAGGCAGCATTTTCAATAAATAATTAAAACTCAACTCGCCGCGGCTATTACAACTTCCCCAACGTGCTTTGTATTTTCTCACTTTAAATGACGAGGCATGCAGCGACATTTGTTGTGAAAAAATCACAAGATTATGCTCAATGTAATCTTCAACACTGGCTTTAAACCAAGATTCGATTTGCGATTTTATTTTTGTGCTAACAATAGCTGAGTTTAGAGCGTGGGATTTATAGCGAGGGTTAAGCACTACGGTTAAACTTTGTGCTAACTTATTGTGCATAACATTTTTCTGACCAAAATCAATCAGTACGCTATGAGGCAAACCATCAATATATAGGCTTGGATGCTTACCTAGCGTTTCATCAGAAAATTGCAGCGTAAAATGAGGGCTCAGCACTATACTTTCTTTTTGCTCGGCCACTTTTTGCTGCAACCACGGCAATTTAGCTTGTATAAGCTGCTCAACATAAGTTGTTTTAACAAACCTTGGCGCTCTAACAATCACTTTTGCGTTACTGACTTGTAACGCAATAGTCTTTCGGCGCGAACTACGTATCAGCTGATATTCCAAAACGCTACCCTAAGACATCAACTTATATCAAGTTAAGTGGGTGTCTTTATTAGTCAACTTGCGATAAACAATACTGTCATATTATAGTCATATGATGGCCATATGATAACTCAGTAAACTTTAGCTCAAAAGAGTAAAGTTATTCATATGTTACTTTCACGCCTACCGGTATTGAAACCGTTGCTAAGCGGCGTCAGATTTAGCTTTACTACTCGCTTTAACGCCAGCTGCTTTAGGCTTTTTTACTGGCTCAGTTGTGGGTTTAACGCTATCAGCTTCAACAGTATCATTAGCTAACTCTGCTGTGTCTTTCGTCTTTTTTGGACTGCTGCCAGTGGATTTTTTACTGACGACTTTAGCTTTTTTTGCCTGTAACGCGACAAGTACGTCTTCACGGTTTTGCGCTAAATAAACACTCAGTTCTTCACGGATACTTTCTGAAAGCTCGACCGGTGCTTGTTCAAAAATTTCAGATAAACCATCTGCAATATCAAGCATTTTGTCGTATTCATCTGCGGCTCTTTTATCCATGAATGTTTCTACCTCTACAGCTTTTCTTATGACGACATATCGACTTTCAACTGCCATTATTATCCCTTAATTAACTATTATTTAACTATTTACCAAACTCGACTCGTTGCTATGATGCAGTAAAATCATGGATATACCAGCACTATAGTAGCAACAACTGTATATATTAACAGCATCATACCCTGATTACTGTAAATTACCAAAGGCTATTATTAACTCGCACTATTTTCATCGTGCCTATCGTACGATATATGACCTTACTATGCGTTAATATTTATCACAAGGTCAACAGGTGTAAAGCCTGATATCGAAAATCAAGGTGAATGTTAAGTGATGACACTTAAGTGGTGGCATTAGGAGCTATGCTTTAGAAATGGTAGTTTGGTGACTAACCAGGTACTCAAATTTGCCACTGAGTACCTGGTTAGTCACCTGGGTATGTTTAGGGGAGCAGTCTTATTTTAATTCTTTAACTCTAAAAGTGCGGCCTTTTAACTTACCATGGGTTAATTTATTTAACGCTTTTCTGATCACCATTTTATCTACAGCGACATAGGCCCAATTTGCGCCTAGTTGGATTTTTCCCACTTGCTCAAAGGTTATGCCATTTTCACCAGTCAATGCACCGACGATATCGCCTGGTCGCACTTTTTGCTTTTTACCGCCGTCGATTTGTATTGTCGTCATTTTTGGCGTAAATATACTGCGCTCTAAAGCATCACTACTGGGCAATTCTTCGCCTTCAATGCTGCGCTCTAAGTAATCTTCTAACAAACCAATTTTATAGCTGTCTTTTTTATTAAATAAAGAAAAGGCATAACCCGTACTGCCTGCACGACCAGTGCGGCCAATACGGTGAATGTGAACTTCACTGTCGTGGGCAATATGATAATTAAATACCGCATCAAGCGCTTCAATATCTAAGCCACGAGCAGCAACGTCAGTCGCCACCAGTATTGAGGCACTTTTGTTCGAAAAACGTACTAAGGTTTGATCTCGGTCTCTTTGCTCTAAATCGCCATGTAGGGCGACAACACCAAAACCATAGGCCGCTAATTTATTAGCCACACTCTGGGTTTCTACTTTGGTATTACAAAATATGACGCTCGACTCAGGCTGATGAGTTAACAGCAGTAAACGAATCGCCATTAGGCGATCTTCATCACTGTCTACCTGATAAAAATGCTGTGAAATAGTGCTACTTTCGTGGCTTGATTCTACTTTGATCACAGCTGGTGTTTGCAAATAGCTATTGGCTATTTTTTGAATCTGTTGTGCAAAGGTAGCGCTGAACAATAAGGTTTGTCTTTGCTGAGGAATTTTCGCCACAATGTTATCTAAAGCCGCTTGAAAGCCCATATCAAGCATACGGTCGGCTTCATCTAACACTAAGGTGTCAACATGCTCTAATGACAAGGTGCCACGGCCTAAATGATCTTCGATTCGCCCTGGCGTGCCAACAATAATATGTGCGCCATGTTCCAATGAACCCACTTGCGGGCCAAACGGTGTACCACCACATAAGGTTAGCACTTTAATGTTATGCACAGCTCTTGCTAGCTTTCTAATTTCTTTCGCTACTTGGTCGGCTAATTCGCGTGTCGGGCAAAGGACTAAGGTTTGAATTCTAAACTTTTTAACTTGTAGTTTATTCAAAAGGCCAAGACCAAATGCGGCTGTTTTGCCAGAGCCGGTTTTACCTTGGGCAATAACGTCTTGTCCCGCTAAAATAGCTGGTAGGCTTTTCGCTTGTATTTCTGTCATCTCATGGTAACCCATTGATGAAAGGTTTTCTAAAAGTGCCGGTTGCAAGCTAAGTGATGAAAATTTGCTGTCGCTCAACGTAAAGTCCTAAGGTAAAAAATAATTGTCGCTATTTTACACGCTTTCGCTCAGGCAAACACAGCTTTAGGCAATTAAATTATTAACCACTTGGCAGCTGACAAAAAGTAGCATTAACTAGCCAACAAATGCATTAGCATAGTGGCAAAAGCTTGAGGTGATTCTAATGGTAACATGTGGCCAGTATGGGGGATTTCTTTTAACATAATATGACTCGCACCGTGCAGCGCTTGTTTTAATGAAGCCAGATCAACTAAGTTATCCGCATCACCAACCAGCAAGGTAATAGGTAAAGATAATCGCGTTAAACCAGGCAATAAGTTGGGCCTATGCATAGAAATTCTGAGTTGATGCAATAACACATCAACACCCAACGTGCGGTCCATAGCGACGATAACTTGCTTTATATCTTGATACCCTTGTCGATTACGTTGCTTAATCTCTGGGTGTAATAAGTCATCAACACGCTTATCTGGAATACCACAATAACCGCGCTGGCTTATCAAATCAGTAGTACGTTTACGTTGCTTAATTTCTGCTATGGGTAAGTTTTTCGGAAAATTAGAGACTATCAGTAAGTGTTTAAGTTTATTGTCGAGCTTTAACGCTATGGCACTAGCAATATAACCGCCTAATGAAAAACCGACTAATATCGCCTTATGTGCAACGATTTTGTCTGCCAAAGCACTCACCACTTCATCCATACAACCGGTATTGGGGATCACCAAAGAAATTAATTGGTGATCTTCATGACATTGCTCTTGTAGCAGCTGCCATACAGGCAACCACAAATGCTCATCGCACATAGTACCGGGAATAAAGTAAATAGTTTGTGACACTTTTATCCCTTGTAGGTTTTTTTGAGTGCTACTTGGTCTAAATTATGACGCAAAGTAGCGCTCAAACAAGCGAACATTGACTACGTCTCCAGCCGGCACTCGACCTTGCTCAGCAGGTAAAACAATATAACAATTGGCCGACGAGATACTGGTTAAAATGCCGGAGCCTTGACTGCCTGTGCTATTGACCATTAACTCACCTGTGTGGTCATAAGAGAGAACACCGCGCTGAAAGTCCATGCGCCCGGGTGACTTTTTTAAATCAGTGATAGTTTTTGCTTTTAAGGTTATTGCCGGTGTTGGGTGGCAATTTTGTAATTTAATCAGCGCTGGCATGGCTAACAGGTCCGCGGTTACCATGGCGGAAACTGGGTTCCCCGGTAAACCAAAAAACACACTGTTCGGCAATTTACCAAAGGCAAAGGGCTTACCGGGTTTCATCGCTATTTTCCAAAAGGCAATTTCACCAATTTGTTCAAGCACGAGTTTAGTATAATCTGCGTCACCTACCGACACACCGCCAGAGGAAATCACGGCGTCAGCTTGGGCATCTGCTTGAATAAACGCCGATCTAATCGCATTTTCATCATCAGCAATAACGCCAAAATTAATGACATTAACGTTTAAGTTCTTTAGCATAGCCGCTAGCGCGTAACTGTTACTTTCAAAGATATCACCACTGCCTAAAGGCTCGCCTAATGCTTTTAGCTCATCACCTGTAGCAATTAACGCGACATTAAGCTGGCGAAATACGCTTAATTTGTTAATACCAAGAGAAGCTAATACACCAATATCAATAGCAGACAAACGCCGACCTTGAGTAAAAACCAGTTGGTCTTGCTTAATATCTTCACCGGCGTAGCGTACATTGTCAGCCAATTTACTCTGCCCTAAAAATTTAACGCTCTCGCCTACTACTTGGCAATTTTCTTGCATTTCTACGCTATCACAACCAGTAGGCATTTTAGCGCCCGTCATAATACGAATACATTCACCTGCACCACAAACCCCTGCAAAAGGCTGCCCAGCCATAGAGCGACCAGCTAAGCTCAAGCTCGCTTGCTTGGCCAAACTCGCATGGGCGAAAGCATAACCATCCATAGCGGAATTATTATGCGGAGGTACATTAATTGGGCTAGTTATATCTGTTGATAAAACCCTACCTAAGCTTGCAGCTAAGCTAATATTTTCAAGGTCGGTAATCGGGGTAATAGCCGCTAGCATTGTTTCTAGTGCTTGTTCAAAGGGCATTAATCCAGGTGCAGAATAACAATCAACCATAATAAACTCTTCCAACTTCTATTGTGTTTTATATCTCTAGCTTTAACTAAACGCCTTAAAATAGCGCGATTAAGCAACATTTTATTTTATACCAAGTAGATCACTTATTTAATCAAATGGTATGAGTTATCTAATTTTTAAATAATAATTATATTATTGAATGTCATTTACTATAACAAAGGTCTTTGTCTGTTATAGTGATCGCAATCATACTATGCTTATAAGTAGATGATATAAAATATTTAGATAGATGATATAAAATATTATTTTTTTTCGCCGAGCTATCTTAGCTAAATTAGTTGCTGTGCAACTAACATGTTGTTTTAGCCGTAAACCAAATTTGAGTTTGAATTTGAGTTTGCCAGGGTTAACAAGGAAACTTGTTTACCTCCCGACATTGGAAAGGTGACATGTTAACAGACAACTTCGGTCGCAAGTTTTACTACTTGCGCCTATCAATCACTGACGTATGCAATTTTAGCTGCGACTATTGTTTGCCCAATGGCTATCAATGTGACAATGATAGAAAATTCCTTACACTGCCTGAAATAACCCGCTTAGCTTCGGCGTTTTCTGCTATGGGTACGGAAAAAATTCGTATTACCGGTGGTGAGCCCTCTTTACGTAAAGACTTACCTGAAATTATTGCCCGATGTAAGCAAACACCTGGCATTAAAAAGGTTGCTATCACCAGCAATGGTTACAAACTTCCTGAACATTTACCGGCTTGGATAGATGCCGGCATTGATGCCATAAATATCAGTATTGATACTTTAGACCCAAGACAATTTCATGCTATTACTGGTCACGACAAGCTTAAACATATCCTCAAAGGTATTGATATGGCAGTGGCGGCAGGTAATATAGATGTTAAAGTTAATACCGTATTAATGCGTGAATATAATGGCTACGACATCGCCAGTTATTTAGCCTGGTTAAAAGACACACCCATTACCTTACGCTTTATTGAATTAATGCAAACGGGTGATAATAAAGAATTTTTTGATGCCCAACACGTGCAAGGCTCACGCATAAAACAAAATCTGATTTTAGATGGCTGGTTACCCGTTATTAATGACAAGGCGGCAGGACCCGCACAAGAGTTTTCTCACCCTGACTATGCCGGTAAAATTGGCTTGATCATGCCTTACTCTAAAGATTTTTGTAATACCTGTAATCGCTTACGAATAAGTGCCATAGGTAAGTTACATTTATGTTTATTTACTGAACAAGGCTTATCGTTGAAAGACTACTTGAAAACTGATGATGTTGAGCCTTTAAAAGCGGCTATCACCAGTATGTTGACTGATAAAAAGGAAACGCACTTTTTACATGAGAAGCTGACTGGCGCAACGAAAAACTTAGCTATGTTGGGCGGTTAATGGCGGTGGCAAATACCTTATTTCAACCCTGCTTAGGTGTGGTTTTAGCTGGCGGTAAATCTTCCCGTATGGGACAAGATAAAGCCAGCTTGCAACGGGAAAAACAAGACATGCTCAGTTACAGCATGTCTTTACTCAAAGCTGCCGGCAGTTCACAAGTACTGGTGAGTGGTGGTGAACAAGGTATTGACGATCTCGTTGCCAACCTCGGCCCCCTTGGTGGTATTCAAAGTATTATCAAACAATTTAAACCCCAAGCACTATTAATTTTACCGGTAGATTTACCTTTAATGACCTCGGTAGAACTTGCAAGATTAAAGCAAGTGGGCGAATTGAGTCACCAAGCTTGCTATTTTACTGACAATTACTTGCCCTTGTATTTACCGGTGAATGCCTTTGTTGAACAGTTTTTTCAACAACTTTTAACCAAGCCGCATTCACAAGCTTCGTCACGACCTGATTCACCACTACAGTCAAAAACAAGCTTTAGTCATGAACACGTCAGTGCGGATAAAGCAGCCAGTAAGCGAAATTTAACCGGGCCTTCTGTGCGCAGTTTATTAGCACAAATTCCGCATAAGGTAGTTACACCAAAAAACAGCAAATGTTTATTTAACACCAATACGCCTGAGCAATGGCAACAGGCACAACATTTATTATCTTTGCAAAGGAAATCTCATGTCTAGCAAATCTTCTATTCATTGTGGCGATGGCTTCGTACCATTAAATATCGCCGTATTAACTGTTTCAGATACCCGAGAAGAACATAACGACACCTCGGGCCAGGCACTCGTTGAACGATTACAAGCAGCAGGCCATAGCTTAGCCGCTAAAGAAATTTCAAAAGACGATGTTTACCAACTACGCGCTGTAGTTTCTCAATGGATCGCCGACGACGCTATACAGGTAATATTGACCACTGGCGGCACAGGTTTTACCGCAAGAGACAATACACCAGAAGCGTTATTACCTTTATTTGACAAAGACATTGAAGGTTTTGGTGAAGTATTTAGAACGATTTCTTTAGCTGAAATTGGCACTTCAACCATTCAATCTCGTGCCTTTGGTGGTATGGCAAATAGTACAGTCATTCTATCTGTACCCGGTTCAACCAATGCTTGTAAAACGGCTTGGGACAAATTAATTGTTGAGCAACTGGATGCTAGTCATCGCCCCTGTAACTTCGTGCCGCACCTAAAGTTTACATAGCATCAACTATATCGATAGCACTCATGCAGAAGCTAATGCCAAAACTAATACAAAAGTTAAGACAAAAGTTACTCCCGCTATGCGTTATTTGGCTGGCCTTACAAGCCAGCCATGCTTGTGCACTCGAGAAACCCAAACAGACTAAGCCCTTACGTATCGCGGTCGCCGCAAACTTTGCGCCTGCCCTTAAAATATTACTGGCTAACCTAGCCAACAAAGACGCTATTGACCTTCAAATAATCAGCGCAGCGACCGGTACCTTATATCTGCAAATAAAACACGGCGCACCCTTTGATTTGTTTTTATCTGCCGATTCAACGCGAGCTGAATTACTCGAACAAGAAAAGCTAATAATAGCCGACAGTCGCAAAACTTATGCCTACGGGCAAATTGCTTTGTGGTCAGCTACTCAAGCATTATCTGGCTTAAGTGAGCTTAATCATTATTCCGGTAAGTTGGCTATTGCCAATCCAGATACCGCCCCCTATGGCAAGGCTGCTCAACAGGCGTTAACAAAATTATCGCTCTGGCCGCAGGTTAAAAACAATTTAATCACCGGCATGAATATCAACCAAACCTTTCAACAAGTTCGCAGTCAGGCTGTGCCGTTTGGCATTGTGGCGTACAGCCAATTAGCCATGAATAAATATCAAGGGATTATTATTCCGCCTGAATATTATCAGCCCATTGCCCAGCAATTAGTGATTATTAAATCTAGCCAACAAGTCAAATTAGCACAGCAAATCAGTGATTTTATTTTACAGGAAGATAACCAAGAAAAATTAGTACAACTCGGTTATTTACCGATAAAATCAATACCATTGATAGAAAAAAATAACAAGGTCAATGCACAATATGACTGATATTTCAGCCGACTTACTCGCGCTTATAACCACCTTAAAAATGGCGGCGGTGACTACGGTTATCTTGCTCATAATAGGTACGCCAATGGCGTGGTATTTAGCCAAGTGGCAAAGTCGATTCAAAGTATTTTTTGAGGCCGTGGTCGCTTTACCCTTAGTATTGCCGCCCACCGTATTAGGTTTTTACTTACTGCTAGCCTTTTCACCCACCTCCTTACCAGGGCAGTTATGGCAAAGTGCTACGGGTAGCCAGCTCGCTTTTAGTTTTAGCGCTATTGTTATGGGCTCAGTACTCTATTCACTGCCCTTTGTCGTACAACCCTTACAAAAAGCTTTTGAACAGCTAGGTGATCACCACCTTGAGGCAGCCGCTATGCTGGGTGCTGGTCCGATCGATCGTTTCTTTAGTGTGGTACTGCCATTAACTAAGGCCAGCTTTATTACGGCAACCGCATTAGGTTTTGCGCATACCGTGGGTGAATTTGGTGTGGTGCTGATGATTGGCGGTAATATTCCTGGCGAAACGCGGGTACTCTCTATCGCCTTATTCGATCATGTTGAAGCCTTTAATTACGCTAACGCCCACCTGCTCTCGGCCGGGTTATTAATTGCCTCATTAATACTCTTGTCTTTGGTTTATTTATTGGGTAATAACTTCAATAAAAGCAGCAAGAGACTGTGAAACTATGAGCCGCATAGACAACTCACATAACTCAAGCAATATAAGTGTAAGCGACAAACAGCTAGCTGTTGAACAGCCCGAAAGTGCTGCCTCCTCAACATTAGCCTTGGCGTTTAAATTAACGTTTAGCCATCTTGAAATAAACATTAAACAAAACATTAGCATTTCAGCGATTACCGGTATTTATGGTGATTCTGGCTCAGGAAAATCAAGCTTACTGCGCGTTATCGCTGGCCTTGAACCACGAGCAAAAGGCCAAATATCATTAAATGACACAGTGCTACAAAATAGCGACAACAAAGGTTTTATTAAAGCGGAGAAAAGACAAATTGGGCTAGTTTTTCAAGACAGTCGTTTATTTCCACACTTAAGTGTTTACCAAAATTTAGCTTATGGCGCAAAACGCCAAACCAACCGGCAACTGACCATTGAAAAGGTACTGGCGTTAACGCAATTAAACCAACTACAGCATCAAAATGTCACGCTGCTGTCTGGTGGTGAAAAACAAAGAGTATCGATTGCTAGGGCGCTATTAGCCGAGCCTAAATTACTGTTGTTGGACGAGCCCTTCAGTGCCTTAGATAAAAGCACTAAAGCACAAATGTTGACGATATTAAAAGCCATTCAACAACAGCTTCAGCTGCCTATGCTTTATGTCAGTCACAGTTTAAGTGAGTTACAATACATCGCCGATCAATTGGTGGTAGTTTCAGCAGGAAAAATAACCCAAGTAGCCCCTATTCACCAAGCGATTCATCAGCTAAACAGCCGTGGTGAAACTAGCCCTAAAACCAGTTTGTCATTAACTATCGCTGAACATTTGCCTGATTACGGCCTAACTCGACTAACATTACCCACAACAAAAAGCACAAGCAAAAACCATAATATCTACTTACCCATACTAGAACAAAGCAATAGTCAGCGCTTAATTTCTCAGCAATTACCTTGCATTATTTATGCCCGCGATATTAGCATCAGTAAAACCAAACCCGAGCACAGCTCAATTGTAAATCACCTACCGGCAAGCATTAACGTTATACAATACAACAAAACCAATGCGTTAGTGACATTAAAAACTAACGAGCAAGAGTTTTACGCCCAAATAAGTTTATGGTCAGCAAAACGTATGGCGCTAACCACACATTCAAAGGTGTATATTCAATTTAAAGCCAATGCCGTACATAGTTATTATTTTACGGAGCCAACAGCCAATGCTTAGCAACCAAGAAAAAATACGTTTTAGCCGTCAAACCATGTTAAAAAACATTGGTGAACAAGGTCAACAAGCCCTTAAGAATGCCAGTGTGTTAGTTATCGGTGTTGGTGGTTTAGGTAACCCTGCTAGCCTGTATTTAAATGCCGCCGGTGTCGGTAATATTTACTTAGCCGATGGCGACAATATTGAACTTAGCAACCTACCCCGGCAAATATTGTTTACCGAAACAGATATTGGCCAAAATAAAGCCGACACCAGTGCAGAGAAGTTACAACAGCTTAATAGCGCTACCAACATTGAAGTGCTCGATGAAATGCTTGATGCAGAACTGGCTGATTACTATCTGCCACTGGTTGATTTAGTGCTTGATTGCACCGACAACATAAACAGCCGTTATTTAATTAATCAAAAGTGTATTGAACATAAAAAACCTTTAATTATTGGCGCCGCAACAGGCTTTGACGGACAACACATGTTTGTTAATCCGAACATAGCTGACAGCGCATGTTATCAATGTTTATTTCCTGCCCATAAGAAGCCGCCAGAAAACAATTGCCAAACCATCGGTATATTAGGCCCAATACTGGCTATTATTGGTGGTATGCAAGCATTGCAAGCCATTAAGTTTTTAACTGGCCATGCAGTCGCCACAAATCAATTAGATATTTTTGATGGCTTACATAATTCATGGCAGCAATTCACCCTAAAAAAGCAAGCTGATTGCCCTATTTGCTCAGGATAAATTTTAATGGGGTATATGGAATTTATTTGGTAAGACTGGTGGCTTATCAGCTAAAATAAGCCACCTTTTAACATTTGCTTTGGCGTTTAAGCCTATGGATAAGGCTTAAACTGAACTCAGTTTAGGTCAGAAATTACTTACGATATTCAACTTCTACATCGTAATCGTCTTCGTCCCAATCTTCATCATCAAGATCATCTTCGAGTTCTGCAATAGTCTCTTCGTGATAGCTATCCCATTTAAACTCAACAGTTTTACCATCAACAGGTGCTTCTTCTTCTTCTGGTGGCAAGGCTTCAATAAAGCCCATGACACCTTGACACAAATCGTCAGTGCCGGTGCGATTAACGGCTGAAATACTGCGAACTTCACCTGTCCAGCCTAAGCCTTCAATAACCCGCTCAGTAATTTCTTTTGCTTCTTCTTCAAGTAACAAGTCTAACTTGTTGAAGACTAACCAGCGTGGTTTGCCAGCAAGCTCTGAAGAATGTGTTTCTAATTCGCCAATAATAGTTTTTGCATTCTCTAATGGGTCTGAACAGTCAACTGGCATAACATCAACCACATGCAATAAAATACGACAGCGCTCTAAGTGTTTTAGAAACTGTGTACCTAAACCTGCGCCGTCAGCAGCACCTTCAATTAAGCCCGGAATATCGGCAATAACGAAGCTACGTTGAGGATCTAAGCGCACAACGCCTAAATTAGGTACTAGGGTAGTAAACGGGTAGTCTGCTACTTTTGGCTTCGCGGCCGAAACACTGCGAATTAAAGTAGACTTACCTGCATTTGGTAAACCGAGTAAACCAACATCAGCAAGCAACAACAACTCAAGTCTTAAGTTGCGAATTTCGCCTGGGGTACCATCAGTTTTCTGACGTGGTGCACGATTGGTACTACTTTTAAAACGTGTATTACCCAAACCATGCCAACCGCCCTTGGCGACCAATAGCTTTTGCTCATGATGAGTTAAATCACCTAATTGCTCACCGGTATCAATATCTGCAGCACGTGTACCTATAGGAACTTTTAAGTACAAGTCTTCTGAGCCTCTACCGGTGCAGTCACGGCTTCTGCCATTTTCACCACGTTTCGCGCGATGAAATTTTTCAAAACGGTAATCGATTAGTGTATTCCAGCTTTCATCAGCAATTAAATAAACATCGCCGCCATCACCGCCGTCGCCGCCGTTTGGTCCACCGAACTCAATAAACTTTTCTTTACGAAAACTGGCTAAACCATTGCCACCGTCTCCGGCCTCTACGCGAATTTCTACTTCATCTACGAATTTCATGGTGTTTTAAAACACTCCAAAATTTTATTTTCTGCCACACATTATAAATGATTTATTTCAAATAGTTTTGAAAAATGTCATTTTTTATACAATTTGTAACGGATTACTATAAATTACCTGCAAAAAAAAACCCTGCGTAAAAGCAGGGCTTTATAAGTTTGCGTATTACTACTCAGCAACAATACTTACAAACTTGCGGTTTTTAGGACCTTTAACTTCAAATTGTACTCTACCATCAGATAAAGCAAATAGAGTGTGGTCTTTACCGATACCCATGTTGCTACCAGCGTGGAAACGAGTACCACGTTGACGAACAATAATGTTACCCGCTGAAACGGCTTCGCCGCCAAAACGCTTAACACCTAGGCGTTTAGCTTCTGAATCACGACCGTTACGTGTACTACCTGCAGCTTTCTTATGTGCCATTGTAAATCGCTCCTAGTTAGCCGTTAATGCCAGTAATTTTCACTTCAGTGAACCATTGACGATGGCCCGCTTCTTTGCGTGAATGCTTACGACGTTTGAATTTAACAATTTTAACTTTGTCAGCGCGACCTTGGTTTACAACCTCAGCAACAACTTTACCACCAGCAATGTAAGGCGCGCCTACATTGATGCTCTCGCCATCGGCGATCATTAAAACGTTTTCGAATTCTACTGCAGCACCAATTTCAAGTTCAATCTTCTCTAAACGAACTGTTTGGCCTTCAGTTACACGATGCTGTTTACCACCGCTTTGGAATACCGCGTACATAGCTACTCCGTACTGCGTCATCATCTATGGACGACGCTTAAATTTAAAATTATAGGGCGCGAATTCTACGCGAAGAAATCAGTCAGAGCAAGCATAAAAGTAATGATTTATTATTATTTTTACTAAACTAAAAACTTATCACTCGGAAAACTTCTATCGTCATGAAATTCGTGTAAAATTACCCCGTGAAATTACTAGTATTCTAACACTAAAGTACATCTAAGGTAACTTGTTACGTTCTATGAATATCAAAAATATCCAAGCTTTGGCTCAACAAGACATGACAGCTGTCAACGATCTTATCTTTTCAAAACTTCATTCTGATGTGGCGCTGATTAACCAATTAGGCGTTTATATTATTAATGGTGGTGGTAAGCGTATGCGTCCCCTACTCACGGTATTAGCGGCAAGAGCTATTGGCTATGAAGGCAATGAGCATTTACAACTTGCAGCAATAGTTGAGTTTATCCATACCTCAACCCTGCTACATGACGACGTTGTAGATGAGTCAAATATGCGCCGAGGCCGTGAAACCGCCAATGCTATGTTTGGTAACAGTGCTAGCGTCTTGGTAGGTGATTTTTTGTATTCTCGCTCATTTCAAATGATGAGTGAGTTACGTAACTTAAACATCATGGATATTTTATCCGATGCAACCAATATCATTGCTGAAGGTGAAGTGCTGCAATTAATGAATTGTAATGACCCCGACACCACAGAAGATAGCTACATGAAGGTTATTTACTGCAAAACAGCTAAATTATTTGAAGCCGCCACGCGACTTGCTGCGGTCATTGCCAAACAAGATCAAGCAACAGAAACCGCCATGCTAAATTATGGTAAACATTTAGGTACTGCCTTTCAGCTGGTTGACGACATTATGGATTATACCGCTGATGCACAAGCCATGGGCAAAAATGTTGGCGATGATCTTGCTGAAGGTAAGCCTACCTTGCCACTTTTATACGCAATGGCACATGGCAATGAACAACAAAAAAGTATGATCCGCAGCGCGATTGAGCATGGCGATGGTATGGAGCATTTAGACGATATACTCGCCGCCATGAAACAAACTGGCGCTTTAGTCTATACCCAAGATAAAGCCGAGCAAGAAGCGGATAAAGCCATTAATGCGATTGCCATACTGCCTGAGTCAGCATACAAACAAGCCTTAATTTCATTAGCCCATATAGCCGCTAATCGCAGCCATTAAGTATCTAGCCAAATAAACAACAATTTGTTTATACCCGTGACCATTGAAAGTGCTGGAATTTAGGGCGAGGATAAAATGTAAGATACAAGGCGTGTGATTGAGTAATAGCGCGCCATTGGGATTGAACACAACGCAGTAGCTGATTTTTTAGACCGTCATAAAACCTGCATCGTCATTGATTACGGGTATATAACTCACTGTTATTTATATTTATTTCTTGAGATAATTTTGTAGCGCTAGTAGAGCCATAAAAATATTTGTTATAATCTTCTTATTATTTTTGATAGTGGTATAAAGCATGGCAAGCCAGCCCAAAATTAACCGCCTAAGCATTACTCAACTCCCCTTTGGCACTTTAAGTAATGGCGAAAGCGCAGCACTTTTTACCTTATCAAATTCTAACGGTGTTCGAATAAAAATCAGTAATTACGGCGGTATTATTGTTGCTTTAGAAACCTTAGATAAAAATGCTGTTTCAAGCGATATTGTCTTAGGTTATGACGACATTAAAGCTTATGAAAATGACCCTTATTATTTAGGTGCTATTATCGGCCGCTATGCCGGTAGGATAGATCAAGGGCTCTTGTCTATTGACGATAAAACTTATCAGCTTGATATCAATAATAATGACAATCAGCTTCATGGGGGTCACAAGGCGCTCAACAAAAAACTCTGGCAGGCAACCACTGAAAGTTCGGCTGAAAAAGTCAGTTTAATACTGCAACATACCAGTCCTGATGGTGATAACGGTTTTCCAGGAAATGTCGATTTCACAGTAAAATATAGCCTTAATTGTCGCAACGAACTAGCCGTTGAATACTTTGCCAATACCGATAAAACTACCGTAATCAACCTAACTCAGCATAGCTATTTCAACCTCGCTGGGCATAAATCTGGTGATATCTATCAGCACCAGATTCAAATAAATGCTGATTATTTTTTACCTATGAATGAAGATATTTACCCAACAGGTGAAATTAGAGCCGTGCTAAATAGCGCGCACGACTTCAGTCAGTTATCGGTTTTAGGTAAAAACATTAACTCAAACGACGAACAAGTGATTATCGCTAAAGGATACGACAATTATTGGTTAAGCAATGATAATGTTATCAGTGGTGAAACATTTGCAGCAAGAGCATTTGAGCCTAACTCTGGCCGGCAACTAACTATGTATAGCGCTCAACCTTGCTTGATTTTATACACAGCTAATTATATTGATGGCAGCCAAACAGGTAAAGAACACTGCGTTTATCAACAACATTCAGCGTTTTGTTTTGAACCGCAAAACTTAGCTACCCGTATTAACGGCGCTAATATAAACAACACCATAGTGCGGCCAGAACAGCCTTTTTATAGCCAAACTCGCTTTGTGTTTGAAACGGTTTAACGTGAATTACCTATGCATCAGTGCTTGTTGTGGGTTCGCGTTTATGCACTCGAATAGGCGGTTAGTATGATGGATTATCATGCTGAAAGCATTGCTAAATCAAGATGTTGGACTAAAGTCCAACCTACAAAGAACCTGCAAAAAGCCGGTAACTAGGCTTCTCGCTATTTTCTGCTGACTGATAGCTGACAGCTGACAGCTCAATACTGATAGCTCAGAACTGACAGCTTAAAACTATTGCGATGAAACACCTAACAACAAACTGATATCTTTAGTTATTTCATTAATACGAGTAATATCTGTTGGTGCAATAAATATGGTATCGTCACCTGCTAACGTACCTAAAATACCGGTTGATTCACCTAGACTATCTAGCATTCTTGAAATTAATGGTGCGCCACCAATCCCTGTTTTTAAAATAATCTGCATATTATTATGTTTGACACTGATCACCACAGATTGAATAGCTTGCTTTGATTTGGGTACGGCTAACTCATCTGGCAGAATATAGACCACTTGATCATTCGCATTTCGCATTTTCACTGCGCCAAGTTTAGATAACAAGCGTGAAATTTTCGCCTGCGACATATTCTTAAAGCCTTGCTCGGCTAATGCCTCAGCAAGTTGACTTTGTGAGCCATAGCACTGTTCTTTTAGTAATGCTTTAAACGCGAGTATTAACTCTGCTTCATTTTTTTTACGGCTTGTGATCATTAATTAACTCGAAACGGAAATTGCTTTTGTCTATTGTATAAAATAAATATTTTTTCGGCTATTTTATTTTACACAAAAATTGTAAACGCGACTTATCTTTAAATAATATCTGTCGAAATAAGGCTTATTTTAAAACCTTTTTACGTTGTTCTGCTAAACCCATAGCGAGTATAAAGGGATCTTGTTTTTGCTGAGCGATAAAGTCAGCCTTACTTTGTAAGTTAAGCCAATGGTGACTGATCAAACTTTGCGCTACAGCGCCGCCTAAGGTCGCACCAGGACCTAAAATAATCAGCTTATCTGGTGCAAACTCTTTAATGGCCACTTCTATCGCTTTTGAAAAGTTGTAAGGCTCAACCACTTGGGTAGCAAGCGTGTAGTGATATAACTGCTCAGCATCACAACTATAAGGTTGCCATACTTGTCCTAAACCATCAATTAACGGTATTTCAGGAGCATTAAACAGTTCAGCTGACATTAACGACATCGCACGTTTTGACACCTCATCAAGCAGCGGCGTATGAAAAGCCGCATGGTTAAACAAATGCATCGGGTAACGGTCTTGCATCACAGGTAATAAATGCTCTAAAGCTTTTAAACCCGCTTTATTACCGCCAAAAACAAGGTAACCACCGAGCTTAATTGACAGATAAACTTCACAATCACTTTCTTGATTTGCCTGTGCCAAGCATTGCATTACTTTTTGCTCTTGCGCTGGATCAACTTGCCAATCATCGTTAATGATCGGGTAAATCATTTGCCCGCCAATAAGCCCTTTTGTCATCATCGAGCCCATGGTATTAATTAACTCGATAGCTTTATCTGGCTTTAAAGCGCCGGCAACCGCTAACGCAATATACCAACCCATAGAGTTTCCTGTCACCGCGACAATATCAAACTGGTCTTTATTAATCGCTTGAAAGTCGGCTAGCGCACAAGCATAAATAAGCGCAGAGGCATTTTCGCCAGCCGTATGTGTACGCATGCTGTAATTTTCCATGCCGTCAAGTTCAGCGACTTTTATTTGTCCTTGGCGCTCACGAAAATCATCAATCAATGAAATTATTTCAGTTTTATCACTGTGTAAACGCTGTAAATAACCCAGTTCCTCTTTATTGTAGGTGCCTCGACCAGGACAAATAACTACTACTCTTTGCTTAGTGTTAGGCATTTTTTTTACGCTTGTTTCAGCGCTATTGTTAACTGACGAACTCATTGGCAAATCTCCTTGGCAGCATCGACAATATTTTCCACCGATGGCAACACTTCATAAGCCGCTGCGCCAAGAGGAATAAAGCTGTCACTGGCGGTAACGCGTTTGATTTTAGTGTCATTGCTTGCTTGTTCATGAATTAAGGTCACTAAGGCTTCGCTAATTGAGCCCGTTTGACGACATTCATCGACAATAAGCACATGCTCACAAGCATTTACTTGCGCCAAAATACCCTGTTCATCTAGCGGTGCTAGCCAACGTAAATCAACTACGCGCGCTTCAATGCCTTGCTTGGCTAGTTTTGCTTGTGCTTGGCGCGATAAATAATTGCCATTGCCATACGTTAAAATACACACTTGCTTACCTGAGCCTGCAACCTTAACGCCTAAATCAATGCTTTTGTCTGCCAATGCTGGCGTTTGGTATTCAAAAGTCCATAAGCCATCACCTTCTTGATGTAGGTCTTTCGCCATGTATAAGGCTATTGGCTCTAAAAATATCACCATGCGTTGCTGCTCTTGTGCTAAGCGCACACTGGCGCGCATCATTTCAACCGCATCTGCGCCATTTGACGGACAGGCAATGATCAAGCCAGGAATATCGCGAAATACAGCAAAAGAGTTATCATTATGAAAATGACCACCAAAACCTTTTTGGTAAGCTAAACCCGCAATGCGGATCACCATAGGGTTAGTAAACTGGCCATTGGAGAAAAATGGCAAGGTGGCCGCTTCACCACGAATTTGATCTTCAGCGTTATGCACATAAGCCAAAAATTGAATTTCAGGGATAGGTAAAAAACCGTTATGCGCTAAACCAATCGCGGTACCTAAAATCGTTTGCTCATCTAACAAGGTATTGATCACTCGGTTCTTGCTAAAACGTTCGCATAGTTTAGCCGTGACGTTATAAACACCGCCTTTTTTGCCAATATCTTCACCGCACATCACAATATTGGGGTACTCAGCCATCAAGTCCATCAAGGTCCAATTAATCAATTTTGCTAAATGCTGTTTTTTAGGCAGATTATGTTGCTCATGCTTAAAAATTTCTTTGCGGGTTTCCTCGCTGACCGCGATTGAACTGGGTGCTTTATGAACTTGGGGGACAATGCTCGCCATTATCTCCTCAGCGCTGGTCAGCTTGTCTTTGCTAGCGGCATTTTCAGCAATCACCGCAATGCGACGTTCAACATCTTGGTAAATGTCAATTAGCTCTTCTGGGTTTAACAGCTTGTTTTCTAGAATAATACGCGCCGTGTGTAATAGCGGGTCTTGAAATTCTGTTGCGGTAATATCGGCCATATCACGGTAAACAAACTCAGCATCAGACCCTGCATGGCCCAGTATACGCACGGTGCGAATATGTAAAAACACCGGTTTACGCAATTCTCGAGCAATACGTTCAGCTTTTTTGGCGGTTTGGTAAGTCTCTAAAATATTCAAGCCATCACAATAGAGATAAGTTAAACCCGCTCTGTTTTCATAATTAGCCGCAATCCAACCTTCTGGGGTAGCAGTTGAAATACCTATGCCGTTATCTTCACAGACAAAAACAATCGGCATAGGAATCGACTGATAGGCCGCCCAAGCAGTACTGTTAATTGCCCCTTGTGTGGTGGAATGGTTCGATGAAGCATCGCCAAAATTACAAATAATTACGCCATCGTTGGGAATTTCACCTTGATGGGCTAAACGCTCTGCTAACGGAATACTAAAAGCAGCACCCATGGCTTTGGGTAAATGTGATGCTATGGTGCTAGTTTGTGGCGGAATAGAGAGTGCTTTACTACCGAGCACCTTATGACGACCACCAGAAATAGGATCATCTTTTGAGGCCGCAAATGACAACAGCATGTCGTATAAAATGGTTTGTCCGGGTACTTGCTTACTACGCTGTATAACAAACGCGGCACTGCGATAATGTAGAAAGGCCATATCGGTCGGGCGAAATGCCTTGGCATAAGCGGCATTGCCCTCATGGCCAGAGCTACCAATAGTATAAAAACTTTGACCTTTTTTCTGCATCACACGTGACTGCAAATCAAGGTGGCGACTCATGACTTGCGTTTCAAATAAGTCAATCACTTCAGCTGAACTTAGTCCCACATCATTAGGGCTTAAAGCACAACTTGATTCAGGTAAAGTTCGTGCTCGAACAAAATTGATAAAGTTTTCGTTCACCAGTTGATTGCGATCAGACATCATAGCTCCACGGGATAGTTATTATTGTTGTGGTTTAAAATTAGTCTTGTAAGACAATTTAAGCTATCAAACAAAAACTAAAAAAAGGCATGCAAAACAAAGTACAAAAATAATAAGCAAAAACCAGCCAAAGTTAAAATATTCTTTTCCTTTATCTGCTATAGTTTTTTCCTATACCGCTTCTGATAACGTTACCGATGACAGTAACAATAACGACACTAAAGTAACTAAGATTATTATGGATTTAAAATCACTGAATTATTTTATTGCCGTCTATGAGTTAAAAAGCTTTAGCGCGGCGGCAAAAACCTGCTTTATTGCCCAACCGTCAATATCGGCAGCAATAGCGCAATTAGAGCAACAGCTTAATGTGCAACTTTTTATTCGTCATGCTCGTGGTGTAACGCCGTCAGAGCAAGGGGAAAAGCTTTTTCCACTAGCCAAGCAACTGCTAGGACAAGCGGGGGCAATCAAAAATGTGTTTTCAGAAAAAACTGATAAACAGCCGTTTAACTTAGGCGTAACCCGAGGTTTAGGTGTTGAGCGCATGAGCCTGCTATTAAAAGATTTTACCTCAGCCAATCCATTGGTTGAGCTGACCTTAGTCCCTCATACCGATAAAGTTGATGCGCGTATTATTTTAAAAGACGAACTGCATGAGAGTGAACAATATATCAATATGTGGCAAGAAGACTACTTGCTGGTATTGCCTTACGATCACGTATTAGCACTCAAGGATACTGTCACTTTAAAGCAACTCGATGGCTTACCTTTTATTCAACGCACACCTTGCAGTGCTTGGAATAACTTACAAGACACTTTAGCGCTGGCAGGTATTAGTCTTGATGTGCGAGCAAAAATCACCACCATAGATTATGCACTGGGTTTGGTACATGCCGGTTTAGGTTGTGCCTTTTTACCGGCACATAGTGAAATTATTAAGCGCAGTGACGTGGTGTTTAGACCGATAGTTGGCTTACAACTGACTAGAGAAATTGTCCTAGCCTATACAAAATCATCTGAAGCTATCGATAATTTAAAGCGTTTAGCGCGCAAACATGCACACTAGCCTTGGTTATCTGCTTGTTTCCTCCCTGTAAAAATAAAAAATATCTCACAGGGAGAAAAGAAGGAGGACTGCAGGAGGTAAAGCACGGCTAATATAAAGTGCTTTCGCCTTTAACTTAATACCCTCAACCTAACACCCTCGCAGCCCTGCAATATATTAAATCTTTTCTCCTTCTTTTCTCATTGTTTCCTCCCTGTAAAAACAAGAAACATCTCACAGGGAGAAAAGAATGAGGACTGCAGAAGGTAAAGCACGGCTAATATAAAGTGCTTTCGCCTTTAAGTAATACCCTCGCAGCCCTGTAATATATTAAATTTTTTCTCCTTCTTTTCTCATTGTTTCCTCCCTGTAAAAACAAGAAACATCTCACAGGGAGAAAAGAATGAGGACTGCAAGAGGTAAAGCACGGCTAATATAAAGTGCTTTCGCCTTTAAGTAATACCCTCGCAGCCCTGCAATATATTAAATCTTTTCTCCTTCTTTTCTCATTGTTTCCTCCCTGTAAAAACAAGAAACATCTCACAGGGAGAAAAGAATGAGGACTGCAGGAGGTAAAGCACAAGCAAATATAAAGATAATATCAATGCAAAAAGTTATCTGTTGCTAGTTTGGCCTCGTTTTTCTCAAACATTAATAGCAAATGAAGACTTTTCATCTTGGCGACTATCTCTTAATATGTCGATAACTTAACATTTCGACTGTTTTATATGTCGAACGCTTAATATGTGCAACTCTTTATAGTGATAAGATTTCGCGTATTTATAGCGCCTTATTGTCAATAAAAAACATCCTATGACTTCAGCCTTACCTCATAAATTACTCGCACAGGTATTACCACAATTTGGTTATGCTATAGAAGATTGCAAAATCACTTTGCTCGGCAATGGCCTGATCAATAACACTTATTTAGTGAAAACGCTTGATAAAACCTTTGTTTTACAACATGTAAATCAACAAGTTTTTAATGCGCCGCGGCAAGTAACTGATAATGCCGACCTGGTTAGCGCACACTTAAAAATTAAGTCTGACAATAAAAGCTACCCTTTAACGCCGATTTATCAGCTGCGCAGCATAGATAATAAAAATCATGTTAAAGTACAAGGGCAATATTGGCGTAGCCTGCATTATATTCCTCAATGTTATACCTTAGAGTCAATAACTAGCATCGAGCAAGCCAGTGTAGTTGCCCGCGCCTTCGCACAATTTACTGCCGCACTCAGTGATTTTAACAGTGCAGAATTAGCTGAAATCATTGAACATTTTCATGACTTATCAATACGAATAAAACAATTTCAACAAGCACTAGCAAGCGCGACAGATACACTATTAGTAGCTGCTCAGACAAGTATTGCCTTTATTCAATCTCAGCAAACTTTTATCGACAGTATCGCTGAAATCACTAAAAAATTGCCCTTACGTGTTACCCATAACGATACTAAAATTAACAATCTACTTTTTAGCAAAACAACCAACCAGCCTGTTGCGGTGATTGATCTAGATACCTGTATGCCAGGTTATGTGATGCATGATTTTGGCGATATGGTACGCAGCTGTTGTCCGTCAATTGCCGAAGATAGCCCTAAACTCGATAATATGAGCATTAATTTTGAGATATTAACCGCGTTAACCAACGCCTACATTGAAGGTTTTAATGGCTCGCTTAGCGAAATTGAACGCAGAAGTTTAATCCTTGGCATTAAATTGATGCCGTTTATGCTCAGTATTCGATTTTTAACTGACTTTTTAAATGGCGATCAGTACTTTAAAACCACTTACGCCAGCCACAATTTAGTCAGAGCAAAAAATCAATTACAGCTTTATCGCTTGTTTTGCCAACAAGAAGCATTATTAACTAACATAGTATTGTCGGCCCCCACATCGAACACACCCGCATAATATAAAAAAAGGCACCCTAGTGTTATATAGGGTGCCTTTTTTATTTACAGGGCTATTTCAATACTCTTACAAAAGCTCTTTCAACGCTCTTGAAAAAGCGCTAAGCAATAATAACTCCCCGCAGGTCAATACAGCTTAGTTGTGATAAGTAATACCCAGATAAAGTGCGCGTTCTTGGCTGTTGAAGCCACTCGCCGTTTGATACGCTTTATCTAATAAGTTAGTAATACGCGAAGAAACGCTAAAATTTTGAGATACATCGTAGTTCAGCCCTAGATTAATTAATTGATAACTCGCTAAATCAACCTTACCAATGCCAAATACGGCATCTTCTCTTGCACCAACAAATTGATATTCTGCGTAAACGTCTACTGCACTCACTGTGGTGACAAATTTATAGTTGAATTTTTCTTTCGCGCGACGAATCAACTGCTCATAACTTAAGCGCCCAGTATTATCTGTTGTCGATTGATCTTCGGCATCCGTATAAGAAAGATTAAAGTCATGCATACCACCAAAGCCAGCATAGTTGGCTGAGAGTTCAACACCATTAATTTCAACTTTTTCGAAATTTGCTGCCACACCATCTTTTTGACCAATTAAGTCATCAATTTTTGAACGGTATAAGCTAACACTGGTATTAACTTCAGCAATTTTTGTTTCGAAAAACAACTCTACCGTTTCAGAAAGCTCTGAATCAAGTGTTGGCGTGCCAAAACCTGGGTAGAATAAATCATTATAAGTCGGCACTTTAAAGCCAGTACCATAATTAAGTACCACGCGAGTATCTTCATCAGCTCTATGACCGACGCCGAAATTATAAGTATTTTCTGAGTTAACATCTTCAACATTGTCGTGTCTTAATGTCGCTTCAAATGTCCATGCATTTTCAGTATATAAGCTATGAGCGAAAACACCTGTGGTGTCTCTCTCTTCTTTGTCAAAAACAATGCTACTTTTAGAAACATCGTCTTGATAATAATCAACACCAATATTAACTTGCAGATCATCAGAAAATTGGCTGTTATTAACAATCGAGTATTGATTGCGACGGGTTTCAAAAATCCCTTGTGAAAGGCCATTACTTAAGCT
Organism: Colwellia sp. MB02u-10; assembly: GCF_014077185.1. Lineage (NCBI taxonomy): Bacteria > Pseudomonadati > Pseudomonadota > Gammaproteobacteria > Alteromonadales > Colwelliaceae > Colwellia > Colwellia sp. MB02u-10. The sequence goes on from NZ_JACGVK010000132.1 coordinate 205,350, forward strand.
GTCGATACTGTCACGACTTTGGCCAACAGAAAAAACGGTATTGTTATTTACACCTTTAATACTGCTGGCATAATTGCCGCGAACTAACCACGCATGATTATTAAAGTCAGAGCCATTATAATAACCATCATATTCATTGTCGCCGCTATCACTTGATAACAACCACTCTACTGAAAAATCTTCCGTAATTTTTTGCTGACCTCTAATCGCTACCGAGGTAAAGTCGTAACCGTCGTCATCAGTTTCAGTGCCTTCTTGAACATCATAACCATCACTTTCTTCTTTACTGACGGTGATAGTCGTTTGGCCGTCACCATGGCTAATACCTGCGCCAGCTTTATACTTTTGATAGTTGTCAGTACCAAAACTAGCACCGGCAAACAACTCTCCCGCTGATAACTGACGAGTAAATATTTGAATAACACCGCCAATAGCGTCTGAGCCCCACAATGCTGCACGTGGGCCTTGCACGATTTCGATACGCTCGATCATCTCTGGCGAAATGGTATTTAAATTTGTGCCGCCCGATGTAGCAGAACTCACTCGCACACCATCAATCAGTACTAAGGTATGATCTGAGTTGGTGCCACGCATAAAAATTGAGGCGTTTTGCCCTCTACCGCCATTAGTGGCAATATCAATACTGGGTACTGTAGATAATAAATCTAATAATGAAATGGGGTTAGCTAGCTCAATATCTGCACGTGTAATAACTACTTGGCTAGTCAGCGCATCGTCAATATTTAGGTGTGTACGGGTTGCAGTTACCGTTAATACTTCAATATCTTTTGCCTTACTTTCGGTGCTTGCTGAAGCAACAAAAGCTGTTGACATAGCACTGATAACGGCAAGTGATAATAGTGATTTTTTGAAAAAATTGTTTTGTTTAATGTTCATATGACCTCATTAACGATGCCCTCCGCACCATTTGTATTACCGCGCTTAAGCGCAGTTTAATTATGCAAGTTAAAGTGCTCGGACTAACATGGTCAAACTTTCTATCAATATATCTTTATATAAATAAAACGCTTAACACTATGATTACCGTTGCGGGGGCAGTGAAAAAATTTCATTTTCTTCCCTCGAACTTACTATGTAAAACAGTCACTAAAGTGTTCAGTTACTGTCGCTTGTTTAAATTCTTTCGTCTTACTGAGTTGATAACTTATTACTCGGCGTATCGACACCTTGATTAATAATATCGTAAATTTTATCCATAGCTAAGTGCTGCTGACAAACATCAGCTAATCGCTCAAGTTGTATTTCTCGATGTTGATTAATATCAACCATGGCTTGTGCTGTATCTTTTATACCCAGCCAATTCAGCACGAGTTGGGTAGGCTCTGGACAATCAAAAAAGCCATGCAGATAGGTAGCAATAATTTGTCCGTCATTGGAAATACAGCCCTCAGGCATGTTCTGTGCTTTATTTCTTGGCTCATCATAATGAATGTTAAGTAGTGGCGCGTTTAACGCTGGGCCAGTAGAAACACCACAATGTATTTCATAACCGCGTAACTGACAGGTTTCACCATTAAGCCTCATGGTTGCCGATACTTGGCTTAAAGTTTTGTCTTGCGTTAAGCTCGTTGTGAAGTCTAATAATCCTAAGCCAGAAATCTCTTCAACGTGCGATTCAATATGTTCAGGGTCAAAAATTTGCTTACCTAACATTTGATAACCACCACAAATACCGAGCAATTTTCCACCATAACGTAAGTGCTGCTCAATTTCTTGCTGCCAACCCTGTTGCTTTAAAAACCTTAAATCAGCAATAACATTTTTACTGCCCGGTAAAATAATTAAATCAGCCCCTTGTAACGACTGACCTATTCTAATGTATTGTAAGTCGATATTCGGTTGTAAGCGCAGCGGATCAAAGTCGGTATGATTGCTCATATGTGGCAACAAGGGCACAAAAATTTTCACTTTTGCTTGCGTGACTTTATTATCAAGCGCGACGGCATCTTCGGCGTCTAACGCTAAGTCATGTAAATAAGGTAAAACCCCTAACACGGGTTTACCTGTGCGCTGTTCAAGCCAATCTAAGCCAGATTCAAGTAGGCTTATATCACCGCGAAACCGGTTGATAATAAAGCCTTTGATTCTGGCTTGTTCTGAATCAGACAATAACGCTAAAGTACCAACAAGGTGAGCAAAGACGCCACCACGGTCAATATCTGCCACTAACACCACAGGACAATCGACCGCTTCGGCATAACCCATGTTGGCAATATCATGGGCACGAAGATTAATTTCCGCCGGGCTGCCAGCACCCTCAACTAACAATACCGCATGATCATTAGCTAAACGTTGATGAGATTCCAACACAGCTTGTATCGCCACTTTTTTGTAGTCGTGATATTTACTAGCTTCCATATTTGATATGGCTTTGCCATGCACAATAACTTGCGCGCCAGTGTCAGTATTAGGTTTTAATAAAATAGGGTTAAAGTCAAAGCGCGCCTCTACTTTTGCGGCAATAGCTTGTAAAGCCTGAGCGCGGCCAATTTCGCCACCGTCTTTGGTTACCGCACTATTTAAGGCCATATTCTGTGGCTTAAATGGCGCAACATTGTATCCAGCATTAACTAATACCCGACATAAGCCGGCAACTAAGGTGCTTTTTCCTGCATCTGATGTTGTACCCTGCACCATGAGTGTTTTCACAATATATCCTTGGGCTTAATTTTTTCAGGCCATTTTAATGTTAAAGGTAATGTTAAATACTGTGTACAAGATAAGTTTGCCCTCATCAACTCGACATTATTAACCATGCTAGCAATACCTGAATGTAGCCAGCCCGCTTGGTCGAATAATAGATGAGAAAAATCAGCCATTGGCACTATGGCTTGATGCATTGGGTTATTCATTTGCTGGTGACTTTACTGGGCGCAATAGCAACACTTTCGCTAGCAATACCTTAGTCGACAGTAGAATGCTTGCTGACAAAGTGTTCGCCAATAAAGTGTTACTGGAAAAAAACGTTAAATGAGCAGAGTTGAAGTGTAATTTCTGATGAAGATGATTAGGCGTATAACAAACCTTAACCGTTTGAGTTTTTTCTGAGTGCTCGTTACTAACAGCTTTCATATCAAACATTTCAACGCCTAACTCGTACCAAACCAAACATCAGTTGGCCGATATATGTGATTAACGTCGATAAGGTTTAGCGATATAGCGAGCAAATTCATCTTCACCACTGAGGCGGTATAAATGAAAATAGATAAAATATCCAATGCCCGAGTAACCCGCTCGACGTGGTAACTAATGACCATAATTCACCTGGTATCCTGACTTACAGCATCTAGATATATCCCTTCCCAAATCACTTTTAGCCAAAAGATTTAGTGGTTAATATATCGCTCTGTTTACAGTTGCGGGTACAGTTGTGGACTTTCACCACATTCCCAGCTTTATTTTATTACGCTTTTAAAACATAAAAAAGTAAAATTGAATATGACATTATTTAATTAATGGCGCGATTATCGACAGCTAGAGCGAAATAGCAAGGTTTATTTTTTATTCACTTGGCTGTTAAGAATATAAATATCCTCACTTTGTTCAAAATAATGTCACCGCAATATAACTAGGTTACTAAGCATAAAAGTTAACTGATTAGCTGTATTTCGTCTCCATGGCCGTTAAACTAAACCACTAACAACTTATCGTTAAAGCGTCAATTCAAGCCAACTTTCATCCCATAATGCCGCAAAATATAGCAAACAAGCTTAGCGCATTAAGTAATTAATTATGATGCGTAAACATCGAGTGTGCCAATAATAGCCAATAGATTAATTAAAAAATTAATCATTGTGTCTCTGTTTTTGATAAAGTAAAAAGCACTCAGCCTAATAACAACTAGCTTATGGCGACACATAGTTCATAGCAAGGCGCATACTAGTAACAAGACTGATAGTAAGACCACAGCGAGTCAACAAGGAAAATACATAATGCCAGTTGCTGAACCTAAATGGCCAGAACGAATTATCTGCTTAACAGAAGAAACCACCGAAGCACTTTATCTGATGGAAGAAGACCATCGCATTATTGGCATTTCAGCTTATACCATGCGCCCTGAACGCGCGCGAAAAGAAAAAACAAAAGTAAGTGCCTACATCACCGCAAGAACAGAAAAAATAGTCGCACTAAAGCCAGACTTAGTGTTGGCCTTTTCTGATATGCAGGCCGATATTGTTGCCGATTTAATCAAACAAGGTATACAAGTGCATTGCTTTAATCATCGCAGTGTCAGTGAAATTTTGCAGATGATTCGCACCTTATCGGGCTTAATCGGTCAACCAGAAAAAGGCGAAAAGCTAGTCAGCGACTTACAAAATAATTTAAGCAAAATTAAACAACAAGCAGCCAAGTTGCCTGTTCGCCCAAAAGTTTATTTTGAAGAATGGTTTGACCCTATTATCACCGGCATTGGCTGGGTAAGTGAGCTAATAGAAATTGCCGGTGGCATAGACTGCTATCAAGAGTTTTCCGGTCAGTCCTTAGCCAAAAACCGCATTGTAGCAGACCCCAGTGATGTTATTGCAAAACAGCCTGATATTTATATTGCCTCTTGGTGTGGTCGTAAATTTGATCAAGAAAAAGTTACCTCTAGAGCGGGGTGGCAAGCAATACCTGCGATAAAAAATGCTGACATCTATGAGATAAACTCTACCGATATTTTACAGCCAGGACCCGCAGCGTTAACTGACGGTGTTGAACAACTAGCCAACATTATCAAACAATGGGCCGAACGCACGTAATATGTTAAATTTTTTCAGCATTAAAAACAGCTTAATCACCATAGTCTGTACTTTATCTTTCATGTTTAGTGGCCAAGGTTTAGGGCAAGAACTTGATAAAGTTTCCATTCAACTCAACTGGCTGCATCAATTTCAATATGCTGGCTATTACGCAGCAAAAGAACAAGGCTTTTATCGAGCATTGGGCTTAGAGGTAGAGTTAAGAGAATTCAAAGGTTCAAGCCCCATTGAAGATTATGTCATCGACGGTAGGGCCGATTATGGCATCAATGACTCAAGTTTAATTGTCGCGAAAAATAATGGCAAACCTGTTGTTATTGTCGCACAAATATTTCAACATTCACCGGCCACTATCGCTACATTAAGATCATCCGGCATTGCCCGTCCATTTGATCTGATTGGTAAGCGCATTATGATAGATACAAAATTGAAAAATTTTGCCCCTATTACTGCCATGCTTATACAAGCAGAACAAGATATGTCAGCCTTTACTTGGCAAGAACAAAGTGACAGATTTTCAGCGCTAATTACCGGTAAAACCGATGCTGTTTTAATTTATGACACTAATGAACCCTTTGAATTTGACCAAGCAAATATTGATATATTAACCATTAGCCCAAGAGACTATGGTATTGATTTTTATGGCGACAATCTTTTCACCAGTGAGTCAGAGGTAAAAAACAACCCTCAACGTGTACAAGCAATGCGTCAGGCAACCATTAAAGGTTGGCAATATGCGCTCAATAATAAAGCAGAAGTCATTAAATTAATTGCAGAAAAATATAATAGCCAAAACAAGTCTTATCGCCACTTAGCTTTTGAAGCTGACGAAATTAGTAAAATAATTTTAGCTAAATTTATTCCTCTTGGCTCAATCGCCCGTACCCGCATGGAAAAAATAAGTCAGATTTATTATCAACTGGGCATGATAGATAAGCCTTTCATCCCCACCAATCTATTACTAGAAGACGCCTTAAGCAGCTTTGCTCCTAAACAACTTGCCATTGATAGCAGCACGTCATTAATTTTTGTCATGGTATTAATATCACTATTATTAATTTTTTCAACACTGCTGCTACCAAGATTAGTTAGCCAACAGCACCTAGCCTCCTTTATGGCATCAAAAAAATTCCCCTTTATCGTCCATACCGTATCGATATTAAATATCGCTATTATTTTTAGTGTTATTTACTTATCCTTGCAAGACAATGAAAAAATCAGCCAAGCCAATATCAAAAAAAATCTTGAATTTGTCGTTGAAGCCACAAAAAATAGACTCAATGATTGGCTCAGTGAGCAAGAAAACTTATTAAAAAAAATCGCTAAAGATGAGACATTAGTTAATCTGACTAAAAGCTTACTGGTGCAATCTCAGTTACACGACACACTCATCACAGTAAAATCACAGCAAAATATTCACCAATACTTGCGCCAAACGAGTCTTGCAAGCCAAGGTTTTTCAGTTATTAATCAAGACTTCATCAACATTAGCGCTGATAATAATGACAGCCTAGGTAAAATTAACCTAATAGCCCAACAACACCCTGATATTATCGCTGCTGTTTTTGCTGGAGAAAGTCGTTTTGTACCCTCGATAAACGCTGGTGTTAAGCACTCACTTAGCCACTCGGTCAATACGATAGATCAATACAATATGTATATGATCACGCCGATCCTCGATGAAAAAGATCAGGTTGTTGCGGCATTATCCATTAGCTTTAAAGTGACGGGCCAAATATCTACTATTATACAGCAAGGTCGCATTGGCGCCTCAGGCGAAAGCTACTTAGTCAGTCGATTAGGCCAAATGCTCTCAAAAAGTCGCTTTGATGCTGAATTATCATCACTACACTATTTTCAAGAACACAGCAAAAACAAGCAACTGATCACACTTAAAGACCCACAAGTTAATGTCATACAAAACCCTGATGCGGTGATTAACAGCCAGCAATTACCCTTTACTTTTATGGCAAACCAACTGGTTAATAATGCCCGTTCAGACAACATTAGCTTGATCACAGATCATAAAATTTCCAGCAATGTCTTGGGTTATAACGACTATCGCGGTGTTACCGTTTATGGTGCTTGGTTATGGAACAATCAGTACGGCTTTGGTATAGCAACCGAAATCAATGCAAATGAAGCGATGGGGGGTGTAAGCTCACTACGTAATGAATTGATGTTAATTGCTGTTATTACCTTACTATTAACCTTAACGTCTAACGTATTTACACTCACAGTTGGCCAACGTTCAACAAAATATATGCGCCACTCGAAAGCAGAATTAGAGCAACTCGTTGCACAACGTACCGCTGAATTACAGCAACGCGAACGTGCAATGTGGCAGTTATATGAACATGCACCAGTAGCTTATGCGACCTTAAACGCCCAAGGTGAGCTTATTAAACATAATTTTGTCTTCGCCCAAATGTTTAAACGCCCAAGAGGCACGTTTTCCTCCTTAAATTGGCAAAGCTTTGTTGCGCCAGCCCATTACGTGCACCAAATATTTCAGACTAAATCTCGGCTTTTAGAGTGTGAAGTGCCAGTCAAAATCAATGATAAGAAAACTATCGACACTATGATGTCTGCCCTGCCAGTTTATGATGACGATAATAAATTAACCGAAGTACGGTTAACGTTAATCGATGTGACGCAAAAAAATGCCGCCAAAGCACAATTTGCCGCCTTAATGGAGTCAGCACCTGATGCCATATTGATGTTAGATAAACATCGAGAGCACAGCATTGTTAACTCGCAAGTATTAACCATGTTTGGCTACGAAAAATCTGAGCTTATTGGCGAAAAAATTGAGCTATTATTACCGGAAGAAACAAGCTTACATATTTTTCACCACTTACTGCACGAACCTACCCTAGAGAAAAAGCTCATCGAGCTTAACGGTAGACGCAAAAACGGTAGTGAATTCTCTGCAGAGGTAACCGTCAGCGCCGTTGATATTCATAATGATCGCTTTATTGTGGCCATTATTCGCGACATCACCGAACGCAAAAATCGTGATGCTGCGTTGGCTGAGCACACTCTTTTCCAGCAAGCACTGGCTGATACCATTCCATATCCCATTTTTGTTAAAGACCCCGACACGAAATTTACTCATGTTAACAAAGCCTATGAACAAACTTTTAATGTTAAAAGAGCAGATATTATTGGTAAAACCGTACTAGACCTGACCTATTTGCCATTAGCAGACCGAAAAGCCTACCAAACAGAAGATACAGCAGTTATTGCCTCAATGGGCATGGTGCGAAAAGAAATACCACTGGTCTACGCCGATGGCTTAGAACATACCACCATGTATTGGGTAAAAAGCTTTGCAAAGGCTGATGGTAGCCCTGGCGGCTTATTAGGTACCTTTGTCGATATCAGTGAACAAAAAATGGCCGAGCAAACATTAGCCCATGCTAAAGCATTAGCAGAAGATGCGGTTGAAGCTAAGTCTAATTTTTTAGCTAATATGTCACATGAAATTCGCACGCCAATGAACGCCATTATTGGTATGTCAGCGTTAGCATTAAAAACAAACTTAACACCCGAACAAAAAAATCATATCGCCAAGGTCAATCTCGCGGCCGAATCCTTGCTAGGTATCGTTAATGATATTTTAGACTTTTCAAAAATTGAAGCCAATAAACTCGATATTGAATCCATCCCGTTTTGCTTAGATGATATTCTCGATAACCTTAGTATGATGTTAGTAGATAAGCTTAACGAGACACAAACTGAGTTGATTTTTGATGTTGAAAATACTGTCCCTATTAACCTTATTGGTGATCCACTGCGCCTGAGCCAAATATTAACTAACCTTGGCAGTAATGCCGCTAAGTTCACCGAACAAGGGCAAATAAAAATTCACGTTTCATGCCTGAGTAAGCATGACGATAATGTCACCTTAAAGTTCTCTGTTTGTGATACCGGCATAGGGATGAGTGCCCAGCAACAAGAAAAATTATTTCAATCCTTCAGTCAGGCAGACGCCTCAACAACACGAAAATATGGCGGCACAGGCTTAGGATTAGCGATATGTAAACGCCTTGTTGAATTATTGGGTGGTGAAATATGGCTAGACAGCGAAGAAAACAAAGGCAGCAAATTTCATTTCACCCTCAGCTATCAAAGCCAGTCGTTAGAAAACATTAAGGTTAAAAAACTGAAGTTAACCTCGATTGAAGGTTTAAAAATTGCCTTAGTAACAGACAATGAAATTTACAAAGCTATTTTACAGCGGATGTTAAAATCATGGGGTTTTGTAGTCGAACATTATAGCTGTGTTGGAGCCGTGCTACCTGAGCTAAAAAGCAAAACCAAGGTTTTTGACGCCTTAGTATTCGATCTTATCCATTGCAGTGATAATCAACACTGCAGCGATTTAGGTTTAATTCGAACGGCTAGTATGGGTTTACCCATATTACATATTCTGCCTAACAAACAAAGAATGTCGGAGCTAGCACTTAAAGGTGATGAAAAATATTCCACTCTTTGTAAACCAATAACTTCTTCTAATTTACTCGACAGCCTATTAATAGCTTTAGGTCGCGAAAACTTGCGTAGTGTTAAATATAATTTTTCTGTACATGATGTCCCCTTGGCAATAAATACCCTACAAGGTGCAAAAATATTACTGGTAGAAGATAATGAAATAAATCAAGAAGTAGCGACTGAATTATTAACTCATCATGGTATTGAAGTCGTGGTATCCAATAACGGACAAGAAGCCATAGAACGCCTTAGCCATGAACATTTTGACTGTGTGTTAATGGACTGCCAAATGCCTATTAAAGACGGCTACACCACCACACGAGAATTGCGTCAAGATCCAAGATTTATTGATTTACCTATCATAGCGATGACCGCTAATGTCATGACGGATGATCGTCAAAAAGCCTTAGACTCAGGCATGAATGAACATATTGGCAAGCCCATCAATACCGATGAACTATTTGTCAAATTGGCACAGTGGGTAACACCTAGCAAGCCAAATAAACTCAATACGCCAGATAAAGAAAAGCATAAAACCAACGATGAACCACTGTCATTAGCTAATAAAAACCAGCAAGTTACCATCCCTAAACTCGACGGCATCGACATAAAAGCAGGCTTAGCAATAGCACAAAATAATCACGCACTGTATTTGCGCTTACTGCTTAAATTTAAAGCTAACTATGCCAATGCTATGGCACCTATTTCCGTGGCATTAAACAACCATGATTTTGCTCAGATAGAATTACTGGCACATACCTTAAAAGGTGTCGCTGGCAATATTGGCGCAACAGCAGTTTACGCGCTTTGCCAACAGCTAGAAAACAACGCTGTCCAGCGTGATATAAAACCACTGCTTTTAACACAGTGCCAAGAAGAACTTAGTCGTATTGAACTTGCACTAGCACCGCTAGCACACCAAGAACCGGCTGATATAAATTTCAATATGTCAGCCTGCAAAGCACTTATGGCGCAATTGATTATTGATGTAGAGCATTGTGATGTTGCCGCTATTGACAGCATTCATACCTTGCTAGCAATGACCCAAGAGCAAAGCTATCATCAAGCACTAAAAGATATTATGGCAAAAATTGAAGTTTATGAATTTGACGATGCCGCAGAACTACTTAAGGAAATTAATATTTTTTCATAAACTACAAACTCATAAACCGACAAAAAATCAGACATAACCCATTGAATTTTAAGTACTGTCAGTAAATTGTCGGGTAAAAGTCGTAGTAAAAATTTATCTAGTAATGAATAATTCAATCCGAACAGTTACAAGGAGAAGTAAATGATGGTTCGAAAGTTAAGACTTAAACGAGCATGGTCTCAAGAGCAACTAGCCCAGTTCAGTGGCTTAAATATCAGAACTATCCAACGTATTGAACGAGGCCAAAAAGCAGGTTTAGAATCACTAAAATCTCTTGCTGCTGTTTTTGAAATTGAACTTGATGAATTACTGGAGAAAGAAAATATGAATAGCGCAGACAACTATAGTGCAGAAGAAAGTCGTATTATCGACCATGTTAGAGACATTAAAGGATTTTACAGTCACCTGATTAATTATACGCTGGTAATTCTAGCTTTATTTTTAGTTAATTTTTTAACTAGTCCTGGATATTATTGGGCTTGGTGGGCAGCGTTTGGTTGGGGTGTAGGGCTAATATCTCACGGCATTAGTGTCTTTGAGGTATATAACTTTTTTGGTGCTGATTGGGAAAAGAAACAAATTGAAAAAAGGCTAGGTAAAAAACTCTAACCCCCCTAAAAATAAAGTAATACCCGTTTCGTTTGTGAACTTGTTGTGCGCAGAAATTTGGCTTATAAAAATTTGCCGCAGGTCTTGTTTTTTATCTTAAATATACAAAATATGATCTGATATCTGTTATTTAATCGCTCTCATGAGCAAACGATTAAGCTGAATTCTAGCTTAGGCCAATGCAGCTTAATCGCTTAACAGGCATACGATTTAAGCCAATAGAGCCAAATCCTATGACTTAACTGTTATTGATTTATAGACTAATTAGCTTTTATTAGTCAGTGATCAAACTCGGAGTTTAGACAAAATTTATCACTAAAAATCAGCCGCGACTTCAAACACTAGCTTGGTCTCATTAATGGGATGACAAAACGACAAATACTCGGCATGTAAATGTAAGCGATTTGCTTTTAAACCATAATGGTCATCACCAACAATGGGCATATTCAAGCCTAGTTTATGGGCACAATGCACTCTAAGTTGATGCGTTCGCCCAGTTTTAGGGAACAAATGCAGTCGTGTGGTGTTATTTTTTCGTTCAAGAACTCGCCAAGTAGTTAGCGCGTGTTTGCCGTGTTGATAACAAACCATTTGCCGTGGTTTATCATCAAAATCTAAGGTCAGTGGTAAGTCAATACTGCCACTTTCTGCCACAATATTTCCATTAACCAAAGCGACATAGCGTTTTTCTATGGTGCGTTCAATAAACTGTTTTTGCAGCGCTTTATGGGCTACTTTATTGAGCGCAATAATTAACAAACCTGAGGTCGACATATCTAAACGATGGACAATAATTGGCCCAGAGGCCTGCGGAAATTGGCTTTTAATACGTGAATAAACCGAGTCTTCAATGCTTCTACCTGGCACTGACAAAAATTCGGCCGGCTTATTAACCACTAACATATCTGCGTCTTGGTAAACAATGGCTAGATCTTTACCCAGAGCAGGGTTGATCAACAACGGATTATCATCAACTTGTAAACCTTGCAGCATATGGGTCAAAATGGGCTGACATTTACTGTAACAAGACGGATAATAATTTTTGTGTTGTCTAATAGCCGATTTTGGCGCAGCGCCCCACCAAAACTCAGCCATAGCGAGTGGTGTTAAGTTATGTTGATAAGCATATTGTAATAATTTAGGTGCAGCGCAATCGCCCGCGCCAGCCGGTGGTGTATGATCAGGTAGCTCAGCAAAAATAGCATTTAAGTCTTTAGCCTCGCCCTTAGCATTGAGAAATTGGTACTGAGCAAAAAGTTTTTTCTGTAAATTTTTCGAGCGTGATTTTCTCAGTTTTTTTAATTTGTTAATTTCACTGGTAATACTCGCTAGTGCTTGCTGCAATAAGTCGAGTTGGTTTTGCCAAGATTGCTTTAGCGCTTGCAGCTGCTTTTTTTCTTGAATGCTTTGCCCTGCTAAATTTGCTTTTAACTGTTCAAAGTCGTGCTCCGTGAGTTGATCAATAGCGTCGCTGCGTTGTTGTTTTCTTTGCAGACGACTCGCTACCATTAAACTTTGCTGCGCTATTAACTCTTGCTGATAACTTGCTGTCGCCGCACTCAGCTGGTTATTAATAACACTAAGCGGCTCGCTATGTGCTAACTGCTCAATTTCAGCATTAATATTATTGATAATACGATTTTCTGCCAAAAAGGCTGCGTCTTGCCATTGCATATTAGACACTGCGGGCACAAAGTTGATATCCGCCGTATTGTCTTCAAGTTGTCCAGAGTAAGCACTTAAAAAGCCTAATTCTTGCTGGTTGTTTTGCACAACTAACACACCAAACATTTTTCCAGCATTGGTTTTATTTGATTCAACTGACCCATTTAATCCTGTTCTATCCAGCCATTGTGGCAGCATTTCAAGCTGTTGCTGTAACTGCTCAACGGCTTTAACCGCTAAAGGTTGTGGTTGATAATAAAAGGGGAAAGTAAACTTTTCTGGCAGCGTTATAGAGTCAACAGCTTGGGAGAATAACGTAAAGCAAGGGGCAAGATTTATCATGGCAATATAATGATGAAATGTTCAATAAGGCAATTAGTCAAGATAATAACATAATCAGCCTTATCTCACTAAATAACCTGATCTGGCGTAATCTTGATAAATTGGTGTTATACCACTTTCATTAAATTTGTGATCTTGTTGTGTGCAGAGAAAATGCATCAGGGCAAGACGCTTGATTGAGCAATAGCTGGCTATTGTGATTGAGAGCACCGTAGCCTTGGTGTATTTTAACCAGTACAAGTGGGCAATAACTTAATGAAATTGGTATTAAATACCATACAGTGCATAGCCAAGCTCGATATTGCAAAGCCTAGCAAGCAGTTATAGCGATGAATACTAGCTAAATTACTACCGATGCCGCCATAAAAAATTGACCTGTGGCAAAGAACTTTTTAAGTAAAAGACTAAAACCTACTACTTTAACTGCTATCGCAGCCATTAACTTACAACAAATAGGTTTAACCTAAAATGCTATAACTCTTGCCATTACACACAGCAAACTGTTTTGATGACAGTGAGATAGTTGTTGTATTAGGTTTTATTGTTTTCTCTATAAGCTGCCTGCAGTGCTGACATATGCAAACTTGTGCTGCTATAACTTAGCTAAAAATGAGCTCTAACCGATTGCTGAACGCTAAGTAAGAGCCGTACTTTTAACAATATTACCTTGGCGAACAGTTGGCATAATTCACTGCTGTTATTTTATTTTTTCCACACCCGCAACTTCTATCACCGTTTTTGCCTCTGCCCGTTCAATAACTTTTACTAGGGTAGTTTGAATAGTTTCGTCTTTTCTGATGTCACCTTTGCTAGAAAAACATTCTTCCTGAGCATCAGCACCGGCTTCCAACATAAAACTAACCACTACTTGTGTCGCACAATCTTCAGCTTCGCCAAAATATGCCAAGGTAATTTGAGGGTACCCCTGAAAACCTGCCTTAACTTTTTTTGCGATACGTTTTGTTGATTTATCTAAATTCATAATATCTATCCAGAAGAAATATAGCGCCATTAATGGGCTAATTATGTTGACTAAAATATGCAGCGAAATGAAAATAAGCTAGCAATTAACCAGTTCGCTTGAGTTATTGGCTAGTTTGCATTACTTTTCAGCTATTGACTAATAGAGTTTGTAATATAGTTAATTGATGTTTATCACCGACTAGTTTTGGCCTCAAATTTAAATTCACGCCCATAGTTTTTTATCCGCCATATTTCAGTGCATTTTTATGTTATTATTTAATATGTATTTGCTCGCGAAAAACGACAGCAAGGAAAGTTAAGTACAACTACGCAGGTCTACTAAATAGTTAAATAAGTGATTGCTAAAATGGCTAGGCTGTCAATAATAAGTTACCTACTAGTTTGACTCAGTATTAGTATTCATTAAGGCTTAAAAAAACTTAAGACTGTGTAGATAATACGTGGCCATTTTAGAAATATAGTTTTTTTATGCCATTAAATTGCACCCTCGCAATAAAAGTGTTACTAATTGTAATAGATTTAGAAGAATATAATTATAATACTTTTTATTTCTAAACCTTTGAAGTTATTGCATAATCGATTTTTTCACAATAAACAAAAAAACTATGCATTATAGATTACAGATGATTAAAGTTTATATTATATGAATACAGCAGTTCCGAGTAATAACAAGCAGACTGATAATAGAGAGAAGTTCACCCATTTTTTGATGTCGCAATGCTTAAACGTTAGGCGTGGGGCTTTAATCGCTGGATTGCTTTTATATCTAGCATTTTCCATTATGGATATAGTTAAATTTCCCAGTGAAATATACCTATTAACACTAACATCTAGGCTATTTTTAGTCATACTGCCCTTATTGTATTTAAATTTCATTTATTGGTTTAAACCCCCGATAACGATACGTTCAAACGTATTATTAATGCTGTTTATCTACCTGACAGTGGGCTTAAATCATACCTTAATCTATTATCTTTCTAGCATAAATGGTTTTTCATTTCCTCAGCTTGGTTTAGTGCTCATTATAATGTTTGGCTGCTTACTTATGGTGCTGCCGATCAAACCTACAGCCATAGTCACTGTGATTATTCTCTGCGTATTTGTAGCGGTAAATATTCACTTAAGTCACCCATTAACCGAATTAATATTCATGCTGGTAATTTTTATAGTTGCTGCAGCTATTTGTCTTATGGTTAATCTAACCGGCCAAAAAACGCTCTATCAAAATTATTTATTAATCAATAGGCTTTACAGTGAATCGATAACAGACGGATTAACAAAACTTAACAACCGAAGATCCTTTCAAGAACAAATAGTAAGATTAAATGCCATTGCCGTGCGTGACGATGGAGCCCTAGGTTTAATTTTTGTTGATGCAGATTATTTTAAAATAATTAACGACTCTTGCGGACATAGCATGGGTGATGAGGTTTTAAAAAAGCTAGCTCGCGTCATAAAGGACAAATGTCGTCGTACTGAAGACATTGCCTTTCGCATAGGTGGTGATGAATTTGCAGTGATTCTCTATGGTGTAAATAGAGCAAAACTTGAAGCAACCTGTTTAGAAATAGTCGAGAGTGTGGCAAATTTCAACTTGAATAATAATGGCGAAATTCTTAAAACGTCAGTCTCTGTCGGAGCGGCTTTAAAAACTAACAGTACTAAAATATCCAGTGATAAACTGGTTAAATTAGCTGACGAATATTTATATGAAGCAAAAAAAAATGGCAAAAACCAATACTGTTTAAAAACTATTTAACCACTGTTCCATAGTGGTTACTGATGCCTGCTATTGAGTGTTTGGTGTTAAAACTCCTGCCATTTAATATTGCCTAGCAAAACAAGATCAGCGGCTAGCGTTTTAATGTTTTAATGTTTTAATGTTTTAGGGCTTAATGAATAATAATAGGTCGCTAGATAACCTATTATTATAACCTAGGAGTTTACTTACCTAGCCAAAGTAAAATCGTCATCAAGCTATACTAGCATCGTTAAGCATTAGATTTTTTGCATCAACGCTGTTTGTATTGTGTTGGGCAGTAACCTCTGGTTACATCGTCACTTCTAAGTTGCAGATGTTTTGTCGCACGACCACCCACCCTTTTACGCCATAACCTAAAGCTTTTTGGCTTTAAGTGACTACGCATAAATTTGATCACTTCGGGCTCTCGTAAGTTGAACTGGTGCTCTATCGCTTCAAAGGGAGTTCGGTCTTCCCAGGCCATTTCTATAATTCTTGATTCTTCATCCATCAAAAATGCCATAAAAGCTATCCTAACATTGCTCAATAAGTTTTTTAGCTATACGGATAACAGATAAGAAAAGACCAATTCCTCATTATTTATTTTGCCTGTTTAAAGTTAGAGTAAAACCTAAGCGATACTGGTTGTAACTGTTTTTGCACTCGCCCATATAAATTCACTCATATAAACTTAAGATAATTTATAACGCTAGTGTTACCGCTTTCAATATTAAAATAAATCAATGTGATAGGTGAAAAATAATAAAGGTACCGAGTGAAAATAAAGGTTAATCGCTCGCTTAACGGTTGACGGACTAAAGTCCGACCTACAAAAATCGCCCAACGCTATATGATCACCCGCAGCTTCTATGGGGCTTAAATGTAGGTTGGACTTTAGTCCATCAGGTTAAATGAAATTTAACTTTTTTTGCTATTGAAATTATTTAACAGAATAATATTCGCTGCAAAATTTGGTTAACCCATGACATTAATTGACCGTTTAACGGTTGACGGACTGAAGTCCGACCTACAAAAAAATTGTGCTCCATTGCGTTAATTGCCCGTTTAACGGTTGACGGACTAAAGTCCGACCTACAAAAATCGCCAAACTATGTTGTGAAAAAAAGCTTTTAATTTACGCTACAACTGCCTTGAAAAACACCGCTACTGAGTATATCTACAACTTGTCTAAATCATTTAATAACTCGGCCGCTTTTTCTCTGATGGCAATTTTTTGCGCCGGATCAACTTTATCCCAGTTACGGATAGGGAAGCTCATGCGATGGTTTGCGGCAAACTTGTCATAGTTTTGGTCGATAAAGTTCCAATATAAACTATTTAATGGGCAAGCATTTGAGCTGACTTTTTCTTTCACTTTATAATGACAGTTTTTACAATAGTCACTCATTTTATTGACATAGTTACCGCTTGCCGCATAAGGTTTTGTTGCTATCCAACCACTGTCAGCAAAAAGCGCCATGCTGCGAGTATTGGGTAGTTCTACCCATTCAATCGCGTCTATGTAGATGCCTAAATACCAGTCATCAACTTGGCTAGGTGCTATACCGGCTAACAAAGCAAAATTCCCTGTGATCATTAAGCGTTGAATATGATGGGCATAAGCATGCTCCAGTGATTGTGATATCGCGCTTTTTAAACACTGCATTTTAGTGTCCGCATTCCAGAAAAAATCAGGCAAGTTACGCTTAGCGCCTAAAAAATTTTGCTCTGCGTAGTTCGGCATATTCACCCAATACATACCTCTGACATATTCTCGCCAGCCTAGAATTTGCCTAACAAAACCTTCAATTTGCGCCAGTGTGATCTTACCCTCAGAGTCTTGATAAGCGATAAGCGCAGTGTTAATTACCTCCATTGGGCTGAGCATTTTACAGTTAAGTGAAAAGCTTAGCCGCGAGTGATATAAACTCCAAGCGTAGGGCGAGGCTACCGTCATTGCATCCTGAAAGTTACCAAAATTAGCCAGCTGATGTTGACAAAAATAATCCAGTAACACTAAGGATTGTTGCCGACTAATGGGGTAAGCCACATTATCCGACTCATGCCCGATAGTATTAATATTATGCTGTTTTATACGCTGTAAATATTCCTCTGCTGAGTTGTCAAATACCAAAGGTTTGGGGATAAGTTTGAGATCAGCTTGCTTAAATGATTGACGATTATTAGCGTCAAAGTTCCATGCACCACCTGCCGGCTTTAAGCCCGTCATCAAAATAGAAAAACGCTTACGCATAAAACGATAAAAGTTCTCCATTCTTACGTGCGTTGCCGCTTTAAAATGATTAGGTAATTCGTCAAAGGGCAGTAAAAAATGTTCACTGTCGACTTCAACCACAGGTAAAGCTAACTGCGCTGACATGCCAGTTAATTGTGCTCGTAAGCGGTATTCGTCAGGCCGTTGAAAGCTAAAGCTTTGACAAGCATAACGTGCAACTAATGCTGTTATCAGCTGTGGAAGATCCTGATATGCTGCACTGTCATCTAAGGTGAGATAACAAACCCGATGGCCTTTACTTTCAAGGTCTTGAGAAAAATTAGCCATGGCAGCAAAAAATGCAGTTATTTTTTGCACATGGTGCTTAGTATAGTTTGCCTCTTGGTGCAGCTCAGCGATGACATAAACAACATCAGCGTCGATATGTTCAAACCAAGTGTGCATAGGATTGAGCTGATCACCCAATATAAGCCTGAGATGTTTTGCCGTCATGAAATTTACCTTACCTTTATTTGAACTCTGGCTAGAGCCAAGCTTTAGCGCTTTGCTTAGTTTAAGTTTAGCTCTTTTTTTTGACTCTCGATTGAGCGCTATCAAGTGCACTATTACTCGTGTTTTTATTACGCCGACATCGCTCTGAGCAATACAACACATGCTCCCAATTGGCTTGCCATTTTTTGCGCCATAAAAAATCTTTTTTACAGGTCAGACAATTTTTATGGGCTAACAATAATTTTTTATGCATCGTTGATCATATTAATTTTTCTAATGGTTTAGGCTTGCTGGCTTTCGTCGATTTTTTAGTCACTCGAACATGCTTCGCGACAATACGCTGGCCTTCTTTTTTACTGTCAAATCGTTTTCTAAAACCCCAGAGTAAATCGCGGGCAATCTTCCCTGTTTCATTGATATCCACCATAGGTAAAGGATAAGTCTCGCCTAATTGACATTGATAAAGCTGTTGCTCCATTGGCGATAATTGCCAAGGGGTATGAATAATTTCATTCGGCAACTCTGATAATTGTGGCAACCATGTTCTAATAAATAGGCCATCTTTATCTTTTTCCAATGACTGTTTCACTGGATTATAAACCCGAATGATATTAGTGCCGGTTACCCCTGACTGCATTTGAAATTGTGGATAGTGAATGCCTGGTTCAAAATCGAGAAATAGTTTCGCTAAATACCTTACGCCTAAACGCCAATCTAGCAGTAAATGATGGCATAGAAAGCTGACTAACATGGCTCGCATGCGAAAGTTGATATAACCGGTTTTTATTAAACAAAGCATGCAAGCATCAACTAGCGGATAGCCTGTTTGCGCCGTTTTCCATTTATCTAATCGCGTTTCAACACTCAAACCACAGTGAAGGTCAGGATAGCTAAAATCAATGTAAGCTCGATTTACCGGACGCCACTGCATTTGATGTTCGCTTTCAAATTTTTGTATAAAATGGCAATGCCAATGCAGGCGAGATGCCAGTGCATCTATCGGTCTTTTCCAACCGCTTTGAGGTCTTTTCATTAGAATACTTTGATAGAACTGCCTTAAGCTTATATTGCCCCAAGCTAAATAAGGCGATAACCGTGAACAACTTTTACGACTTGCCTGCGGTTTAGATATGTCAAAATGATAGTTTTTACCTCGGCCATTCAAAAATGATTGCAGCATTTTTTGCGCCCAAAGCTCACCACCTTTTAACATGAACTCATCAGCTGTTGACCACGACACAGGTAAAATAAACTCAGGTAACTGCTCTAAACATTGTTTATTGACCAGTGTGTTACAAGATAGCGCTGGCTGACTTAACTCAGCTTTCATGATCTTACGCCAGTCTTTGTCCCAGTTATTTCTATTTTTTTTACCGCGACTTACCGCGCCTGATGCACTTTCATGCCAAACAATGTTTTGTGCTTTACACCATTTTTTAACCGCTTTATCGCGCTCAAAAGTAGACAACAAGCCGACTTCTTCATGGCTGAATAAACCGGTAATATTAAAGCGCTGCTGAATTTCATTAAGGCCGGCAAGCGCATCACCAAAATAGACATAAACCCGGGCATTAAAAGCGCTGAGCTGAGCGTTAATATCTTCAATTGATTGCCAAATAAAACGCCAATGTCGTTCGTCGTAATGAGGGTCTGCTATTAATAAAGGCTCAAAAACGTAATACAGCAGTGTTAAACCCGACTGAATGGATTCGCTCAGCGGCAGATGATCGCTAAGTCGCAGGTCACGCTTTAACCAAACAATATTGACGGCACTATCTACTAGGCTATTAGTTGTCACGAGATTAGTTGCCAGGTTATTAGTTGCCACCAGATTAGCTGCCATTCTAGTTTACTGTAGCACAGGCCAATCTGAAGCATCTACAGAGTCTAGTGCTTGATTGGCTTGAGTACTTTGCTGACTTTGATCCGTCCATTTAGCTTGGTAATCACCATTAGGGTCATAAAGTGTGGTTTGCTTCTCAATATTAAAATGTCTACCGCCTCTAGGGTCAACACCTACGCCGGCGATGTATTGCCAATTACCCCAATTAACCGCAGCGTCGTAATCAATTAACTGCTCTTCAAACCAGGCAGCACCGTAGCGCCAATCAACACTGAGTTCATTCACTAGGCAACTTGCAGCAATTTGACGTCCTCGGTTACTTAAATAGCCGGTTTGTCTTAACTCATGCATAAAGGCATTAACCAAGGGATAAGGGGTATTGCCTAAGCACCATTTATTAAAGCGTTCAGGATAGAATGTTGTTAAGGGTTTATGTTTAGCAATGCCTTTAAATTGGTAGGTTTTAGCGCCAATTTTACCATGTACCCATTGATAGTACTCTCGCCACAGTAATTCTAAATACAGGCATTCGGTTGAACTATTTTTGCCATGCTGCTGTTCAAAATCAGCAAGGTAATTCATCACTTGGCGCACAGAAATACAGCCAGCATTTAACCACGGCGATAGCTTGCTGCTATTTTTCCAACCGTCTAAATTATTTCTGACTTGCTTATACTCGGCGGGGGAATTTGACGAAAAATATTGCCTAAGATGCTTTAAACCCTGTTGTTCACCCCCTTCAAACTCAAAGCCTTGGTTGGTCTTTATAGCACTTACACTAGGTAGCCATTTAGGTTTAAAACGAGTTGGCGCCGGTAGGGTGTTAAACATGCTAGGCAGAGATTCCACGCTTGGCACTGGCTTGTAAATACTGACTTCAGCCATTTTCTTTCGAAATTTAGAATAACTCACTGGTAATTCATCATACTCAAAAGGCAATGAGTTTTTGGTAAATAAAGTAAATTGCTCTACCTGATTAATGGTCAGCTCAGGCAGGCGTTCATTAAGCTGAGTAATAAGCCTATTTTCATAAGTGCCGGGTAATTTCGTGGTGATTACATCAGTAATTTGATAGTTTTCACAGAGCCGAGTTAAGGTCGATAAGGTATCGCCATAAACAATATACAGCGCTTGGCCGAGCTTTAATAAGCTCTCGTTAAAATCATCTAAGCAGCCTTGTAAAAATTGCCACCTGATATCGCCTAGAGGTTTTGACTGAAAATTATTTGCTTCAAAGCACTGTTTATCAACAATATACACACAAAGCAGATGATCACTGAAACTGGCTAAGTTAAGCGCGGCGTTGTCATTGATACGAAGATCTTTATTCAGCCAGTACAAGGTACGTTTCATGGATATAATTCAATTAGTTAAAAAAAACTATACGCATAAAGCTAGCACTTAGATCAAAATAATTCAGTTATCGCCTGCTTTAACTCACCGCCATTGAATTAAGCGCTGCAATGGCGGTAAGTTAACTATCAAACAAGCGGATCAAAAGCCAACCCAAGCCTTCAACAACCCCATTGTTATTAAGCATATATTCCTGTTGTTAACAGGATACCCACCCGACTTCAAGATACAGTTTTATGACTTATCAGGTGTTTCAGCGGTGGCTGATTTTACCTTATGATAATGTTTGATCAGATTCCAAGTAGAGCTGTCGTGAGCGGGATTGTTTTTGTCACTGTGCAGATCATGTTCAATTTTATTAGCTAAACCTTTGCCTAATTCAACGCCCCACTGATCAAACGAACATATTTGTAAGAGAATCCCTTGGACAAATATTTTATGTTCATAAAGTGCGATTAAGCTGCCTAACGAACGGGGTGAAATACGGTTCATTAATATAGTGTTAGAGGGGCGATTTCCTTTATGTACCTTATGTGGCGCAACTTTATTAATATACTCATCTGTCCTGCCTTTGGCTTTTAAGTCATCTCTAACTTGTTGTTCATCTACTCCTTGCATTAATGCTTGAGTTTGAGCAAAAAAGTTCGCCATCAGTGTTTCATGATGTCCCTCAATAGGGGTATTACTTTCAATTGAACCAATAAAATCAGCCGGCACGACATTATTGCTTTGATGCAAATATTGATAAAAAGCATGTTGGCCATTAATGCCTAATTCGCCCCAAATTGACGGCACAGTTGAATAGCTAATGGTTTCGCCATGCCAGTTAACTGATTTTCCGTTACTTTCCATTTCTGCTTGTTGCAAATACGCAGATAACATATGTAAGGATTGATCATAAGGTAAAATAGCCTGTGATTGTGAACCTAGAAAAGTACAATTCCAGACACTGAGTAAGGCTAAAATCACTGGCGCGTTATGTTCAAGTTCAGTCTGACAAAAGTGCTGATCCATTTCGTGAGCACCGGCTAATAATTCAATAAACTTATCGAAACCTAAGTCTAAGGCTATTGGCAAGCCTATGGCTGACCATAATGAAAATCGACCGCCAACCCAATCCCACATCTCGAATATATTATCGGCCTCAACACCAAATTTCATCGCATTTTCTTTATTGGTGGTCACAGCGACAAAATGCTGAGCAACAGCACTTTTATCAAATGAAGCAGAGGTTAACCAGTTCAGCGCCGTTTTAGCATTGATCATGGTTTCTGTGGTGGTAAAGGTTTTGCTAGAAACAATAAACAGGACTTTCTCTGGATTTAATGGCTTCAATACATCGGCAATTTGGGTGCCATCTACATTAGAGACATAGTGAACATTGATACTGTCATCACTATATTTTTTTAATGCCTCAGTAACCGTTTGAGGGCCTAAGTTAGAGCCACCAACACCAATATTAACCACGTCAGTAATGCGCTTGCCAGAATATCCTTTCCATCTTCCTTGACGCACTTGTTCGGTAAAGGCTTGCATTTTATCTAACGATTTTGCAACGCATGCATTGATGTTTTCGCCATCAAGAAATATTGGCGTTTGTTGCTGATCACGCAGGGCGGTATGCAAAACAGCTCTATCTTCTGTGCCATTAATACGCTCGCCTTTGAACATTTTGTCTCGCCAAGCCTCTACATCGCATGCTTTTGCGAGTGAAATTAACAGTGAGCGAGTTTCTTCTGTGATCAAGTTTTTAGAATAATCTAATAGCATAGAAGGTAATAACAGAGAAAATTTATCAAATCGTTGTTTGTCTTCATTGAAAAAGTCGTTCATATGAGACTTTTTCATCTGTTGTGCATGCAGCGTTAGCTTTTTCCAACTGGCAAGGGAAGTTCTAGATTCCATATTTATTCTCGGATATTTGATAGAAAAACAATTAAAGCGCTAGCGCTTTAATTGACGGCAAGGCAGCAAATGCGCCCATTTTTTGGCAAGTTAAAGCACCACATTTACTGGCGAATAGTACCGCTGATGACACAAGCGTTTGGTTTTCTAATACATTAAATAAACACGCTTGATTAATATCGGCATCTTGAGAGAGAGCAAATAAGAAGCTAGCAATAAAACTGTCACCGGCAGCCGTGGTATCTAGCGCGGTTATTTTAGGCACAGCAATCATCAGTGAGTAGCTGGCACAAGTTACTTGCACCTCGTTAGGGCCATCAGTAATAACGATCAGCTTAACGCCTAGCGTTAATAGATAGCTAACATAGCCTGGTAGGTCAACATTTTTAATGGCGGCTAAATAGCTGGCTTCATCTTTACTTAATTTTACAATGTCACTTTCATTGAGACAGGCTTCTACGCGAGCAGGTAATAAACTTAAATCAGCCCAAAGTTGCTGACGTAAATTAACATCAAAGCTAATTAATACCTTGTTCGACTTAGCGCGCTTTAAGGCATAAAGCGTATTATCATGGTTTTTTTCATTGGTGAGGGTATTTGAGCAATAATGAAAAACAGCAATATCTTGCCAGTTTATTTTATCAACCTGGCTCTTGTCATAATACATATCTGCCGTATCGTTACGATAGAAATTAAAAGCACGTTCGCCACTCGCATCTAAGGTCACCAACACTATGGCTGTATTGGCATTTTCTACGGTATTTACGTAACTTGTATTCACCCCTTGATCTTGTAATTGCTGCATTAACATAGTACCAAAATCATCGCTACTGATACCGCCGGCAAAATAACTATTACCGCCTAATTTAGCATAGGCTACAGCGACATTTGCCGGTGCACCGCCCGCTAAAGGAGTGTAACTTGGGTTATGAGCAGAGCTTGGTAAAAAATCAACCAACACTTCGCCATAACTGAGTAAAGAAAGCATAAAATCACCTTTGAATAAAAAAGCCCATATAAAATGGGCTTGTTATTATTTGTACTATTAGTTTAAAAAGTTATAGATTAAAAATCGTATTTAAGCGTCAGAGTCGCTGAACGACCTTGAATAGATCTTGCCCGTATAATAGTTTTAGCCGTTGCCGCTGTTGCATCTTCTGCTTCAGTAATACCAACAGTTTCAAATAAGTTGTTAATGTTTAAAGAAACACTTAATGAATCTGAAAGCTTGTATTGAGCAAAGGCGTTAGTTTGAACATAACCGTCTAATATAAGAGCGTTAGGGTCGTTTTGGTCAAAGTTATCTTGAGCAAATGAATCAGTAGTACCAATTAAGTTAATACCCGCAGAACCTTGGGCAAAGTTGTAACGACCTGTTATTGAGTAAACAACATCGGCTTGTCTTCTTGGTGTGTTGCCAACTACAGCTGGATTAATGACATCTTTAGTTATTTCAGAATCAGTCCACGTTAAGTTAGCACGTAGATCAAAATCACCCATGTAGTATGTAGATTCTATTTCAATACCTTTAGACTCATATTCACGGTCAAAAAATTGTTGGCTAGTGGCTTCAAAGTTTTGCTCTTGAGTTTGTGCAAAGAAAGCCGTTGCAAAGACAGATAATTCATCTTGACGGTATTTAACACCAAGTTCTAACTGATCAACTTCATCAAAGATGTCTTCATCTTTGGCAACACCAGCAGCATCTATTTTACCAAAAGCTAAACGGTCAGCATTAGCTGTAGCGCCTCTACTGATACGAGCAAATGCGGCTAAATCATCATTGATTTTGATGTTACCACCTAGTGAATAAGACACGTAATTCCAATCGTAATTTACGTTGTTAGCTGAAGCGTTATCAACATTTGAAACGCTGGTTTCGATTTGATGTATAGTACCGTCACCGTTCATGTCAACTGCAGATTGAGCTGCACCTGAGAAAGAACCTGTTGCAGAACCACTATCAAAACGAACACTACCGTCAATGTTGATGTTATCAAAGCTTGTGCTAAACGCAGCATAAGGCGCCGTAACTTCATATTGTAAATCGTAATTACGTGTACAACAGTTACCCCATGCAGGTACACCATAGGCAATTACACCATTTTGAGAAAATTCTGTACCGTCAGCGGCCGTTACATCAACAAGTGCAGCATCTTGGCCTTTTACTTCATATAAGTAAGAGTTCCATAACCATGATTGTTGAATAGTTTGAGACGAGTTATATAAACCAACAGTAAAGGTAGAGTCGTTAATCGTTTTTGTTAATTTGAAATCGTTAACCATAAAATCAAGATTAGTCATTTCAACATCAAACGAGTGAATACGCATGAGGTTATCAGCCGTATAAGCATTACCTGCTTGTGGGCCATTTGCGTAAGTTAATGTTGCACCAGCACCTGCTATACTGTCAGCTAAGCCTTGGCTTCCTTGAATACTTTCAGGGAATGGGCCGGTAAAGCTACCTTTAGTGCGAGAAATTCTCATTCTGTTTTCAACAGACCAGTCATTGCCTAAATCAAATACAGCTTCAAAACCAAGCGCATCAACTTTCGGGCTCATGCCATTACGCATATCAGCAAGACGGCCATTTCCAGCACCATCCGTTGTGATCATTGAAGTATGGTAAGGGGTATGAGGAGTGCCAGTAGAGGCGTCAAAGCCTTCAACTGAAGAACCGTCCGCGTGAACAGGCATAGGTAAATATGCTGTGGTAGTATCATCTAGGTGTTTAAAATAAAGTCTAACGTAACCATCGCTAAATTCTTTAGTGATGTTCGCTTTAATTTGACCACCTTTGTTACCCGTATAACCTGTATCACGTACGCCTTCACCTTGACGGTAGAAGCCACCAAGATGGAAATAGGTTGAGTCGTTAATCTCGCCGCCAAATTGAAAATCTGTACGAGTAGAGTCGTGATCTAAACCGAATGTTGTCGCTACGCTACCACCTTCAGCTTCACCCGTTTTACTAACGATATTAATGATGCCGCCAGGCGCATTTGTAGCCAATGTTGATGCAGAGCCACCACGAATAGCATCAATAGATGCCATTGTAGAATCTATACGTAAGAAAATATCTGTGTTACCAAAAGCGATATCACCAAATTGTAGAATGGGTAAACCGTCTTCTTGAATTTGCATGAACTTAGCACCACCCGCTGCTACAGGAAGACCACGTACTGCAAGGTTAGCGTTACCGTCACCGCCTGATGCTTCTGCACGAACACCTGGGATGTTTCTGAATGCTTCAGCACTACTGCGTGGTGACGCTATTTCAATTTGATCTGCAGAGATGCTACTGACCGAGACACTTGATTGCATAACCGTTGTGCCTTTACCAACAGAGCCAGTAACGACGATTCGCTCAAAATCAATACCTTTGTGTTTTACTTCTTCTGTCACCTTTGTTTCTGCTGCGCTTAAGCTAGAGCAGATAGCCATAGCTAATGCGCTGACGATAAATTTCTTATGAATAGCTTGTTTCATTGTCTCACCCCATGTTCTGTTAATTTATTGTATTAATATTTTTATAGTTAATCTTGTTAATCTAAGTTGCTTACTATTAGAATAATCAACTTAATCGATTAAGTTGATTATTCGTAAAAATACAAATATTAGCAAGTCTTTTTTTTGTACAATAGGTTTTATTGAATTAATTACATGATAAATATAATTAATTAATTTTTTATATGTTGAGTAGGATCCACTTTTAGGTTGTAGATTGCCGCGACAAACAGTAAGCCGGCGAAGCCTGTTGCTAAATAAAACCCGTAAGAAACATGGCCAAGTAGATCACTCACAATCCCCATAAGTAAAGGCGATATAGCCGCTGATACCGCCGTGAAGAATAAAATCACACCCGCGACGGCACCATGCTTTGACTTTTGAAAGCAACTAATACCTTTAGAGTTTAAGGTTGGATAAATCACTGACATAAATAAACCTGACAAGGGTAATAACACAACCGCTACCTCAACCCCCATTAAGGCGGTACCTAAATAGCAAAGAAATACCGCTAATGAAAACCAAAACATCACTTTTTGCCAGCTAAAGTGCTTAAGCATCCAAACCCCTAAAAATCGCCCACTGGCCCGTAAGACAAAGAAAATAGTTAAGGCATAAGTCGCTAACCAAACAAGCGAGCCAGTGTAGTCAGCAAGCAGTGTTGGCATCCAAACGTAGATAGCCACTTCAGTAGCGACATAAAGCGCAATGGCTAATGAAAACCCTAAAGCATAAGGGTCTTTCATTAATTTAAACGAGCTTTTTAAATTAATTTTTTCTGCCGCATGTTGTTTAGTCACTGGGTATTTTGTTTTCATTGCCACCAAACACAGCAAAATACAAATAACCCCTGCAGCTATGTATAAATACTTCCAAGAAACACCTGAAATTAATAAGTAGCTGACAATCGCCGGGCCTACTATAGCGCCTACGCCAAAAAAGCCTTCCACTTTATTCATTGTCGCCGTATGTTCTTTGCCTGACGAAGATATGTCGCCAATCAGTGCCAATGCGCCCGTTTTAAACAAACCAATAGCAATACCAATTAGCGCTAGCAAAAATAAGAAGTAGTAAAAAGACTCGCCAACAGAAAACATAAAACAGGCGACAGAGAAAATCATTAAACCGATAACAATGGTTAACTTTCTGCCCCATTTATCAGCAAGATACCCCAAAAACAAACCACTCAATGCGATAAAAATCATGGGGATATAATGGAATGCACTCGCTTGTGTTAAGTTTAAATTGTAGGTTTCAATTAACTGAGGAATGATGACACCAACGGCATCTGAGGTCATCGCAAAAACAAAAAACATCATATAGGTTAAAAGCTTAATACGGGTTATCGATGCGTCCTCGATTGAAGATTTATCTACTGCTGAGCTACTCGTTGGATTCATTATTTTCCCCTCTTATTATATTTATATATATTGGCTTTAGTTGCTTAATAACTAAAGTGATTTATTGACTATTTAACCTGAAAACATCTGCTGATACTTAATATTTTAAAGAAAAAGCAAAATTATTCTTGATTAAAACTGTGTTGTATATAAACATATACCTTAATCGATTAAGATTCAACTTGTACTTTAATGGTAGATTTATGAAAAATAATGTTCAGCTAATAACCTATGTTGATAGGCTAACCGGTTCTGGTGTCCAAGCACTCGATAATATTCTGCATAACCAGTTGTCAGGTTTATTTTCAGGTGTGCACTTATTACCCTTTTATTATCCAATAGATGGCAGTGATGCGGGTTTTGACCCTATTGACCATACTGAAGTTGATAGCCGACTTGGCGATTGGAAAAATGTGAAAACATTAGGGGAAAGCCATGAATTAATGGCAGATCTTATTGTAAATCACATGTCTGCTCAATCTAAAGAATTTTTAGATGTACTAGATAAAGGCAGTGATTCACCGTTTTGGGCGCTTTTCTTAACGAAAGATAAAGTTTTCCCTTCCGGCTTAAATGAAGAGCAACAAGCGAAAATATATCGTCCTAGACCCGGTAGCAGTTTTACAAATTATTTATTACCCAATAATCAATCAGCTGATTTTTGGACCACATTTACCGATAGCCAAATTGATATCGATGTCACTTCAGATGTTGGACAAGCTTATTTAACGCGGATTCTAAAAACCTTTGCTGAAAATAATATTAATATTATTCGCCTTGATGCTGCGGGTTATGCGATTAAAAAAGCGGGGACTAGTTGCTTTATGCTTGAAGAAACCTTTGAGTTTATTGATCAGCTAACCCAGAAAGCTAACGCACAAGGTATTGATACCTTAGTAGAAATTCATTCTTATTATCAAACCCAAATTGAAATAGCTAAACGTGTTGATCAAGTTTACGATTTTGCCTTGCCGCCGTTAATTTTACACAGTATTTTTAGCCAAGACTTTAGCGCATTAATTAAATGGCTGAACATTTCGCCTAGAAATTGCATCACGGTTTTAGACACCCACGACGGTATTGGCATTATTGATGTGGGTCCGATGAACGGTAAAAAAGGACTGCTTGATAATACTGAAATAGATAACTTAGTTAAAAAAATTCATCTTAATAGCGCAGGCGAAAGCCAAAAAGCAACAGGTGCAGCGGCAAGTAATGTTGATTTATATCAGGTTAATTGTACTTACTACGATGCGTTAGCAGCCAATGATTATGATTATTTATTAGCCAGAGCCATACAGTTTTTCGCACCGGGCACGCCGCAAGTTTATTATGCCGGTTTATTCGCTGAAAAAAATGATATGACCTTGTTATCTACCACCAATGTCGGCAGAGATATAAATCGTCCTTATCTTAATCATGAAGACATTGAAAAATCACTCGAAAAACCTATCACTCAAGCTATCATTGAATTGATAAAATTACGTAATAACACTGACGCTTTTAATGGTGACTTTACTATTGAAGGTCAGCACTCTAGGTTAGCAATGACTTGGACTCATGCTAATAGCCAAGCCACTTTATTAGTCGACTTAGCCGCTAGAAAAGCGTCTATTGAGCTTAATGACAAGGGTAAAAAGCGTTTTATTCTCTTAAAAAGCCTTTTGAATTAGGCTTGAAAATAGCGAATAAAATAGCGAATAAAGTTAAGTTATATATTGATAAATACCAGTATACTATGTCAACAATAATGACAACAAACTCAATAGATCTGCGTGATATTTATGCACAATAATAAAATAAGTTCAACATGACAGAGAAAAAAATATGGACACTAAAAAGCATTGCCAAAGAACTTGGTGTGTCAAATGCCACTGTCTCTAATGCCTTTAGTCGTCCAGATCAACTGTCTAAAAAGCGCAGAGATGACATCCTTGCATCATGTCAAAAGTTGGGGTATTCAGGGCCTAACAAAGCGGCGCAATCATTAAGAAAAGGTCACTCTAATATTGTCGCTTTGGTATTACCCGATAGTGTCGAGTATATGATTTCTGATCCCGTCGCCAGCAATTTTGTTAAGGGCGTTTCATCCGTGTTAGAAAAAAACCAAGTTAATTTATTATTATTCTCTGGGGCTTCTGACAACATTAATGAGGTGGCTGACTTTGTCGATGGCTTTATTTGTTATGGCATCCCGCGCAACGCTAAGTTGGTTGAGCAGTTAAGAGCTACCACTAAAAAAGTGGTTACCGCAGATTTTGATATTGATCGTAATGCCTCGGTAGGCATTGATAATGAACAAGCAGCATATGAAATAGCAAAACTCGCGATAAAGTCAGCCGATGATAATATCGCGATTCTGGGTTTAAGATTACTCGATTCAAACTTAACCTGTCGAGTGTATGAATTACCTGACTTTGATCTTCTGCCTTCAATTACTCATCGTCGTTTAAATGGTTACAAAAAGGCGATTAATGAACTCGGTGTTACGTTAAGAGATGATAGGATATGGAATATTCCAAAAAGCAGTCATGACATCGCCTTAATAGCCGTTAGAGAAGCGCTAACCTCTATTCCTCGACCCAATGTTCTGCTTTGTATGAGTGACTTAATCGCTTTAGCGGCGTTAAAAGAAATTAATGCCATGGGCCTTAAAATACCAGAGGATATCAGCGTGGTTGGTTTTGATGGTATTGACGAAACAAACCGCTCGAATCCACCATTAACCACTGTACACCAAAACAGTGAAGAAAAAGGCAGCAAAGCCGCTGAGCTTTTCATTAAGCGAGCTACAGATTCTGTTTTGATCCCCTATCATATCGAGCACAGACAAAGCTGTTAAACCGTTGAGCTTAATAAACACGACATGGATAGTTATAGGTTTATTATCGCTTATTGGTTGACATCAAAGTCGTGAGTAAAAGCGCTTAACGACTTACTGGACAGTCAAGCGCTTACTCACACTACTGAAATAAAGTTGCTGAGATAACACATAAGTCAGGATTGCAGTTATCTAGACAACAGCAATCCAAAGCTAAATTATTTAAGATTTATCAAGTAACAGTTTAGTGATCTCTTCTCGCTCAGATAACACCATCAGTAACGCTAAATCATCGGCTTGCAGCTGCTCTATAATATATTTCGCCCCAGCAAAGGGACTCTTAAAAGTAAAAATATTATGCTGCTTTACACCATGAGCCAGCGCGGTATCAATAATTAATTGCGGTACTTCACCTAACGCCCTACCGCGCAAATACGGTTCTACCTCAACAGCAATAAGAAAGTCAGGCTGCATTTTTAAGGCGGTTTTCGTCATGTTGACGATTTCACTATCAGTTCTGTCGCCAGCATGACTCAGCATTAAAAATTTACGCTGAGCTTTGATATTCGCCGTCGTAACTGCCATGGCTTGCATGCTATGAACATTGTGGGCAAAGTCCATGATCACTTGCGCGTTATTAACGCTAAACTGGTTGCCTCTACCGGGATTGTCTTCACTGTTGCTAGCAAACTTTGACAAAGCGTTTTTAATCGCTTTATTGTCAATATCTAAGCTCTTAGCTAAGCCAATCGCACCCAGCGCATTTTGAATATTGTGCAGCGCCGCGCCGTTTAGCGTCATAGGAATATCGTTAACACTGATAATGCTTGTTTCTTCATTAGCGTCTACATAAACCAATTGCTGGTCTTTAACAAAACAAACCGCGCCACCTTGTTGTTTATGTTGTTGTAGTGTCGTGTTGTGTTCATCTAAAGAAAACCAACACTTATTCACCAACAATTCAGGCGCTAGCGCCACTAAATACTCATCATCGGCATTCAGTACTAAGGTGCCTTTACTTTCACCGTTATGCTGTAAGCCTTTGGCAACAACCGCTTTAGCTTGGGCAAGTGCGGCAACGGTATTAATGCCATATTGCCCTAAATGATCTTCGGCAATATTGGTGATTAAGGCGGCATCAACCTTATCTATGGGTAAACCCCGACGTAAAATACCGCCACGCGCTACCTCTAAAATAGCGGTTTCGGTATTAGGATGGCGCAATAACATTCTTGCCCCGCCCGGACCTGAATAATCGCCATGATCAATAATATTATCACCGACCCGAATAAAATCTGTCGAGGTAACACCACAACATTTTCCCGCTTGCTCAATAATTTGCGACATAATGCGCACACTAGTCGATTTACCATTGGTGCCGGTTACATAGGCTAGCGGTATCGAGTGGTATTGTGACCAATTTATGCTGGCGAGTTCAGGCAGTGCCGATATCGGCCAACATTGTGCTGTGCTGCCATAACCCAATGAAAACTCATCATCATCAACCAAATAAACAATACCTTTAGCTTTTGCTTGTTTAATTAATGCCAGTAGTTTTGGATTAACTTCTTCTGCTATCGCAGCTTTTAAACGCATGATGGCGGCACTCATTGGCTCTACATTTTCAGTATGGGCTAACTCTTCGCAGGTTAACTGCCAGGCCATTTCATTTAAATCACAGGCAGCATAAAGCGCATCGATGGGAGCACTGATGGCAATCGTGATGCCATCTTCGAAGATACGCGAGTATATTTTTTCATTTGACCAATTAACCGCCTTCAGTAGCCGGTTAACGTAAATAGACCAAACATTAACCACAACAAGCTTATCAATACCCGAGACAAAAGCATCAATGATCGCGCCTGGCTGATCAGATAATAAATTTTTACCTGTCAGCCGACGATTATCATCTAAGCTCAGTGTTATATTTTTTATATTCATATATTACTACGCTTTTTGATGTTGGTTTTTCTTAGCAAGCTTAATCACTTTCTTCGTCGTGTTCAGAGACCACACGCACACCGCGTTCATCAGAAACAATTCTCATGCCGGTTTCCAAGACAAAAGTATCAGGCTCGCTAGTTTCTAACATAGACACCACGGTTTGACGTGGCGTTTGCTCTGTTTCATGCTCAGGTTTATTAACACCATTGAAATGAATAATTTGTTTCCAACAGCGTGTTATCGCATCACCAAAAACCATTAATAAGTCATCATTACTGGCAAGTTCTAAGCCTTTGTTTATCGCTTCTACTTCATCTGGAATACAATAAATTTTTGCTTCATCAATACCTTGATCTTTTAATGTGGCGGCTAAAAGTTTAGGCACTTCATCTTCACCACGACCACGGCGATTATCATCAGCTTTACAAATATAAAGATCAAAATGTCCAGCCGCCGCTTTAGCAATATTCACGATATCTTCATCACGACGATCACCTGGGCCTGCCAAGACAGTAATACGCTTACCCTTAACTTCTAATTTACTCGCCAACTCACTCATACAACGCACACCATCAGCATTGTGAGCATAATCAAGTATCACTCTAAAATTGTGCTCATCAAACACGTTCATTCGACCTGGGGCTTGATAAAAGGTCGTTGTGAAGGTTCTTAAGCCTTGTTGAATGGCCTCTAATGGTTTGTCTAAGCAATAAGCTAGGGCAGCAGCAAACATAGCATTTTGTACATTGTGCAGTGCTTTACCTTCTAAGGTGGCTGGAATTAAATGCGTCCACAGCAGCGGGATATGGGTGCCATTATCAAAAATGGTGATCATGTCACCGTTAATACCTTTCTCTAATACCACGGCTCGACCGCCAGCACGAATATGCTCGCGAACTAAACTATGGCCCGTATTCATGGTGACATAGCATAAGTTTTTAGCTTTGGTATGATCGGCCATTTTTAAACACAGCGGATCATCCGCATTGAGCACCACACTGTCGGTAGCAACTTCAACCACAATACGTTTAATTTCAGCTAGTTGCTCAAGCGTCTCTATACCTCTTAGCCCTAAATGATCGGCTTGCACATTCAGACAAGCAGCGACGTCACATTCTAAGTAACCCAGACCTGAGCGAACAATACCGCCTCGCGCCGTTTCTAATACCGCGATATCAACCGAGGGATCACGTAAAACAATTTGCGATGAGACAGGACCTGTCATATCACCTTTAACCGATAATTGGCCATCAACATAAACCCCATCGGTGGACGTCATGCCAACAACATGCCCAGCACTTTTTAATATATGCGAGAGCATTCTAGAGGTGGTGGTTTTGCCGTTGGTGCCCGTAATACCGGCAATAGGAATACGTGTAGGTAGTGATGGCGGAAACAACATATCAATGACTTTGCCAGCAACATCTCTAGGCTTACCTTCACTTGGCGCTACGTGCATTCTAAAACCAGGTGCGGCATTAATTTCGACAATACCGCCACCAATATCTTTATAAGATTGAGTGATATCTGCGGTTAAAAAATCAACGCCACCCACATCTAAGCCAACCGCTTGTACCGCACGTTCAGCCATGGTTTTATTGTCGGGATGGACTACATCAGTCATATCAATTGCCGTTCCACCGGTAGATAAATTTGCGGTTGAACGTAGGTAAAATATTTCACCTTGGGGTAGTACTGTTTGTTCGGTAAAACCCGCCTCACCTAGTAAACGTATGGCTTGAGTATCTATCTCTAACTGGGTTAATACTTTTTCATGGCCAACACCTCGACGTGGGTCTTCATTAATAATATCAACTAATTGGCTAATATTATTAACGCCATCACCCATGACATGGCCAGGTACACGTTTGGCCACCGCGACTAATTCACCATTAACCACCAACATCCGGTGATCTAAACCGGTTAAAAACGACTCAACTAAAACCGCGCGGCTGGTACCATGTTCACGAGCAAAAGCAAAAGCGGTGATCACTTGTTCTTCAGTCGTTAAATCAATAGATACGCCACGGCCATGATTAGCATTTAACGGTTTTAGTACCACAGGGTAGCCAATATTTTTTGCCATTCTTACCGCTTGGGTATCGGAATATGCCATACGCTGTTGGGGAACAGGTAAGCCAAGATCATTTAATAAATTATGCGTGTCTTCTTTATCACAGGAAATTTCAACCGCAATGTGCCTAGTTTCACTGGTAATAGTCGCTTGAATACGCTGTTGATATTTACCATGACCAAATTGCACCAAACTATATTCATTTAATCTTAACCAAGGAATATTACGTTTTTCTGCGGCATCAACCAGTGATTGCGTACTAGGACCAAATTCTTTGCGTTGTGCAAAGCGAATAAAATCAGCCATTTCTTGCTGAAAATCAAAATCGTCTTCAATGGGGGTTTTCAATTCGGCTTTAATGTTGTCGGGCATTAATGAAATTAATAATTTCCGCGCTAACAAAGCTGCTTCAAGGCCTACATTTCGTTGCTTATACTGGAAAACCATATTGTATTCGCCAGTTTTACCTGTACCTCGAGTTTTACCAAAGGTTACCTCAGTACCAGCTATACATTGTAGTTCGAGCGTAACATGCTCCCAAATATGAGCAATCCAAGTACCTTCATCTTCTTTTAAACGCCTAAGAAAACCGCCGGGCTCACCATAGGAGCAACCGTGCTGATCTAAACTGGGCAAGTGAGTGATTAAGCCATCGATAAATTCATTGCCTAACTTAACTGAAGGGTATTGTTCCAAAATTCCTATATCAACTATGTGGCGAATCACTGGAAAATGAGCATAAACATTAGGGCCAACATAAACGTTGGAAGATAGCATTTTCATCGTGATTTCCTTTTATTACTCTCAGAGCATTTTTTATTATTTATATCTGCCTACGCTAGACGCGATATAGAAAAGATAACACGCTTTGAATAGTGAGCATACTACTTGCTAAAAATATTATTCAGCGGGGAGTAGGGATATCAAGGTAGGATTTAACTTATTGTAATAAAACAAAAAAGCCCACCTAAAATCAGGTGGGCTTTTTAAAAATTTAGCTTAAATTGCGGGTGTCGCTATTCTTTCGTTGATGCAGTAAGTCGCACCTGGACCAAGCACATGCAACTTAAGACCGATTAAGGTAATAGCTTCGCCTCTATTAGCCTCTGCCATTGAGCTGTGCGACAGGTCTGACGGGTCAACTACCGTAATGCTACCATGACCTACTACCTCTAAAAGCCCAGAGGGATCAATAAAGGCGGCCGTATTTTCACAAATACCTAGGCCTGAAGCAAAAGGGTTGTATGAAATAGCGGATAACAAACGTCCCAAACGGTTTCTTTGGCTAAAATGCTGGTCAATAATCACTTTATTAATTAAGCCCATGCCTGGTGCAAAAGTCACCCCTTCTTCATTAGGTAAAGCGCCTGTGCGTCCGCCGGCTATCATATGCTCTGGCATAATCGCTGCGCCTGCAGAAGTGCCTGCAACATGAACACCTGCCGCATTACGTTTACGAATACTTTGCGCTACTGGCGTGCCCCCTAAAATAGTAGACAAACGTAATTGATTACCGCCGGTGATAAAAATCCCGGTGGCATTGTCCAATTCAGCCAGGTATTCATCGCTGTTTGCCTGTTCACGATCATTAATCGGTAGCGAAACGGCTTTTTTCACACCTAATTCGTGAAAAACCTCTTCGTAATTTGACCCAGTATCTTCGAGTTGTGAAGCGGTTGGAATGATAACAATATAAGCATTCTCGCCACCACAAAGCTCAACAAAACGTTGTAAAATTATCGGATCTTTTACACGTTCTTCTGCCCCCCCGATAGGAATTACAAATCCCCGTTGTTGACCATCAGTTGTTTTAGCTGGACACATATCTACCTCTATTCAAATGTACCTTTAATAATTGTCTGATTATTTTGCTTGTGCCATACACCTTGCGCCATTACATCAGTAATTTCATATTTTTCATTCATCACCAATAAATCAGCGTCAAAACCAACGGCAATTTGCCCTTTGCTTTTAAAGCGTAAAATAGTAGCAACATTGCTCGTTAGCATCGGGAGCACTGTTTCAAGTGGTATACCTTTATGTAAAGTTTCCACTAAAGTTTCTCCTAACGTACTCGCTCGACCAAAATCCATATGCTGTAATTCACCTTGTGGGTCAAAACAAGGCAAGCACCCTCCACCGTCTGAGCTAAGGGTTATTTGTGCTAAGGGTAATTGTCTTTCCACTGCCATCTCAATGGCGTCACAAGCTTCCCAACCGGGTTGCGCTGTGCCGGCAGGAAATGCCGTTAGATCAATATGACACCCTTGAGTGAGTAATTTACAACTATCTTCAAACAACGCTTTGTTACGATTAACATGGGTGGGATTAAATACCCGCGCTGGCAACTCTGTGTCTCTAATCGCTTGTTCAATTAAGGCTAAACGTTTTTCGCCATCACCCAAATGAAAATGGATAACGCCGGCTTTACCTGTGATCAAACCCGCGACATGGGTTTCACTGGCAAGGCGGATCACTTCTTCAAATGTGGGTTGGCTAGAGCGGTGATCACTAATGGCAAACTCACCAATACCGATCACGGGCTCAAGAAAAACGATATCTGACTTGGCGCTGCCCGTAATGGTGGTTAAAGGATAATGATATCCTCCGGTCCAACAGTAAGCAGACAAGCCTTCTTCACGCAGACCATAAACTCGACTTAATAAGTTTTCGGTGCTTCGAGTAGTATCATCAGTGCCAAGTAAGCCCACCACGGTAGTCACACCCGCATGGGTAAATTCAGTCAGGCCAACAGGCGGAACTTGCGTTGCAAAACCTGCTTCGCCACCGCCACCGGTAATATGGGCATGGCTATCAATAAAACCTGGCGTTAAGGTCGCACCGTCAAAATTAATGACCTTAACGTGCCACTGCTTAGGAATATCGATTTGTCCTTTTCCAGGCTCATAGATAGCGGCAATTTTATTACCGGCAATTAGAACGTTTTTAATGCCTAGAGGGGTTGGTGCGTAAATATTAACATTACACAATAATGTCAGCATGGTTTGATTATTCTTCATGATATATACAGTGACGTTGTATTTAGCCTAATTTATTATTTATTTTAAACAATAAATAATATTAGCAAGCAAACTAAAGCAACAGTGAGAACAGTAATAAAGAGTATCAATAATTGTAACACACTTGATATTTTACCACCAAGCATACCTTGCAAAGACAGTAACAATGTAAAGCCAAC
Organism: Colwellia sp. MB02u-10; assembly: GCF_014077185.1. Lineage (NCBI taxonomy): Bacteria > Pseudomonadati > Pseudomonadota > Gammaproteobacteria > Alteromonadales > Colwelliaceae > Colwellia > Colwellia sp. MB02u-10. The sequence goes on from NZ_JACGVK010000132.1 coordinate 243,878, forward strand.
ACGCTTAAAAATCTTAAATATGCTTTTTTCAATTTAATCATTGTTATTTTTTAAGCCACATAGCAGGCAAAAATATTTTATTTCATTAGCCGTGTAATGTCGTGTAATGGTTATCCACCGCCCCTATTAGCTACGATACAGGTATCGCTTAAAACAGATAACGAATGATTCAATTATTAACCAACATCTAATCATTTTTATCGTCAGCTGCCCGCGCTAATGAAGCGCGTTGCAAAGTAATAGCGACTGGATTTAGAGCAACTAACAATCACGGCTAAAACAATATAAACCATTAAAAATAAATAATTTAAAAAAGGAAGTTTTAAATTGGAGAGCATAATGAGCGTACCAAAACCATTCATTGAATACATGAAAATTATGCGTGAATACTATAAGTCTTGCGTATCTAATCCTGATGAACTATTTATAGATTTTAACTTCGATGATATAGAAATTGACGCTAGATCATACGGTTTCATCAACAATGATGACATCCGTACTCACGAAACAGGCAACGACATTAATAGTAATAAAAGCCATGAATTAGTGCACACGCAAGTAATGGCTAAAGCTGACCAGCAAACAAGGCTAAAACCTACCGAGATTATTACTATAAAACTATTTGAACAAGACCACGTATTGATGAATGGAAACAACAAATTACCGGTACAGCCTAAACAACACTTTACGCTTGCTGATAAAATCAAAGCAGTTTTTTCAAATTTGACTAAATAATAACAATTAAATTATTGCCCATTTTTGCGGGTTAAAATATGCCATGTCAGCGTTGCCCACCTGGATGTGAGTACTTAAGTGCGGTTGGAACTAAAATACCTGTACGCTCAATCCCAATAGAACGTTATTGCTCAATTAAGCGTCTTACCCGGTACATTTCCCTCCACACGACAAAAGAAAAAGCTTAATGGAAGTCGTATAAATGGCCTTATTTTTAATAAACTGACAAACATGCCCTCAAAGATATAACCTAAAATAGCTAGCCTGACTTTCGCATTTTGTGATAAAAAATATGCAATATTAATATCTGCTACTAATCCGATAACGAATACCGATAACGAATAAGAACCAAGGATCAAAAATATGACCACTGCGCAAACTGCCAACGAAACAGCACCTGAAAATATCGCCTTTTATGTCAATATGGATTTCAGCAAACTGGCTAACGATATTAATAACGGCGCCCTAGCGCACCAATTTAATGGCAAAGGCCGAAAAATCACTTATATTACTGCAGAACAAGAAATCGATTATTTTTATTATTCTTCCGATAGCGCAGGTGAACATAAAATAGATCCACCATTTGAAATCACCGATGGGGATACTGTGATCTGTACACTACAACCGAAAATAGGTGCTGATAACAACAAAGCGAAATTTAAATGGAAAAGCATTTTACAAAATCGTTTTGACTTACATCGAGTGTCGACAGAGAGTAAAGCGCAAGTGAGCTATAAAGCAGTAATAACTGAAGGCGCAGTAGAAATCGACAAGGTTATTATTAATATTCACTTTAAGCTTAACGGTGACAAGTTCTCAATCGCTTGGGATCCTAGAGTAAAAATAAAAAGAGGTTAATATAATCGCTTTAGTTGTTATCAATTAATTGTTGAAATGCCGGCTCACTTTTCAGGTTATTAAGCAAAGGAGAGTTGGTAATTTCAGCAATAGAATAATTATTATTAATCGCCAAAACTAAGTAATCTAAAGCTGCTTCGGCCATATTTACACGGGCATAAGCTGCGGCAATAAAAAATTGATCTTCGCCGAGATCTTTGTCACTAATTTTTCTGGCATAAAAATTAGTTTTTTCAATATTATCTAAATTCGCATAATAATAGGCTAATGATGAAATCGCCTCTTTGTTATAAGGGTTGAGTCGCAACGCTTGCTCTGCTAGTAATATAGCCTGTTTAAAACTTTCAAAATATTTGTCATTATTGGCAAAACGATAAGCGTCAGCTAAGTTTCCCCAGTTGATGTAATCACTATCATTTAACGCGATCATCTGTTCATAAGCCGCCACGGATTTTTCATAGTCGCTTAAGATGAAATAATAAGTGCCTAGATTAGCGTAGCCATCGGAATTTTTTTGAATCACCAAGGATTGTTGCGCCGCTAAAATTGCTTTTTGTATATCGCCATTGAGGTAATAACAAGCGCTAAGATTAAGATAAGAAATATAATTATTAGGCGTTTTTTTTGCTAGCAAGGCAAAGTATTCTATGGCCCTATGATAGTCACCACTTTCAAAATAATAAGCCCCTAAATCTGTCAACACCATAATATTATTCGGCATTAAATCATAAGCTTGCATTAATACCCGCTCAGCTTCGAGTAACTCGCCCAATTGAATAAATGACAATGAAAGGCTGGTATATGCCTTTAAAAAATTTGGATTTAACTCAAGGCTATGAGTAAATAACTTAACCGCATTACTATAATCCCCTTGTTTCAGTTTAAGTTCGCCTTGTAAATAGCTCAGCATAGGATGATTAATATTGATCTGCTGCAATTGTTCAATTGTGCGTCGCATGGGTACTAACCAACTAACGTCTTTGGACTCTATAAAATTACGTAGCTGTACTTCTGCCAAGCCAACATAAGCATCAGCATATTTCGGGTCAAGCTCAATAGCCGCCTGAAATGATGTCAGGGCTTGATTAATATTATCACCATGGTCAAAGCGATACAGATAGCCCTGTCCTTGCAAGTAATATTTATAAGCACCGTCAAAAACCGGTTGTTGCGCGGCGAATTGTTGGCTTAACGTTGCCGGTATTTGCCAGCCGAGTAAGTCCATCACTTGCTGGCGAATTTGACTTTGTGCGGTGAACAACTGATTGGCATCAATGGTTAATTGCAGCGACTTTAACTGCCGACCATCGGCGCCATTGACCAAGCTTAAATGAATATTACGGGTCGACCCCATATGCTGAATGCTACCGGTGATAACTACATCAACGCCATATTTGTTATAAATACTGGTCACACTAGGATCTTCAAGCTGCCTAATTTCACTGCCGGGTAATACCCAAGTACTTCCATCCCCTTGTTGATAACCCACTTCTGCTAAATCACTACTGAGCATAGTGGCGATACCATCACTGAATATTTGCAACACCGGATCGCCGCTAATATTATCGAACGGTAAAAAAGCTATTTTTTTCGACTCGACTAATTGTCGAGCAATCAGTTCCTGAGTACTTGGCGGGAATAAAACCCCACGCACACTCCAAGCAAGTGTCGCGCTTACGGTGATGATTAATAAGCTTTGTGTTAGCCAGTGTTGTTGCTGCCACCAATTCTTTTTATGGTTAATTTTTTCATCAATAGCAGCAATATCTTGTGCCAGAGCCTCTGCGCTTTGATAACGTGCAGATGGCGCTGTTGCTAGTAGCTTTTCAACCAAGGAAATGAGCTCAGCAGGCAGTTTTTCCTTAGGTTCAGTTTCACGCTCAGCCTTACGTTCCGCTTCAAGCTCGGCTAGAGAGGTATATTCGCCATCAGTAATAGCTTGCCTAATTTGTGGTAAATTCAAGCCTAAAAATGGTTTAACGCCGGTCAACATTTCGTACAAAACAATACCCAAAGAAAACAAGTCAGAGCGTGCATCGCTCGCTTGACCTTGAATTTGCTCCGGCGCCATATATTGTGGCGAACCTTCAATACTTGTTGGCAACGTTTGCGACCCTGCTTCTTCAGCTGCCGGCTCTTGCGCTGCTAAAGGTTCTTGCCCTGTCAAAGCTTTATCAGGGTCGATAAGCGCGGCAATACCAAAGTCAAGTATTTTAATGCGGTCGTTAACATCGACCATAATATTTTGTGGCTTAATATCACGATGAATAATCTGTTGCTGATGAGCACAAGCAAGGGCTGCCACCATTTGCTTGGCATAATCGATAACAATATTTAACGCCAAGCCTTGTGGAGGAATAACCCTATCTAACGGACGCCCGTTAACCCACTCCATAACAATAAAATTAGCGTCACCATCACGGGCAATATCATAAACCGTCACGATATTGGGATGATTCAGTTGAGAAATAGTTTTGGCTTCAGCCAGTATTAATGGCTGCTGGGCATCACTGATACGCAGCATTTTAATGGCCACAAAGCGCTCTAAAGCTAGATCTTTAGCTTTATACACCGCCCCCATGCCGCCCTTACCTAAAATATCGATAATTTTAAAGTGCGCCATACTACTGTGTTTCAGCTGTTTTTCCTGTGCCGCTTGTTCATCATCAGAAAGTAAAACTTGCTGGCTACACTGCGTATCCGCAATCGAGATAGTAAGTGTTTCATCATCTTGATTAAGCTGATTAACGTGTTCGGTTTGTTTCACTTTTTGACCATATCAAATCAATACCATGCTTGACTGCGTTTTATTGTTATAAGGCAATAATCATATGACAATGCCGCTATGTCGAGCTTAGTTTTTATTTATTGCTATAACCAAGTAGCGCTTAATTTACGTAAAACAAGCGCCAAACAATATTAATTGAATGGCTTGACGAACAATACGGACAAATGGCTTTAGTGGTTCACGTATTGGCTAACGTGCTGGTTAGACTCTTGATGCGTAAATTGGCGAGTATCACATTCAATTTTATCGCCTTTAGTAATACAAAAAAACTTACTTGCCAAGCGTAATTTTCCGGCGTTGCGTTCGATAATGTTACTGGATTCGCAAGAATTATTTAGTGCATCGACAAATTGTTTACGCATACGGTAAATTTGAATATTTAAGTGACTGGCATCAAAGCCTAAATCTTTCGCCAGTAATTCAGCATACACCCAACCTTGTTCACTATCGTCGACACCTGCTTGCATATCTTTAGCACGTTGACGCGCTAAACAAAGGCTGAGGTAATGGTGACTACGCGTGAGTAAATCAATATGTTCTTCACCATTTTGCATAACAACATGGGTGCTCTCTTCATCTAAACTGGTCTGAAAAAAAAAGGTTAATTCATCGAGCGAGGTAACATTGGGTCTGAGTAGTTGGGTATCTTCTATTGTGCGGTTTATTTGTAATTGCCATGTTAAACCATCAATATCTAAGCATTCTTGATCATTCAATTCAGCCGCCCTTGTTGACTGACTAAGGTTATCATCAAGGGTTTCTTGCCACCAAGAGTAAGTTTGGCTGTTATAGCTTAGCACACGATTATGAGACTTTTTACTCGGTAATAAATGGAAATATTCTAATTCAATGGCCACACTATTATGCTCAACAGGGATAAGGCAATCGCAAGGAGGATTTACGTCATGCACTTCAAAGGCATAACCTGACTTACTAGCAAAAGCGATCACATCACCAACATTAAGTTGAGCCACTTGATCATGCGCTAATCTTTGGCCATTAACCCAAGTGCCATTACTACTAACATCGCGCAGCAACCAATGTTGATCGTTCCATTCAATAAAGGCATGAATTTTAGAAACAAAAACATCCGAAATAAAAGTATTAACCGAGCTTTTAAGTCGACCAAAGCTATGGTGTGATTGTAATAAACAATTTTGTTGAGTTTGATTATTCAGTAAAGCGGCCATCACTTCCTCTCATTTTGATATCGGTGCTCATCAAATATGATTAACAGCTGATAAATGACGAATGATCAATATACCTATTTATCTCAGCTACAAACACCTCAGGTATATATTCTGCCTTATCTAGCGGAGCAAGTAAGTACATTTATCTAATGATCGTAATGTTTTTCTGCCGTTAGTATCAAAAATAGGAATAGCGACCTTGTTATCACCACTTTAGAACTGGCCTCATGATGATTGTATCTATCGCAGAAGGGGAAATATGGGCTTCCCTGGTTTCACTAGACGGTAAATCGCTGAATAACTACTAGTCGCCCTGAAAGGTCAGCTTTAAACATAACATGTAACTTAACGCATCAAACCTTATTGAACCCATTTAGAAGCTTAATCCAGTAACTTAAATTATTGTGCGAAGTTAATATATGTACACTCCCAAAATTGCTATGACGAGTTTCAAATAAACAATAATCTCATTTATATCAAAATTAATTTTTCATTGTCTGCCGAATACAGAAAGCCCACTACAATATTTTCATGTTGGTATCAGCCGATATAATATTTTTCATTATTTATACCACTTTCATTAAATTTGTGATCTTGTTGTGTGCAGAGAAAATGCATCAGGGTTAACGCAGTACTATAGTTGTTGCACAGTTATCAACAAGGTAATAACGCTATTGGTGATGTTAATATTACGGGTAAATATATTTAACTCTTATTAAAATATTGTATTTTCACAGCTAAAAAACCACAAAACCGCTCTATAACAATTTTAAGGAAGTCGCTTGTTGGTCTTTTAGCTACTTATACCTTGACGGTTCCATAAATTTATTTCTATGCAAATAAGATATTGATTTTGGCTTTTATGTCTAGTTATGATTACTCTACTTAGCTTTACAGATGTTAAATTTATTAACATCAAATACATTCTATGGTGAGATGGTATTTTAGCGCTATTTTAAATGGCTTAAAAACAAAATTTAACTAGCACATACGGTTAAGTTTTAATTAGAATGCACGAATTATAATTAATGTAACTATCGCTAACTAGTACCACGCTACTACTTAGTTATTTTGAGGAAAACCTATGCTTTTTAATGATTCATTTATCACCGATTGCCCAATTCGTCAGAAAATTCGTGAATTTTATCGTATTGATGAAAATACAGCGGTAGATCATATTTTGCCACTAGCAGAAGTGAATGTTAGTGCTCGAAGTCGTGCTTGGGAAAGAGCGCGTAAAATGGTATTAAAAATTCGCCAAGACCAAGCGGGTACTGGCGCGATAGATGCTTTGTTAAAGGAATACTCTCTATCAAGCGAAGAAGGAGTGGTATTAATGTGTTTGGCTGAAGCCTTACTACGTGTACCTGATAAGCATACTCAAGATGCCTTAATTCGTGACAAAATTTCTCAAGGACAATGGAGCAGTCATCTTGGTAGCAGTGACTCACTGTTTGTAAATGCTTCATCATGGGGTTTGTTAATTACCGGCACTATGGTTAATTATGCTGATAAACGCAAAAAAGATAGCTTTGGTTTATTGAAAAAAGTTATTGGCCGTTTAGGTGAGCCTGTTATTCGTAAGTCAATGAACTACGCCATGAAAATTATGGGTAAGCAGTTTGTGATGGGCGAAACGATCAAAGCGGCCACTGAGCGTGCTGCGACAAAAGAACAGCAAGGTTATGTTTACTCTTACGATATGCTAGGTGAAGGCGCTCGTACAATGGACGACGCTGACCGCTATTTTAAAGCTTATCAAGATGCGATAGAAACGATTGGTAAAGTGGCTCGTGCTACAGGTAAAAATGACCCACGCAGAGTACCAGGTATTTCAGTAAAACTTTCCGCTATTCATCCCCGTTATGAGTTTAGCCACCAAGCACGTGTAATGGCTGAAATTGTACCAAAACTAAAAACGCTTTGCCTGCAAGCAAAAAGTTATAACATTGGCTTGACCGTTGATGCCGAAGAGTCTGAACGCCTAGATATATCGCTTGATGTTATTGAAGCGGTATTTAGTGACAGTGAATTAGCCGGTTGGAATGGTTTTGGTATGGCATTACAAGCCTATCAAAAACGCGCTATCTTTGTCGTTGAATGGTTACGAGACTTAACCGTACGTGTTGACCGGAAAATGATGGTGCGCTTAGTCAAAGGTGCATATTGGGATACAGAAATAAAGAACACTCAAAAAGAGGGTCTTAACCACTTTCCAGTCTTCACACGTAAGTCTTCTACCGATGTTTCTTACCATGCCTGTGCGAATAAATTATTAGAATATAGAGATTCTATTTACCCACAGTTTGCCACACATAACGCTTACACCGCAGCAACGATTGTTGAACTTGCCGGTGATGATAAAGAAGGTTTTGAATTTCAATGCTTACATGGCATGGGAGATTCTTTGTACGACCAAATTGTGTCACTTGAGAACATTCAATGTCGCATCTACGCACCGGTTGGCCATCATGAAGAATTATTAGCTTATTTGGTCCGTCGCTTATTGGAAAATGGCGCTAACTCTTCTTTTGTCAATGCTATTGTTGATGAGTCGCAACCGGTCGAGTCTTTACTTGAAGACCCAGTTGAAAGAACTCAACGCTTAAAAGATAAGTATAACAACCAAATACTTAGACCTATTGCCTTATATCATGACGCCAAAGGTCTTGGCCGTGATAATTCTAAAGGCTTAGATTTAACCGACATTAGTGTCATCACACCGTTAAAAGCCTCGTTAGATTACTGGTTTGTTGATCACCTGCTTAATAAAAATGATATCCCCGAAGGTGCTATTGCGGTTAAGAACCCAGCTAACCATAGTGAAATCATTGGCTTCCATCATCTGCACGACAAAGCCGCCATGCTTGAGATGATCGATACGGCAGAAACAGCATTTACTACATGGTCAAAAACGCCAGTATCTGAACGCGCTGATTTATTATGCCGCGTGGCTGATATTCTTGAACGTCATACCGACGAGCTCATTGCCTTGTGTATTAAAGAAGCCGGTAAAATAGCCCAAGACGGTATTGATGAAGTGCGTGAAGCCGTTGATTTTTGTCGTTATTATGCACAACAAGCGGTTGAAGTTGCCGCCGATGAACGCCTAGAAGCGCGTGGGGTTGCCTTATGTATTAGCCCTTGGAACTTCCCATTAGCGATATTTTTAGGTCAAGTGGCTGCCGCTATTGCCACAGGTAATACGGTGCTAGCAAAACCTGCCGAACAAACCAGTTTAATTGCCTTACGCACCATTGAATTAATGAAGTCGGTTGGCTTACCTGAAGGCGTTGTACAAGCGGTTATTGCTCGAGGCAGTCAAGTGGGCAGCGTTATTGTTCCTGATGCTCGTATTCAAACTGTTATGTTTACCGGCTCTACTGAAACCGGCACTATTATTTCACAAACCTTGGCTGACCGAGGTGGCGATCAAGTCCCCTTTATCGCAGAAACCGGTGGCCAAAACTGCATGATAGTTGACTCTACCGCCCTACCTGAGCAAGTGGTTGATGATGTTATTTCTTCAGGGTTTCAGTCTGCAGGTCAACGCTGTTCGGCGCTGCGCGTGTTATTTTTACAAGAAGATATTGCTGATGACGTTATTACTATGCTCAAAGGCGCATTAGCAGAATTACATGTGGGTAACCCAGAAAAATTAAGCACAGACATAGGTCCAGTGATAGATCAAAAAGCATTAGATGCCCTCAATGCTCACAGCGACTATATGAAAACTCATGGCAAACTGCTGTACCAATGCCCTATTGCCAGTGAGATAACAGATGAAGTAGCGCAGAACGAACATTTCTTTTTTGCGCCACGACTTTATGAAATTAAAGACATTAGCGTGCTAGAGAAGGAAGTATTTGGTCCTTGTGTACATGTTGTGCGCTTTAAAGGCAATGACATAGAAGCGGTTGTAGATAAAATTAATGGTACAGGTTTTGGTTTAACTATGGGTATTCATACCCGTATTGAACACCGTGCCTTTGATTTAGCCAAGTTATCACGTGCTGGCAATGTCTATATCAATCGTAATATGATTGGCGCTATTGTCGGTGTACAACCATTTGGTGGTCGTGGCCTGTCAGGTACTGGACCAAAAGCAGGTGGACCAAATTACCTCACGCGTTTAGTGATAGAAAAAGCAACACCCGATGCTGAGCAATTTAAATTACTACCATGGCAGGTAGAAGCTTTAGACGGTGGTGAACAATCGGAAAAAGAAGCCGTATTGTTTATGGACAAGGCTAATGCAGCAGAAAAAGGCTGGCGCTTAACTGAGTTAAATACCCGCCTTTCTTCTGTACGTCAATTGTTAGCAAAAATTTCCCATGTTGAAATTGTTGAAGATTTAGCAGACGATTTAAACCGCACCTTAAAATCAGCTCGTTCACAATTAATTAGTATTGAAAAGCGTTTGAAAAAACCAACGTTTTTACCTGGGCCAACGGGTGAGTCTAATGTGCTTTATTTGGAAAACCGCGGCAATATCATTTGTTTTGCCGATAAAAATGTGAGCTTTCATTTTTGGTTACTTTCTATTGTAACGGCTTTGGCAACGGGCAATACCGTTATTACTGTGGTCTCTGATTTATATTATGATGAAGCGATTGCCTTTAGAGATAAGTTCATTGCTACCGGCCAAGATGCAGATGTTTTCCAAGTGGCTAAGTTATGTCACTTAACGACTATGCTGGCGCATCCTGCGTTATCAGGTATTGTGGTAGACAGTCATTGTGATCGTAAGCACTTTATCAGTGAGAAATTAGCTGAACGTTCAGGGGCAATATTACCTGTGATCAGTTCTGAATATTTTGATCACTTGATTCAGCGTTTATTAACAGAAAAAACCATTAGCATTGACACGACAGCCTCTGGTGGCAACACGTCACTAATGACTTTAGTTGAAGAAGATTAATCGTTAATGGTTAATGAGCGATAGTTAATACCAAACGAATAGGTATTAACTATTAGGTATTAAGTGTTAACTGAAAACGGGCATCTGATGATGCTCGTTTTTTTTAACTACTGAATGATATATTGATTATAGCTGTCAGTTACTAGCTATCAGTTTAACTGAAACTTTAAATCGCTCGGTATTTAGCAAAGCGCTGACTCTGTTTAGCCAATCAAGCGCTATCGACAATCACCAGACAAGGATAAAAACACCATTGTGGGTGTTATTTAACATCGTTGATTGCAAAAACTTTATTATGCTCAAGAATATATTCATCAAATCTCAATTGTAACCTAGGATGCATGCGAGCTATAGCGAGCTCTAGCCCCTTTTCAATACTGATACTTTTTAATAAAGCTAGATCAAGGCGATGAGCAATTTTGATAATATAGCGCATTCTTTGTTTCTCAAAAGTAATTAAATGCTTAGCAAATAACTTATCAACATGCGCGCATAATAAAATGCCATTAACGCCATCTAACCTTTGCTTATTGTCTTCACATTTTGCCCACGGAATAATATGAGAAGCGACTAACATTTCAGCAATATTTATACCTGTCAGTGCACATGTCTCGCCATTACCCCAAATATCAATAACGTTTTTTCTAAACTGCCCTTGTCCAATTCGGCACAAGATTAAGTTTTCTTTTTCTGTCTTTTCGATAGCTAAATTGAGTATATCCAACAGATCTACAGCCTCTTTTGCGATAGGTTTTGCGCTATATTCAGGCTTGTGTGCGCCTTCTGCGTACCATTTATCATCAGTGAAGTTTAGGGTCATATCCGTTAAAGTTTTTATAAACTCTTTGCTGCTGGTTTTGCCGCTATCAGTGGCATCTACATAGTCCAAATCTTCAATTATTGGAAAGGTTTTTAGTTGATACCCCTCCTCTTCAACTAATCTAATATGCTCTAGCGCTTGAATATAACCGGGTTGCTTTCTACCTTTTTTATTTTGCTCCCAATCCTTATTAAGGATTAAGCTCCGACCCTCTTGAGTATGAGTATCCCAAGCCCCAAAAATAACAAACTTAGCTGCATGGTTTACAAATGAAAAATCAGTTCTCCAATTATTAACTGTTCCACCATGAGACTCGATAAATTTTTTCCTAGACAACTGACGTACTCCTTTCAAAAGTGATTTATAAAATTACATAGCTTATAAAGCCATCACCATTGATTCTGCACTAAAGTGAGTTAAATCAGTACAAATAAATTAACAATTGATGATATAGGTAAAAATAACAGTCGCTGAATAAATCACTGCCTAGCGCTTATCACTATAAAATATGGCGATGAGATTAATTTTATACCTTAACTTGATTATTTATTAGTGGTGCAAGCGCTAACTTAAAAAATTGGGTAAACATGCAACTAGAACAACACGAAAAATCATATTAACACCTTGTTTTAGTTTGTTATTTAAGTAAATATAATTGACAGAACTGCCAAAAAAAATTGTTTTAAAATGGCTCAGCATAGCCGTAATTCACGTTAAAATTAACGCTTACCGCTGGCTAAATAACCAACTATTATACTTATTACAGTTCTGGCTGATCGACTTCTTTAGCACTTAAAGCCTCGACAAAAGACTGTAACCCTGTTTGCACCAACTGATAAGTTTTATCAATATTATGGCTAATATCGCCTTCTAATACTTTTAAATCACCTAAAATACCTTTGGCTTCAGCAAAACCTTCCTCTATGCCGCCACGGATAATATCAACAAAAGCCGTTAACGATTCTTCTGCAGCCATTTCAGGATGCTGCTCTTGATAAGCACCTAGAAACTGAGTACTAAAAGCAACAATACGCTCGGCTGTTGCTTCAGGGCTGAAATCAACCCCGGACTGATAACTGTCTTCAACGCTACTTTCAACACGATTATCAGCCCCAGTTTCTTTAAGCGCTTCGTTTATGCCCTGTAAGGCAGTTTTTAACAACAATGACAGCGGCTGATCGCCCATGGTTGTATTGAACTTCAGTGAAGACTCTATAATAGCGGCATTAAGCTGTTTTTTATGGTTGGCATAAATAGAGCTTTCTGCTTTAACAATATTTTTATCATTAGCCAGCTCAGATATTTGCTGCCCCTTTGGCTTGTTCAAGGTTTTATCTGAGGCGTTTGCTAATGTTCGAACCTCTTGGCTATAGCTATCATTAGGTTTAATTGTTGAGCTCATAAAATTTACCTCGGTTTATCAAAGCATATATAACAAGTATCGGCACCATTAAGTGCAACTTAAGTTTACCCTGTAACTATCTCACTCAATGCAAGGTTACATTCATCATCACAAGATAAATTTATTAAAAGCTGTCAAAGATCATGACTGACAATGAGAGTGTTCATCATCAATTTTCCCTTAACCATTACGGGTTAATTTTAGCCGATGCAGACCTTATTATTTCACCCGCTACTGGCATGGCTAACGATAATGAATAGCGTGCAGCTTTAATCATTTTTTGTAAAAAATAATGATACTTTATTAAGCACTTAGCACGGCAACTCCCCCCAAGAGGCTTCGACATTAGATGGCCCAAATGCTACAATTTAAATTTTAAAATAAACAAAAATAAGCGCTGCTGAATGTCTGATATTGTATTACTGAAAACCGGTATAGAACTCCCGATGAACGCAGAAATGGTTTATTTCAATTACTTCTGGTTACGCGATAATTGCGCCACCTCATGGGATAGCAGCACTCAGGAACGCACCTTTGATATTCTTGATGAAGATGATGATTTACACGCAACAAGCGCCTGGATAAATACAGCCTCACTGGAAATTATTTGGAGCGATGGCTATCAAAGTCGTTACAACCTACACTGGCTTGAACGTTGGCACAAGGGAGAAAATCATGGTGATTTAGCCGTTCGTACCCGTAAAACTTGGTATGGCGATCACTACCCAAACATGGCGCGTTTTAGCTATGACGATGTGATGGCTAACCCCGCCAGTGTAGCTGATTGGGCAGAGGCGATGTTAGATGAAGGTGTTGCCCTGATTCAAGATATGCCAAATTCCAACGAAGGGCTGAAAACCCTATGCGAACTGTTTGGCACTGTGCGGCCATCTTTTTCTGGTTACACCTTTGATGTCCAGTCTAAAGCCAATCCAGAAAACCTTGCTTATACCAGCAAAGCACTTGAGTTACATACTGATTTACCTGCAGAAGAACTGGCTCCAGGTATCCAGTTCTTACACTGTAGGGTTAATGATGCAGAAGGCGGCAACAGCTTGTTTGTCGATGCAACCACCGTGGCCAACGCCTTAAAACAAAGCCATCCACAATACTTCAAAATACTGACAGAATACCAAGTGCCGTATCGCTATACCACCCACTATCAAGATGTACGCACTAAGCAGCGAATAATCGAACTCGACCCTAATAATGGTGAGGTTAGCGGTATTAATTTTAGTCAGCACTTGGCTGATGTATTTGATTTTTCTCAGCGTGAAATGGATACTTTTTATCCCGCTTTTCGTAAGTTTGGACAGATGCTACAAGACGTTCAATATTTGATGACCTTCCGCCTAAATGCTGGCGAGTGTATGGTGTTCGACAACCACCGCATCGCTCACGGCCGCGCTTCCTTTATCAAAGGCAGTGGTGCAAGACACTTACGGGGTTGTTATGTTGACCGAGGCGATCTGCGCAGTGTTTACCGTGTTTTACGTGCTAGCTATCCAACAGCAGAAGCAGAAATAACGGCGCCACTTTAGCCATCACTAGAGACCTAATCAGTCGGAATCTATTGAGGATAAGCAAATTGAGGATAAGAAGAATGCAAACAGAACAAGAATTACGCGTCGATTTGGCCGCTACTTTTAGGCTTATTTATGAAATGGATATGCATGAGTCGGTCGCCAATCATTTAAGCGCTGCGGTATCTGCAGATGGCAAACAGTTCCTGATGAACCGTCGCTGGATGCATTTTTCAAATGTGACAGCGAGTAACCTACAGTTACTGGATAGTGAAGACTATAGCATTATGCAGACTGACCAAGCGCCTGATGCTTCGGCTTGGAGTATTCATGGCAACATGCATGCGTTATTGCCCAAAGCTAAGGTTATTCTGCACCTGCATTCTACCTATGCAACTGTCCTCTCAACGTTAAAAAACCCACGTATATTGCCCATTGATAACAATACCGCGCGGTTCTTTGAACGCATCGCCTATGATGAAAGTTTTGGCGGTATCGCCACCAGTGATGCAGAAGGCAAACGCATCGTGGATAGCCTAGCCGGTAAAAATGCTTTAATGATGGGTAATCACGGCATTACGGTTACTGGCGCGACGATCGCTGAAGCTTTTGAAGATCTGTATTATCTAGAGAAAGCTTGTAAGACCATGGTGTTGGCTTATTCCACTGGCCAGCCTCTGAATACTCTCTCTCATGAGTTAGCGCGACAAACAGCAGAAAGTTGGGATGAGTTTCGAGGCCAGTCTTTTGCTCATTTTGAGCAGCAAAAAGCTATGCTCGATAAAAAGGGTAGCTCGTATCGGGAATAATAATACCTTATTACCCCATACTCGCGCTTTAACGTGTCTCGGTTGTGTGACAAAAAACTATCTTTGATCAAGTGTTATGCCAACATCAGGTGATAGTTAGGTCTGAATGAGGCCAGAGTCAATCTGGCTTCAGTGTAACCTAAATGGGTTACAAGCCATGCGGCGTTTTATTTAGCTTTGCCAACTAATATCAGGTTTCCAACAACTAATCCACGCGGGAATATCACTCGCAGGCATAGGTCTGGCAATGCCGTAACCTTGTGCTAATTCACAGCCCAGTTGCAATAGCGCCGTGCCGTGTTCAATCGTTTCAACGCCTTCTGCAATCACTTCACGCTTGAATGATTTAGCTAAAGCAATGACACCTTCAACAATGGCCAAATCGTCAACATTCACTAGCATATCTCGCACAAAGCTCTGATCTATTTTAATCAGGTTGGCAGGTAAACGTCTAAGATAAGTCAGAGACGAATAGCCAGTACCAAAATCATCTAAAGAAAAATTTACGCCTAACGCCATACAGTCATTCATGGTGGTTGAGACCCGAATCACATCATTTAAGGCACTTGTTTCTAACACTTCTAGTTCTAAATAGCGCGCTTCAACATCCGAATGGGCGTTTAGTAGCCTAGTGAGTCTCTTGGTAAAGTCAGGCTGTTGTAATTGCATGGCAGCAATATTTACACTTATACCTGTGGGTAAGATAAGACCTAGGGTTTGCCATTGGCTAATTTGTCTCAGTGCCGTATCAATAACCCATTCACCCATCTCGAGACTCATCGGGTTATTTTCAATCAAGGGTAAGAAATCAAAGGGGTTTAATAAGCCGCGCTCGGGATGTTGCCAACGAATAAGCGCCTCAACACCCGTCACCAAGCCTGTCCTCATATTAACTTTAGGCTGATAATGGAGGACAAATTGATCGTTATCTAATGCGCTACGAATAGTCTTTAGGTTGTCTAGTTGTAATTTACTCGCGACATCTTCAGCGGTATCAAATAAATGATAACGATTTTTACCCGATTCTTTAGCCACATACATGGCTTGGTCAGCATGGCGTATCAGCGAGTCGGCATTCACGTTGTCTTGTGGATAGAGGGTGGCACCAATACTGGCTGATACATTTAAGACCAGATCACCTAGAACAACAGGCGCTGAGACTGCCCGTAATAAGCGCTCTAATGCCAACTGACAGTCTTCAACTTTACCTAAATCTGTTAATACCGCGACAAATTCATCGCCGCCAAACCGGGCTAAAGTATCACCTCCACGTAATACACTTTTCATGCGAATTGAGAGGGCAATGAGCAGTTCATCACCTAAATGATGTCCATAGCTATCATTGATCTGTTTAAAACCATCTAAATCTAAAAATACCACCGCAAGTGACTGCTGACGTCGCTTGCACTGCAACATAGCTTGAGTTAATCGCTCGGCGAGTAAAATACGATTGGGCAGGTTGGTCAGTAAGTCGTAGTGGGTGATCTGCTCAAGTTTTTTTATCTTTTTTTTCATCGTACTGATGTCACCAAACATAGCTAAATAGTTTTGCAACTCGCCAGTATCGTTATACACTGCAAAAATGGTCATAATTTCTGGATATACTTCACCATTTTTACGTTTATTCCAGATTTCTCCGTACCACTCTCCTGTGGTAGAAATTGTTTGCCACATGGAGCTATAAAATTCTGCTGATTGGCATCCCGAGTGTAAAAGACTTGGATTTTGACCAAGAGAGTCATCGCGACTGTAGCCGGTGATCTCAGTGAAGGCATAGTTAACTTCAATAATAGTAGCTTTAGCATCAGTAATTATAATACCTTCGCGGGCGTGAGTGAAAACCTTGGCGGCAAGGGCTAATTTATCAGCTAGTTTTTCTTTCTCTTCATTGGCGAGCTTTTGCTCATGTTCAATTTTTTTTCTTTCGCTAATGTCCGTTACCGCAACAAGACAGTCGGTACCTGTAATGCCAAGGTTGGCCTCAATATTCAGCCAGAATTTTTTGGTACCAACTTCGGCTAAAATCTCACAAGATTGTATACCACTGCCGGCAAATGCTTTGACTAGACAAGATTTGAAGCTATCTCGATATTGAGCGTTTACGTAGTTTAAAAACTGTTTATTGACCAAATTAGCTCGCTCAATACCCAGTAACTTAGCCCCTCGAAAATTGACCTGATTAATCATGGCATTTACATCAAAAGAAAAGTAGCCAATGGGGGCAAATTCAAATAGCTCAGTGTAACGATAATGTAATTCTTGTGTTTTCTGCGCTTGATGTAACTCCTCGTTCTGCATTTCTAATTCAATCTGATGCACCTGTAATTCGTGTAGCATTTTTTGCGCTGCAGAGTCACTAGGAAGAATTTGCTTTGTTAGTTTGACTTCCGCACGATAGCGTAATTCTTTGGCCATCAAGTTGACTGATTTTACAGACATATTCATTTGGCAAGTTCCATTTTATATAACACTGACTCAAACACCTTGGCTTGACTAATATAGGTAAAGTTAAGAACCATGCTGACAATTACCTTTTCTTGTCTTTGAAAAGGTATACAAATTACGAAAAGAAAAGCCGGCATCCACAATGGCTAATGTCATCACAACAATTAATTTACTGAGTTTTTTCGGAAATTTGATCACAGTTTTAGTCTACTTTGCTGTCTTATTATAAGAGAGTCGTTTTCCGTCATTAGCCAAGAATATTTCATATTTTTTATGTAACCGCCCTATTTTTAAATTGAGATTTTTCATGTTTAAATACAAAGGTAAATGTTAGACCACCTTGGTCTCTAGCTCAGAAAATTGCGCTAAACATAATAAAAAGTTAAGCATCACTAAAAATCACTCACTTTTAAGTATAAATGAAAGCTGAGTCTAGATGCTCAAATCTACTTAAATTAGAGAAAAAAGAGCTTTAAAGTCAATTTAATGTAAAAATTCTTAACTTCTTTTTAACCTCAGCCTCACAAACATTTGCAGACTAGCACATTAGCAGATCTTAAGACGTTATTTGTTTGTTAATTGATCGTTACTATTGGTGTGCTTTATCGTCTTATCACCTGAACCGATATAACCTATGATTAAGGCAAGGCTAGCTAGGTAAATTCCCTCGCTGTGCAACAAGAAAGTTAACTTTTGCTGATAATAGGCTGAATGTGACCAATAAGTGTGGTGAATAGATGCGAACAATAATATTAACTGAAAGGTATTAACTGAGAAATAATGTACCAAACGCTTTAAGTACTATATGTTAGCCGCATTAGTATTCTTTGATTGAAAAAAACCTATGGTATTAAAAACAGATTTAAGACATTTTCTGGACGAAGAAGGTAAGTTACTCGCTCTTACTGAACAAGCAAAAGCAGTGTTCAAATTTCTCAGTAAAATTGTATCATCGGTTTCTGAGCGTGTTTCTGTGCGTACAGAGCAGCCAATAGTTGATAGTGACTTAGTGACTGTAAATTTGAAATGCAACACTCGCGCTGAGCAAATCAATTGTCAGGGAGACATTGAAGCAAGGTGTATTAACATTAACCTTATTGAGTGGCATTGCGATAGCTGCGAAGTAGCTGGAACCATCTCTAATTGGCAAAGAAGTTTGTGGGACAAGCAACAACACACCATTCATTAGTCGACAATCTAGCTCTAAAAGCCTAATCCTAAAAATTGCCACCATAACCAGTGCAGCGCACAAAAAATAAAACAATGATATAACGATAAACAGCACTCAAACTACCCTTTGCACATCAAGATAACCCTTACAGCACTTGGGGTTAACTCACTATTGATGACACAAAGTTAAGCACTAAAAGTGCCCACATCAGGCAGTAAAAAATAGCAGCTTAATATGAATATTCATTCATATTTTAATGCTAATACTCCAATGGTATAGTTTTCGAGTAATAAAAAACCAATATATGTAATTTAATTCATATACTTGTGTTAATAAAAACAAGGTAGTTAAATTGATTGTCAAAAAAGGATATAAAAACTGTGGTTAGTTTTAACTATAAGACTTTTATAAGAACACACATTCACCTTAATTATTCTCTTTTTTTATGCTTGATACAGCTTAGCTGTGAATAATTTAGAACAAAGAATAACGGTAAAACATTATCTATTTTATGCTCAAATAATATTTTTTGAAAATAAATAGCTACTGTAATTACCATTCATAAGTGTTCTAGTTGTACGAGTATAAATATTTATATCAAGCTGTAGCTATAAGGTATTAAATAATGTCAAATAACAGTGGGGGCTTTTTTTCTTTCTTAATGAAAGATAAAATAATTGCTAAATCGGGATTTAATCGCTGGCTAGTCCCACCAGCATCTATTGCAATTCATTTATGTATTGGTTCTGTTTACGCATGGAGTATTTTTAACCCTGCACTTATTAAAGAATTAGGCGTAGTGACTAGTTCATCTGGAGATTGGTCTTTAAGTAACGTGGTTTGGATATTTTCTGTTGCTATTGTTTTTCTTGGCTTATCTGCCGCAGTCGCTGGAAAATGGCTAGAAAAAGTCGGTCCTCGCTGTGTTGGTGTTGCTGCCGCGTTTCTTTGGGGTGGCGGTTTTATCATAGGTAGTATTGGCATATCAACCCACCAATTATGGCTTGTTTACCTTGGGTATGGTGCGCTGGGGGGCTGTGGTCTAGGTTTAGGCTATGTTTCACCTGTGTCCACTTTGCTGCGTTGGTTCCCTGATAAACGAGGTATGGCTACAGGCATGGCCATTATGGGCTTTGGTGGCGGTGCGATGATCGGTGCTCCACTTATTACTGCCTTGTTAAAATTCCATGCCGTTGCTCCTACTTATTTAGGCACAGAAGGTGCTGTAAAACTAATAACTGAAGCGGGCAAACGTTTTGCAGAAACAGCTTCTGGTACAGTAGAAGTTATTGTTGCAACAGCTGGTGAAGCGGCAAATATGGCTTTTCCTGGTGATGCAGGTGTTTATATTGTAGGTACGGGTGATACCGGTGCTGCAGGAACATTCCTGACACTAGGTGTTGTTTATTTTATTGTGATGATTATTGCCTCGTTCTCTTATCGTGTGCCAGCTGAAGGGTGGACACCTGAAGGTTGGACTCCTCCAGAGAAAGATGAATCTGAAAAAAGCATGATTTCACATAACGATGTACATATTGATCAAGCACTAAAAACACCACAATTTTGGAAGTTATGGGTTGTACTTTGCTTTAACGTAACAGCAGGTATTGGTGTTATTGGTGTGGCTAAAACCATGATGGTTGATATTTTTGGTTCGACCTTACCTGATGTAGCTACAGCAGCCTTTGCCGGTACTTACGTATTAATGATTTCGGTCTTTAATATGTGTGGTCGATTTTTCTGGGCATCCATTTCTGATTTCATTGGCAGAAAAAACACTTACCACTTTTTCTTTGTCTTAGGAACGCTACTTTACTTATCAATACCTTATGCTGCATCTCAAGTCAGTGCAGATCCATCTACGGTCTGGTTAGTTATGTTCTACGGTGCCACCATGGTTATCTTCACTATGTATGGTGGTGGTTTTGCAACTATTCCAGCTTATTTAGCTGATATATTTGGTACATTACATGTCGGTGGCATACATGGTCGCTTGTTAACAGCATGGGCAACCGCTGGTGTTTTAGGTCCATTTGCTATCACGTACCTTAGAAACATGTCGGTCAATGACGCCATAACCGACTTAGTAGCAAAAATAGATCCTGCCGTATTCCAGGCTAAATTTGGCTCTGCCGTTAGTCAGTTAAATGAACTTGTTGCAGCAAAAACAGTGACGGTAAGTAAGTTAATGGAATTAGTGCCAGCGGGCACTATTGATCCAACACCAAGCTTATATAATACCACTATGTATGCTATGGCGGCTTTGTTAGTTGTTGCTTTCTTTGCCAACTTAACCATTCGTCCTGTAGATGGTAAGCATCATGTTGAAAATACACATCCTAAGGGTTAATACTTTCAACTTGTAAAACTACAATTCAAACCGTTTTAAATTCGTTTAAAGCGGCTTGAATTTTATTATAGCGAGTAGAGTAACAAGCGCTATAAAATTAAACGTGCCAAGGTAACATATCTTCTAAATCCACAATATCACCACAAGCAATAGACTCATAGCCCGCTAATTTTGATACCTCCTCATGAAATTTATCACTTTTAATTTCGGTAATTAAGCGCTGTACAGAGAGTTCTTTAAGGGTCTTGTGATGACAAACTAACACGTAGTGTTCTGTGGTTAATGGGATAAAATCCAGACCAAATTGACGAGCGGCGGTTTCAATACCAATACCTACATCAGCCATACCTGAAGCTACATAGGCAGCAATAGCAGAATGTGTAAATTCGAATTTATCAAAACCAATCACCTTTTTAGGATCCACTGATGATCTTGCCAGTAATTCATCTATTAATAAGCGTGTACCTGAATGTTTTTGCCGATTAATAAATTTAACCTCATTCTGCATTAAGTCTGAAATTTTAGTAATATTTTTAGGGTTGTCTTTTTTAACAATTAAGCCTTGTTTACGAGTCACAAACCGAATGACTTTATAAGTATTAGCTTTAAAGTATTTATTATAAATATCAATTAAGCGCTGGCTAACAATGTCGGTGGGTAAGTGAAATGCGGCAATATTACACTCACCTTTGCTTAAAGCATCAAATGACTCTTCATAGCTTTTATATTGTAAGTCTAGCTTAAATTTATGAGTAAAATTAGGCAGTAAAGCCACGGCATAACCATAGCTTGCGGCAATTTTTAGTAAAGGATCTTTAACCATTAAGTGTTTTTGTATTTCTAAATTTAGTTCTGATGCAATGCTGATTAACTGAGGTTCAAATCTAGCCTGTGCTCTTTGTTCAGCCCAAAGTAGCTTTTCACCTAACGGCGTTAAAAGTGCGCCTTTACCTTTTTTAAGTTCGACTAAATCAGAGCCAAAAAAGTCAGTCCATTTTTTTAGTACATTCCAAACATGACGATACGACATACCTAGTTTTGTTGCAGCTACCGTCAACTTGCCATATGTGTGTACCGCATTAAGCAAGACAAAAAGTCGAGGGTCTACATATTCACCCTGCTCATCATAAAATGACCATGCCGGCTTAATTTGAATTCTTTTTGACAATACTGTTATATTGGTCATTTTCTTACCCTGTATATTATTTTTTATTTAGTATTGTTTATTTGTGATATTTGGCTGTACTAATTATCAATAATACTTTATGCCATTGGCCAATAAACTTTATATTTAGCGGTCAAATCTCACCTCTAAAGCTAACTAAAAAAAACACTAAATTATGAATAAAAGTTCATATTCTTATAATAAAACAATGCTGCTATAGTCAGGCTATAAAAAGAACTATAAAACAATAACAAATATGCAATTTATTTCATATATATATTTTATAACAGGCCTTTGGAGTTAGTATGAAAATAGAATTTTCTTCCCCCTTATCAAATGTGGAACACATCATTGATTCTTTGAAAAATAAAGAAGGCTCTCTGTTACCAATATTACATGCCATTCAAAAAGAAGTGGGTTATATAGCTCCTCAAGCGATTGAGCGAATAGCGACAAAACTAAAACAAACACCCGCAGAAATACATGGTGTTATTAGTTTTTATCATCAATTTCGTACCTCTGCTCCTAGTAAATACCAAATTCAAATTTGCCGTGCAGAAGCATGTCAATCTCGAGGAAGTCGAGAACTTGAAGCACACGCTAAAGATTTTTTAGCTATTGATTATCATCAAATGACCCGTGATAAAAAATTCAGTTTGGATAGTGTTTATTGTCTCGGTAACTGTGCAACTGGCCCTAACATTAGAATCAATGATGATCTTTATGGTCGTATTTCTAATCAGAGATTTGAAGAAATTCTTTCTAATGTAGACCACGAATCAAAGTGAGAGTGACCATGACAACGAAAATTTTTATTCCACGAGAAAGTACCGCTATTTCTTTAGGAGCACATGAAGTTGCTCAAGCCTTTACGCACTATTTATCAGATCATGATATTGACCTAAAAATAATCAGAAATGGCTCGCGTGGTTTATTTTGGTTAGAGCCTATGGTCGAAGTAGAAACAGCACAAGGCCGTATGGCATATGGCCCTGTAGCATCGGCCGATGTTGCAAGTATTATGGAAGATATTAGCCAGAATATTCTCCATGAAAAACCACAAGCTCATGCGCTAGCCTTAGGCCTAACTGAAAACATTGCCTATCTAAAAAAACAAACTCGCCTTACCTTTGCCCGTGCAGGTATTACTGACCCAGTTTCTCTTGATGATTACCTTGCCTTAGATGGCTTTAAAGGCCTGCAAAAGTCACTCGCGTTATCGACTCAGGAAATTGTCACCGCTGTCGTAGATTCTGGTCTTCGTGGCCGAGGTGGCGCTGCTTTTCCGACCGGTATAAAGTGGCAAACGGTAAGAGATGCCACGGCGGATAAAAAATATATCGTTTGTAATGCTGACGAAGGTGATTCTGGCACCTTTGCGGATAAATTAGTCATGGAATGTGATCCCTTTATGCTGATTGAGGGCATGATTATTGCCGGATTAGCGGTTGGTGCCGACCAAGGCTATATTTATTTACGTTCAGAATACCCTATTGCCGATGAAATATTACAACAAGCTATTGAGATTGCTAGTGCCGCCGGTTATTTAGGTAATAACATTTGTGGTAGTGGTAAAACCTTTAATTTAGAAGTGAGATTAGGCGCAGAAGCTTATATTTGTGGTGAAGAAACGGCCCTTTTAGAATCACTAGAAGGTAAAAGAGGCATGGTGCGCTTTAAGCCACCACTTCCGGCTTTAGAAGGCTTATTTGGCAAACCCACCATTGTTAACAATGTGCTGTCTCTAGCAGCTATTCCGTTTATTATGAGTGAAGGCAGTCAGGCCTACCAACGATATGGCACAAATCGTTCACGAGGTACCTTACCTTTTCAACTCGCCGGTAATGTTAAACAAGGTGGACTAATTGAACTACCTTTTGGCTCAAGCTTAAAAGATCTTATTGATAACTTTTCTGGTGGCACCGCCAGCAACCGTCCAATAAAAGCCATTCAAGTCGGTGGCCCATTAGGCGCTTATTTACCTAGCCATAAACTCGATATTCCACTTGATTATGAAGCATTTTCTAAAGCCTCTGCCGTGCTAGGTCATGGTGGCATTGTCGTGTTTGATGACAGTGTTGATATGCTAGAACAAGCACGTTTTTCAATGGAATTTTGTGTGGTTGAATCTTGCGGTAAATGTACGCCTTGTAGAATTGGTTCAACACGTGGTGTAGAAGTGATTGATCGGATAAAAAACGATGAGCGCCGCGCTGAGAATATGGTTTTACTAAATGACCTTTGCGACACCATGATTGACGGTTCTTTGTGCGCAATGGGCAGTATGACACCTATACCCGTACGCAGTGCTTTTACTGATTTTCCTCAAGACTTTTATTTAACCGCACAGGAGAGCAATCATGATTAATTATTTTGATCCGGCCACTAATACCACGTCGAATAAACCAATCGATTTTAATAAAGATTATGGCACTCCTGCTAGCACCTCAACACAAACAGTGTGTCTTGAGATTGACGGGGTAAAAATAACGGTTGCTGCAGGTACCTCAGTGATGCGCGCTGCCGCGATAGCTGATATTAATATTCCTAAACTTTGTGCCACTGATAACATCGAAGCCTTTGGTTCATGTCGTTTATGTGCGGTACAAATTGAAGGTATGAGAGGCTATCCCACCTCATGTACCACATCGGTTAAAGAAGGCATGGTGGTGTCTACTGAGAATAATGACATTGCAAAATTACGCCGCAATATTATGGAACTCTATATATCTGATCACCCACTTGACTGCTTAACCTGTTCAAGTAATGGCGACTGTGAATTACAAGATATGGCCGGAGCCGTTGGCTTACGTGAAGTGCGTTATGGTTTTGATGGCGATAATCATCTTGACGCCAAAATTGATGACTCTAACCCTTATTTTACCTTTGAACCCAGTAAATGTATCACCTGCTCTCGTTGTGTTAGAGCCTGTGAAGAAGTTCAAGGTACTTTTGCCTTAACCATTGAAGGTCGAGGTTTTGCCTCAAAAGTCAGCGCTGGTACCAGTGAAAACGATTTTGCCTCCTCTGATTGTGTCTCTTGTGGCGCCTGTGTACAGGCTTGTCCAACAGCAACACTGATGGAAAAATCAGTGATTGACAAAGGACAACCAGAACACAGTATCATCACAACTTGTGCCTATTGTGGCGTTGGTTGTTCTTTTAAAGCTGAAATGAAAGGTGAAGAAGTTATACGCATGGTGCCCTACAAGGGCGGTAAAGCCAACCAAGGTCATTCTTGTGTCAAAGGCCGCTTTGCCTTTGGTTATGCCACTCATAAAGACCGCGTCACTGAACCTATGGTGCGCGACAGCATTGATGAAGAATGGCGAGTGGTCAGTTGGGATGAAGCCTTAGGGTTTGCCGCCAATAAAATTAAAAACATTCAGGCTAAATATGGCCGTGAAAGTGTTGGCGGTATTACTTCATCTCGCTGTACCAATGAAGAAACCTATTTAGTACAAAAATTGATCCGCGCTGCTTTTGGTAATAATAATACCGACACCTGCGCTCGTGTTTGTCATTCACCGACAGGTTATGGACTCAAAGCAACCATTGGTGAGTCTGCGGGTACACAAACTTTCGACTCAGTGATGAAATCTGATGTGGTTATGGTTATTGGTGCAAACCCCACTGACGCTCACCCGGTGTTTGCTTCACAGTTGCGTAAACGCTTACGCCAAGGCGCAGAGTTAATTGTTGTTGATCCCCGAACCATTGATTTACTTAATACCGCTCACATAAGTGCTAATCATCACCTGCCGCTAAAACCTGGTACCAACGTTGCCATGATCAATGCCATAGCACACGTCATTATCAGTGAAGGCTTAGAGGACAAAAATTTCATTGAGCAGCGTACTGATGAATACAACGCATGGCGTGAGTTTATTCTTGATGAGATCAACTCACCGGAAGCGATGGCAAGTATTACCACGGTTAATGCCGAACAAGTTCGCATGGCCGCGCGTGCTTTTGCCAAGGCGAAAAATGGCGCTATTTATTATGGTTTAGGCGTTACCGAGCATAGCCAAGGTTCAACCATGGTCATGGGTATTGCAAACTTAGCATTAGCTACAGGTAACATAGGCCGTGAAGGCGTAGGTATTAATCCATTGCGTGGACAGAATAATGTTCAAGGCTCTTGTGATATGGGTTCATTCCCACAAGAGCTGCCAGGTTATCAGCATGTCAGTGATGATGTGTTGCGCGCTAAATTTGAAAAAAGTTGGGGCGTAACCTTAGATAACGAACCCGGCTTTCGTATTCCAAACATGTTTGATGCCGCCATTGAAGGCACGTTCAAAGCCATGTATGTGCAAGGAGAAGACATTTTACAGTCAGATCCTAATACCCAACATGTACAGGCCGCATTGTCATCATTAGAGTGTTTGATTGTGCAAGACATTTTTCTAAATGAAACCGCGCTATATGCACACGTATTTTTACCCGGCTCTTCATTTCTAGAAAAAGATGGTACCTTCACCAATGCAGAAAGACGCATAAATCGGGTGCGTAAAGTAATGAAGCCATTGGCTGAATTCGCAGACTGGGAAGTCACCCAAAAGCTGTCTAATGCTTTAGGTTACCCGATGAATTATCAACATCCTTCTGAGATAATGGATGAGATAGCGTCATTAGTGCCTACTTTCAGTATGGTCAGTTATAAAAAATTGGACGAACAGGGTAGTATTCAGTGGCCTTGTAACGAAGAGTTTCCTGATGGTTCACCTATCATGCACGTGGAAAGCTTTCCCATTGGCAAAGGTCGTTTTGCGATTACGCCATACCTTGCTAGTGAAGATCGCGCTAACAAACGCTTCCCGTTATTATTAACCACTGGGCGAATACTCAGTCAATATAATGTTGGCGCACAAACACGACGTACCGCCAACCATACTTGGCACCAAGAAGATTTACTTGAAATACATCCTAACGATGCCGAAGAAAGAGGTATTAATGATGGTGACTGGTTAGGCATTAGCAGCCGTGCGGGTGATACTGTACTCAAAGCAAAAGTCAGTGAACGTATGCAAAGTGGTGTGGTATTCACTACCTTCCATCACCCCATCAGTGGCGCCAACGTTATTACCACCGACAGTTCGGATTGGGCAACTAATTGTCCTGAATATAAAGTCACTGCGGTACAGGTGGAAAAAGTCACCTCGCCGTCAGCTTGGCAGACGCGTTATAAAAAATTCAGTGCACAACAAAAAGAGCACTTTAAACGTTCACCTAAAAAACAAAAAGCCACTATAGGAAGGTAAATTTGACGCTGGAAGACGAAGCAAAATTGCAACCAAGCCATTTAACACTCCCTGTGCACTATTGGCAGCAAGGTAGTGAGCAAAAAAAACTTGACTGTATCGCAGAGGAAGTGCCTATTGCTATGGTTTATAATGGCATTTCTCACGCGGTTATGATGGCCTCACCCGCCAATTTACATGAGTTTTCCTTAGGCTTTAGTTTGTCTGAAGGCATTATTAATCACGCGGCTGAAATCTATGATATTGAGCTGGTAGCCAGTGAAAAAGGCATAGAAGTACGTCTTGATATTAGCTCTGAACGTATGATGTCTTTAAAGTCACACCGACGTAACCTTACTGGCCGCACAGGCTGTGGTTTATGTGGTAGTGAATCACTGGAGACCGCCATTCGGCCAATTAAGAGTGTAACGCCACAAACGCTGCCCTCTTCACGAGTAGTACAAGATGCACTGTCACAGTTAAGTGAGCATCAAAAATTACAAGCGTTAACCGGTGCGGTTCATGGAGCCGCATGGTGTGACGATACTGGCAAGATACTCCTCTTATGTGAAGATGTCGGTCGACACAATGCGTTAGACAAGTTAATTGGCAGCTTAGCGCTGCGTAAAATCAACAGCCAAAGTGGCTTTGTTGTCATTTCAAGCAGAGCAAGCTATGAGATGGTACAAAAAGTAACCAGTGCTAATATCGCCACATTAGTCGCGGTTTCGGCACCAACGGGCTTAGCAATAAGCTTGGCAAATCAAGCTAAGCTCAATTTAATTGGTTTTGCTCGCCCTGGTAGACATACTTGCTATACCAAATTCAATAAATAAACAGGAAAATAGTGATGAGTAGTTCTCAAATTGACAATCTAATTAGTATGCTCAACCAAATTGCTAATAATAATAATTACAAAAAAACTGACGAAGAAACGGCTATGATCGTTGCTAATCATGTAAAGAAATTTTGGGCACGTTCAATGAAAGCAAACATAACAAAGTATGCCGATAACGATGGTTCACAATTATCCTCCATCATAAAACTAGCATTAGCCCAGTTATAAAAATTGGGATTATCATGCTTATCCAAATCTGCTTATCTCAATCTGCTTAACTAAATCAGCTATCTAAATCTGAATGCATAGATTTAGATAGCTAATGGCAGCATGATCGTCATAGGTAATATTGCGATATATTGTGTCTATATTTCATGGCAAGTAAGTGCCCTGCACGAACATACATTGACCGTTTTTAATGAAGGACGTGGCTTAAGATTCTAACCTTTTTTGTCCACTTGATTAGGTGTTTTTATTGCCAAACTGTGATTACCAAACTGTGATTACCAAACTGTGATTACCAAACTAAGTAGGGCGGAATAGTTAATGTGCTATAAGCCTTCATAAATCAGTTTTTTATTTCTAAATAGCTCTTCTGACGTCATGGAGGTACTAATCCCAATGGGTCACAGCACCCTTTTAACCTGTAAAAGTCATTCATCAATGGTGTCATATTTCATCGTTCGGTTGCTTTGCGCTTTTCGTTAAGTAAGGAGCAAGTGCGCTTTTAAAATCCAGTGTTGCACCTAACTTATTGGCTAGCAATATCATGCCGGTAATTTTACGATTAACTAATGCAACCTCAAATATAGGAGATGCTGCGGCTGTTTTATCAGTCATCAGTGGCATACTAACTTCTTGAATTCGTTTAATTAGCTGTTGTTTTTTTAAGTTGTAGCCCGTATCACTTTGCAAGCAATCACTCGCTTCAAAACACGCTTTTAACACAGTATCTATGGCCGCCGCGCTCATGTTATTGTCAATTAAACCAAGCGAATACAGGGCTAAACGCATGTCATTAGTATCTTGGCGCTGCATAGCATCAGCCATAGCGAGATAATGCACTGAGGTATGCTGGGAAATCTGCCGGCAGGCTCCAAAATCGAGTAACACTATTTTTTGCGTCTCGCTCTGATACAAAAAATTGGCAAAGTTGGGATCACTTTGCATGAGTTTATGGCTGAACAGTTCTTGGTAAGTTAAGTGCATTAACTGAGTACATACTAGATCGACAATGTCAGCACTCATGGTACTAATATCTGTGATGGCAGAACCTTCGATGTATTCCATCGCGAGTATATTTTGATCAGTTAGCTCGTCAACGACAAAGGGCACAATAAAGCGAGGGTCGTTGCGCAGATTGGCACGATAAGCGTTAAGAAATTTGGCTTCTTGCAAATAATTAGCTTCGTTTTTAAGTTGTGCTTTTGCTTCATCGAGCAAGCTGGTCAAATCGATATGTTGAGGTAATACACCGCTCAGTTTCAGTAAACTCATGACATTATCAATATCGCTGTCAATGCTTTCTCTTACCCCCGGGTATTGGACTTTAATCGCCAGCTGACGGCCATCTTTTAATGTAGCTCTATGAACCTGACCAATGCTTGCCGACGCTATGGGGGAAAATGAAAAATAACTAAATTGTTGATACCAGTCTTTTGACCAAGATGCTTCTAGGGTTTTGAGTAGTTGCGACTTAGGCATTGGGTCAGCTTCTTGGCGTAGTCGTGATAGAATAGGTTCCCATTCAGCAGGCAGTAATTCACCTGCATCCATGGAGAGTAGTTGGCCAAGTTTCATGGCCGCGCCACGCATATGTGCTAGACGCTTGGTGATCGATATGGCGTTGTCGATATTCAGTAAGGACTGAGTTAATGATGGCCGCTGACCACTGAGCATTTGTTTTGTCGCACCTTTAACAATATTGCCAGCAACCGCTGAGGCCAAACCACCGAGCTTAGCTAAGCGAGCAATTCTTCCGGACGGTACTTTCCGCTCGTTGCGTTTTGCTGTCATAGTAAAATTGATTCGCTGAGCATGGTAAATATTCTACCTTTGTGTTGTGTTGTTGTGTTTAATGCAGTCTCGCTGGAATTTATAACGAGGGTCGACGATAATATTAGCAAAAAAACTTTGCTGATGCCTGCGCTAGCTGCCCTCTCAAACATTTTATTTGGCAGCATAGCCTAGTTAACTTTTTCACCGATGACCTGCTTTAGAGCAACAATAGCAGTGAACAGGTCGGTATTGTTGCTCTAAAGCATGACTTTATACTTACTAAGTCAATTGAAAGCGATTATTTTTTTATTCATAATACTTGAGTGATTTAGTCAAGTACTATATGATTAATACTTGAGTAAATCACTCAAGTATTATGCTGTTGCCGTCACATTCGTGGTTTACAAAAACTTAGACAGCCACTCTGGTATCTAATTATTTAAATCAGGGCAACATAGCTATGGAGAAACTAAAGTATGAGTGAGCAACTCGATCAGGCGTTATCCCGCAAATACGATGCCGGTTTTGTTTCCGACATCGAATCTGAAACCTTTCCACCTGGCTTGGACGAAGATGTTATACGCCGCATCTCCGCCATGAAAGAAGAACCAGAATGGATGTTAGAGTGGCGTCTTCGCGCCTATAACAACTGGCTTGACATGGAAGAGCCGGATTGGGCTCATGTGCATTACCCAAAAATAGATTTTAATGCCATCTCATATTACTCAGCACCTAAAAGTATGGCTGACAAACCACAGTCCTTGGATGAAGTAGACCCTGAACTGTTGCGCACCTATGAAAAGCTAGGCATTCCGCTTTATGAGCAAGAAATGCTAGCTGGGGTTGCTGTAGACGCCGTTTTTGATTCTGTGTCTGTGGTGACCACCTACCGTGCAAAGCTGGAAGAAGCGGGCGTTATCTTCTGTCCTATATCCGAGGCCGTGCATAAGTATCCTGAACTGGTAAAAAAATATCTCGGATCGGTAGTTCCCCGTTCAGATAATTACTTCGCTGCCCTTAACAGTGCAGTATTCACCGATGGTTCATTTGTCTATATACCCAAGGGCGTGCGTTGCCCTATGGAGCTGTCCACCTACTTTCGTATCAATGAAGAAAATACTGGCCAGTTCGAACGGACACTGATTGTTGCCGAAGAGGGCAGCCATGTGAGTTACCTGGAAGGCTGCACCGCGCCTCAACGAGATGAAAACCAACTGCATGCTGCCGTGGTTGAACTGGTTGTTATGGATGACGCTCAAATCAAGTACTCTACCGTACAAAACTGGTATCCCGGTGATGAGAACGGTAAAGGGGGGATCTATAACTTTGTCACCAAACGCGCTATATGTCACACCAATGCCAAGGTTTCTTGGACTCAGGTGGAAACTGGCTCTGCAATCACCTGGAAATACCCCAGTTGTATCCTCAAAGGCGATAACAGTGTAGGTGAATTCTATTCTGTTGCCCTAACAAGGGGCAGACAGCAGGCCGATACAGGCACCAAGATGATCCATTTGGGCAAGAATACCAAATCCACTATTATTTCCAAAGGTATCAGCGCCGGTAACAGCAACAATACCTACCGTGGCCTGGTCAGTATGGGTGCTAAGGCGGAAGGTGCCCGTAATTTTACCCAGTGTGATTCATTACTCATTGGTGATCGCTGCGGTGCTCACACCTTCCCTTATATCGAGAGTCGCAATCCCTCTGCCATAGTGGAGCATGAGGCTACCACCTCCAAGGTTAGCGATGATCAGATGTTTTTATGCCAGCAACGTGGTCTTGATCCTGAAAAGGCCGTATCTATGATCGTTAATGGCTTCTGTAAGGAAGTATTCAAAGAACTGCCAATGGAGTTCGCCGTAGAGGCGGGCAAATTACTCGAGATCAGTCTTGAAGGCTCAATAGGATAAAAATACATGCTTAAAATTAACAACCTACACGCCAGTGTAGAACAAAAAGAGATACTAAAAGGTCTCAACCTAGACATTCAACCCGGTGAAGTTCATGCTATTATGGGCCCTAACGGCGCGGGTAAAAGCACCTTAGGTTTCATTCTATCCGGCCGCGAAGGCTACGAGGTAAGTGAAGGCCAAGTAGAATTTAACGGTGAAGACCTGCTCGAAATGGCGATAGAAGAACGAGCCCGCAAGGGACTATTTCTGGCTTTTCAGTATCCGGTAGAGATCCCCGGAGTCAGCAATATGGCCTTTATGAAAGAATCGGTGAACGCCATACGTGAACAACGTGGTGAAACGCCATTGACTGCCACAGAGTTTCTGAAAAAAGCCAAGGAAGCCTGCAAACAAGTGCAGCTATCGCTAGATTTTCTTAAACGCGGTGTTAACGAAGGATTTTCCGGCGGCGAAAAGAAACGCAACGAAATTATGCAGATGATCCTGCTTGAACCCAGTCTATGTATTCTGGATGAATCCGACTCTGGTTTGGATATCGATGCCTTACAGGTAGTAGCTAACGGCGTGAACAGCCAACGCGACGGCAAGCGCAGCTTTATTATCATCACCCATTATCAGCGCTTGCTTGACTATATTAAACCTGACTACGTGCATATTTTGGCCAATGGTAAAGTCGTCAAAAGTGGCGATGCCTCACTGGCCACAGACGTGGAAAAAGAAGGTTACGCTTTCTTAGGACAGGATAACGCCGAGGAGAAAAATGCATGAGTCAGTGGTTAAAGCAGGTAATAGACCGTGGTCAGGCCATTGATGACTGGCTTAGCCCGCTTCGGGTCCAAGCCCTAGAAGCGCTGGGCAACACTAAATGGCCTAATCGTCGAGTAGAAAGCTGGAAATATACCTCACTGGCACCACTGGAACAGCTTGAATTAAGCCCTAGTAGCACAGCGGGCAAAGCCATCATTGAAGATATTGAGGGTCTGAACAGCCTAGATTTAGTGTTTGTAAATGGCAAATTACAAAGTGATATAAGCTTACTGCCTTTACCACAAGGGCTACATATTAGTAGCTTGCAAGATGCATCAGATAAGGAACAAAACACGGCCAACGCCCTGTTTGCCAAGATCAAACCTCAACGTCATCTTTTTGGGCTGGTCAACGATGTCTTAGCAGAAGATGGCCTGATTATCGATATTGATGCCAACAGTAAGATTGAACAGCCGATTCGGATTGTTAATATCAGTAGCGATGGACAAGAGTCTCATCATCGTGTTCTGGTGCGCTTAGGTAGCCATGCCAGTGCCACAGTAATTGAGCACGGACAAGGAGAACAGGCCAGCCTTAGCACAGGTTTTGCCGAATATGACATCGGTGAACAAGCTTATCTTGAGCATTACCGACTGGCCATGCATACCCATCAGGCCATTCATATCGGCGGCTGTCATTTCAGCCTGCAGCAAAAAGCACAGCTTAACAGCACGCTTATCGCTTATGGCAGTGAATTGTCACGCATGGATGTGGATATCATTCATAACGGTGAGCATGCCAAGGCCAAATTTAACGCCATTTACCTGCTTGGCGAAGCAGAGAACTTTGATCTGCACAGCACCATCGAACATGTGATGCCCAATGGCACCACAAAAGAAAATGCCCGAGGCATTGTCGGTGACAAGGCCAAGGCCGTTTTCAATGGCCGTATTCATATTCACCGCAATGCCCAGAAGACGCTAGCAGAGCTGCATAACCGCAACCTGTTATTGTCCCGTCGCGGTCAAATAAATACTAAGCCTGAGTTGGAAATCTATGCCGACGACGTGCTGTGTGCTCACGGTGCCACCGTTGCCGAGACCGAGGAAGAAACCTTGTATTACTTGCTTTCACGCGGTATATCACGATCCCAAGCGCTGGTTATGCTCAACTTCGGCTTTATTCAGGAATTGGTGGAACAGATGCCTAATCAGCACCTGGCGCAGTGGCTCAAGCCCCAATTGCATTCACGCTTCGTAGAAATGGAAGTAAAATGAATACCAACAACAGTGTACTGAATATGGATGAAATTCGAGGCCAGTTCCCTATTTTGCATCAGCAAATTGAGGGTCATCCCTTGGTATATTTGGATAATGCCGCCACCACCCAAAAACCTCAGGCGGTGATCCAGGCGATAACTGACTTTTACACTCAGTGTAATGCCAATGTGCATCGCGGCGCTCATCATCTTTCCGATGAGGCCACCCGACGCTACGAAAAAGCCCGAGATACAGTCGCCAACTTTATTCATGCCCATGATCGCAAGGAAGTGATTTGGACCAGTGGCACCACCGAAGGTATCAATATTGTTACCAATGGCATGGCCCAGCGCCTGCAAAATGGCGATGAAGTGCTGGTAACTGAAATGGAACATCACGCTAACCTTGTCACCTGGCAGCAGGCCTGTTTGCGTAGCGGTGCAACACTGAAAATTGCACCCATCCATGATAATGGCACACTGGATACCGAAGCCTTTGCTGCCTTGTTGTCACAGAAAACGAAAATGGTTGCCCTGCCCCATGTCTCTAATGCCCTGGGTACAGTTAATCCGGTAAAAGAGCTCACCGCCCTCAGTAAAGAACAAGGCGCGTTAGTGCTCATTGACGGTGCACAGAGTATTGCCCATGGCAATGTGAATGTAAGCGATATCGGCTGTGACTTTTACGTATTCTCCGGTCACAAGCTGTTTGGCCCTACCGGCATAGGTGTGCTTTGGGGTAAAGAAGAGGTGCTTCAGGACTGGCCTGTATGGCAGACCGGCGGTGAAATGATTGCCACCGTCACCTACGAAAGTGCCACCTGGGGCGAATTGCCTAACCGTCTTGAGGCTGGCACCCCCAATATTGCCGGTGCCATAGCTTTAGCCGCCGCCATAGACTGGTTTACCAGCCTGGACTTAAGCGCGGTACAAGCGCATGAGCAGGCACTGATGGCCAGCGCCCTGGAACAGGCCCAAGCCTTTGAGGGCTTAACCATTATCGGCAATGCTGCCAATAAGATGGGCGTGTTGAGTTTTATATTACAAGGCTGCCACCCCGCCGATATAGGCTTTCTTCTGGATCGTCAGGGCATTGCCATCCGTACGGGGGATCATTGTGCCCAACCACTGATGCGTCGCTTGAATTTACCGGGGACAGCCAGAGCTTCATTCTCGGTATATAACACTTTAGAAGAAGTGGACGCGTTGTTTATTGCCCTTAAAAAAGTCCAGAACATGCTGGCCTGAGGATTATTTGATGAATGTAGAAAAATTTACCCCCGAAAAAAGCCAAGGCGAAGCCGTCACCCTGACAAAAGCTGCGATAAAGTATTTTGAAGGCAAGTTAGCAGAGCACCCCGGCCATCTATTGCGCCTGTCTAGTAAAGTCAGCGGCTGCACGGGTTACTCCTATGTGCTGGACGTTGCCAAGGAACCAGAAGACGGAGATACGCGGATCGAGGCGAGTGATAAGCTCACCCTGACCATCGCCGCCAAAACCATGGATTTAGTCAGAAACACTGAAATTGACTATGTAAAAGAAGGCGTCAACGGCGTAGTCAGGTTTAATAACCCCAATGCAGTCAATGAATGTGGTTGTGGTGAAAGCTTTAGTGTCAGCTAAATCTCATTACAAACCTGTGCTTTGTCATAAAGAGGTTCAATAAATGCAACAAAAAATAGTAATTACTGAGCGCGAATGCAAGGCAAGGGGTGTGCCTAATGGCGATTTACAAGTGATCCCGCAAGGCGAATTTGTCAATATCACCCAGGATCTTGGCGGCAACTATACCGTCACTTGGCGCGGCAATATGTTGCGTATTGATGGCACTGATGCCGATGCCATAGGGCGCAAATCACAAAAACTGGATTTTCCTATCCTCAACGATGGTCTTATCCATAAGGATCATGTTTTACAAGCCCTAGCCACTGTCTATGATCCTGAAATTCCCATTGACTTGTTATCTCTGGGGCTGATTTACAAAGTTGTTGTCAATCAGGATACACAAACCGTGCATATCGATATGACCCTGACAGCCCCCGCCTGTGGTATGGGACCTGTGTTGGTAGGCGATGTAGAATACCGAGTGAGCATGGTACCCAATGTTAAAAAAGTTGCGGTAGAGCTGATATTTGATCCCCCCTGGTCCCGTGAGATGATGAGCGAAGAAGCTCAGCTCGAAGCCGGTATTTTTTTCTAGTTAGATAACCTGAGAGTCCCTGATGAACCTACCAAGCAGCCAAGAAATTATAGAGGATATGGCCTTTTTTGATGACTGGGAGCAGCGCTATCAGTACATCATCGATTTAGGCAAAAGTATTCCACCTATTGATGAAAGTCTGAAAACTAACGAGAATCTGGTCCGAGGTTGCCAAAGCAATGTCTGGCTAGTGAGCACTGAGCGGGACGGTAAATTACAGTTTCAGGCAGACAGTGACGCGGTAATTGTTAATGGCCTACTGGCCTTAGTGATAGCCGTTTTTAATGACAAAACCATGGCGAAAATTCTGGATTTTGACATTAATGGCTATTTCAAAGCACTGGACCTTGAGCGCCATATCACCCCCACTCGTGGCAACGGCCTGCATGCTATCGTCGCTAAAATTCAGGCCATTGCTAAAACGAAGATGTAAACAGATAAGACTGAGCCGTATTTACAAACTACCTTGGTTCAAACCCTGTTCAAGAATTAATATTAACATCATATAGGTACGGATAGCTTTTCCCACCCTAGTTTACAAGAGTATTAAATGAGACATACCATTACAGAAACAGTCACGAGTGTTCATCACTGGAATGATACGCTGTTTAGCTTTAAAACCACTCGTCAGCCCACATTCACCTTTGAAAACGGACAGTTCGTTATGATAGGCCTTGAGGTCGATGGCAAACCATTACTACGGGCTTACAGCATTGCCAGTGCCAATTATGAAGATGAACTCGAATTTTTTAGTATAAAAGTTCCCGATGGGGCACTCACCTCTCGTTTGCAACACATTAAAGTTGGTGAGCTACTTACGCTATCAACACGCCCTACCGGAACCTTGGTAGCCGGCAGGCTTAAGCCAGGAAAGCACCTATACTTGCTTGCGACCGGAACCGGGTTAGCACCCTTTATGAGCATTATTAAAGATCCGCACCTATACGAACAGTATGAAAAAATTATAGTGGTTCATGGTGTGCGTAATATTTCTGAACTCGCTTATCAACACACTATCTGTGATGAACTACCGAACAATGAATTTTTTGGTGATTGGGTCAAAGAAAAACTGATTTATTACCCAACAGTGACTCGGGAGGCGTTTCGTTCTCAAGCTCATCAACAAAGAATTACTCACTTGCTAGCGAATAATACCTTAACACAAGAAATTGGCTTGCCGGCTATTGATCCAAGTACGGATAGGTTCATGCTTTGTGGTAATCAATCCATGCTTGATGACACGATGGCAATGTTAAATAAACAAGGTTTTAAAAAAGCCACATCACGAGAGCAAGGTGATTATGTCATCGAACAAGCCTTCCTCGAAAAGTAGTCATAGATAGATAGACAGGCAGGCAAATAATTAATACACCCTGTATTAAGCACATGTAGTGGCATAGTTAATTTGGCCACCTAACTGGAGGGGTTATTGTGCACCCCCATCAAACTTAGGTGGCACCATAACAAAAAGAACAAGACCTAATTTAGACACCTATTTATCACTGTAAAGAGTCCGCTTAGCCACCAGACTGTGTGAAAACTATTGATCACCTTTTGGTCTAACCCTCAGTTTTTTATGATCAATCAATCTTAATTTTCAGCTCTCGAAGATAGCGTATTAGCTATAATTAATAGTAGGAAAACAAAAACGAGAAGTGCTGATATGTCCCACCATATTAAAGGCCAAGGTCGAAACCAAATAACCCTATTTCCTGAAGCATTGGACGATTTTGTCACCAAAGAAAACCCCGTTCGTGTCGTTGACGCCTTTGTTGATGAGCTTGATTTACACACTTTAGGGTTCAACCGTGTTATCGCCAAAAATACAGGTCGGCCAGGTTATCATCCTGCCGTGTTGCTTAAGTTATACATCTACGGATATTTGAACCGCATCCAGTCTTCTCGCCGCTTAGAGAAAGAGTCACATCGCAATGTTGAGTTAATGTGGTTACTTGAGCGCTTAAAACCAGACTTTAAAACGATTGCCGACTTTAGAAAGGACAACGGTAAGGCTATCACCAAAGTCTGCCGTCACTTCATCGAGTTATGCCGTCAAATGAATATGTTCACCGATGCCGTTGTGGCTATAGATGGTAGTAAATTCAAAGCGGTTAACAGCAAGCACAACAATTACACGCCGAACAAAGTCAAAGACCATATTCGCCGTATGGAAAAACATATTGAGAATTACTTAAGTCGACTTGAAACCGCCGATGCCAATGATAAAGTTGATGCTGTTCAAGCCTCTGCTGCTGAGAAAATTGCATGGATGAAACAACGCGTAGTTGAACTCAAGGAACTTGCTGTACAAGTGGAGGCGCATCCAGACAAGCAACTTTCCACGGTTGACCCTGATGCCCGCTTACTTAAAACACAAGGCATGAACAGACAGGTTTGTTATAACGTTCAAAGCTCTGTTGATACGAAACATCATTTAATAGTGACGCACGAAGTCACCAATACCAATGACCGTGGCAAGTTGGCCGATTTGACACGGTTAACGCAGCAAGCATTGGCGCAGAAAAACATTACAGTGGTTGTCACGTGGGAACGTTCGCGATAAAGGCCTAAGCGCTCATGCTAGATAAATGATTTGTCGTCGCTCTAAGTCTGGTTGAGAGCTGAAACCAGCCCTGCAAACAAGCTGTAAATTTTGGTTAAAATTGTGCTGAATATCATCATTTTTTCACAAAGAATCAATGACTATATCAAGTTTACAGTTGCCAATAACTTTATTAAATTTAACGTCAGCTTATAAGTGTGATACGGAAGGTTTAATTTTATGACTCTAAATTCCGCTTAGCGCACGGAGGAGTCTTTACAAAAAAATAAGTAGTAGTGCTTGAATTAGTTTAAAACCAACCCTCAACCTTCTTAAGGGTTAGCTACATTAATAAATGGCTTCAATAATTAGATCTTCCTCTAATGTCCCCACATCATTATTATAAATATTATATAAGGCATTCCAAAAATTATTATCTATCGGAGGCCCTATACCGAAGCCTTCGAAGTGAGGATACATTCCGAGTACATGACCAAATTCATGTATCGCAATATTTGTATCGGCAATGCATGTGTTTGAAGTTAAATGCAAATAAAACTTACCACTGATTTCACCGCGCTCATCATAAAAATTGGTTGCCATTGATGTATTATTCAAGTGGGAAGATACATGTCCACATGCTGGACCACTGGGGCTGAACGCAGTCCCATAACTAACTATAATTCCACGGGTAATATCCTGGTCAGGAGTATCTTGTATACTAGTTCGATCAAAAATAACTAGTGCTAACTCTTCTTCAATTCGATTCATTGCAGAGTTAGCAATATCAACATTGTTGACTTTTACTGGAATTAATCCTGTATTATTATAATCCCAGCGTTTTATTTGACCATCTGCAAGGATCTCTTGATATCGTTGCCCAGAATTATCCGTGTTTGAAGAATTCCAAGGCGAGACAGATGAATTTAGATTTGTTCTTGCTATATTTTCTATAATACCTTCATACCCGACTACGTCATTGTCGTCACCTTCAGTACAGGCAACGAGAGTACAAGAAAGTACAAGTAAAATTAATTTATTCATTGATTGCCACATTTAATTAATAATATAAGGT
This sequence comes from Colwellia sp. MB02u-10, assembly GCF_014077185.1. Taxonomy (NCBI): domain Bacteria; kingdom Pseudomonadati; phylum Pseudomonadota; class Gammaproteobacteria; order Alteromonadales; family Colwelliaceae; genus Colwellia; species Colwellia sp. MB02u-10. The sequence continues at coordinate 283,873 of NZ_JACGVK010000132.1, forward strand.
ACGGTTTATTATAAAAATAAGATCATATATATGATATTAGTTACCGGTATTCTTCTCTACTGTTAAAATATCTTCAATAAGTGTCGATTTGCGTAGATATCGATAATAAGGTTACATGCTCGACATTTTAGTTATTATCATTAACGTTTTTTAAATATTATATAAGTTAAATTATGACACCACTCGTATTTCACCCTATTTATAGCCAACTTGAATTACCCATTAGACATCGATTCCCAATAGAAAAATATGTTGGAATACGAAATGCACTTGCCTCCAATGGAGTGCCTAAAAATTGGTTTAAACAACCAGCACCGGTTAATGTGGATAATTTAAAAACCGTTTATGATCCCACCTATATACATCAGTTGGTTAATAATCAATTAGAGATTAAAGCGATGCGAAGAATAGGTTTTCCTTGGTCTCAACAATTGATTGAACGAACACTAACCGCTGTTGGTGGAACTATAATGACTGCACAATTAGCCTTACAATACGGAAAAGCTATAAATTTAACAGGTGGTTATCATCATGCTTTTGCTAACTTTGGCTCCGGGTTTTGCATGATTAACGATTTATACTTAGCCGCATTAGTGATGTTACAAAATGATAATATCAACAAGGTACTTATATTTGACACTGATGTACATCAAGGTGACGGAACAGCCAAGTTAGCGTCAAATAATCAAAATGTTTTTACGGTTTCAATTCATGGTGAAAAAAATTTCCCACACCGTAAACAAGTTTCAAATTTAGATTTTGCATTGCCGAAAGGAACAACAGATGGGCTTTATTTGGAGACAGTAAATAATGCTTTGAATAAAGCCTTTACTAACTTTACGCCTGATGCAGTAATTTACGATGCGGGAGTAGATATTCATTGCAATGACGATCTTGGTCATCTTGATATTTCTACTCAAGGTGTTTTAGCTCGTGACAAACTAGTTTTTGATTACTGTAATTCTAAAGGTATACCAATCGCTGCAGTCATTGGTGGGGGTTACCAAAGAGATATTGAAGCGTTAGTTAATGTACATCTACAACTTTTTGTTGCTGCAGGTGTTATTACATAGAGTATTCGACTATATGAAGACTTAGATTATGCCCGAATGGCAACAACAGATACAATAAATGACTAGTTCGAAAATAAGATGAGAGCTAAAAGCTTTAATAAAAAATAGATTAATGTTATTCAATAAATTAGAACAACAGCAAGGTTGAAAGACCATATTGGTGGTTTTGTTCTCGTTCAGACTTAACGGTATATTGGCAAAAAATCATCCTCAATATACACCTGTTCTCATCTATAGCTAAACGTTAGGTGTCGGGAAACTGCTAGCGTAATATGGTTATTCAGCCATGTCCGCTGTAGATCAAAAAATACAACTATTTTCAGTTTAAATTCTCAAATGCTAACGTCTTCAAAGTTGGCTTAGCTCACTGTCAGGAACAAGATAGATTGAACATTATAAACAGCTTAAATATCTATTAATGCTAGCGTCCGCTATCGTATCTAAGTGATCGTTAGCAAAGTGTAAAATTTACACTTTGCTATGTATCTTAAGTCGCAAAAGTTAGCGCTCTGAGATGAAACGCCACAGTCGGCTTTGAGCTTCAAGCGTACGTTAGGATTAACGAGTAGCTAACTTCCGCTCTACACTAAGGGGACATTAGCACCAACAAATATTAGTGCTAAAAACTAAACTGATTGGGGATTTGGTTTAACCGTCACTATTGCCACAAAACGATCCTTATTTTCATGTCAATCATCACCAATATTATGTCTACTATCATTACAGATAGCTGACATTAGCAGCGTTTTTCTATGGCGCTGTCGCCCCCAAAGCACCTTAGAAACTTATAAAAACTTGACCCGTCCCTGTTACTCCTTACAAAAAATAAATTGCTTAATTTAGCTATTTTAGCTTGAAAAAAAACCAAATTAAAAAGTGTTTTCATGCTCAAAAAACAGCCATTAAAACAAAATTTGATCCTGCTATTGTTAAGGTTATACAGATTAATTGGCTCTTGCTTTTAAGTGCTTTATTTAAATCTGATAATGAAACCGTAATTTACGGAAGAAAAAGTTGCTACTTGCCCTAATAGATATTTTGTGCGTATTAGTTTATCCCACCCACAGGCTGAAATTTGTAGGCTTATAAGTCGCTCTGGGCTATCGACCTTCGTCTTAGCATGCTAGTGACCTTCGTTTTAGCATGCTAGAATCGTGTTAGCGAGTTTAATTAGTTTTCTTTTTAGGTAAACGTAGCCTCACATTAGGGAAATAATAATGTCAAATCAACCATACCTGCAAGACTCATATTTCGACAATATGCCACAAGAAATTTCGTTAAAAAGGTGGCAAAGCACGGTTAACGTTGTCTCTGAAATTTTTGATGTGCCCGGAGCTTGGATTATGCAAGCTAATATTAAAGGGGTCGAAGTGCTTGTTGCTAATGAGTCTATACAGGATGATTTTCCAGCCGGTATCGCATTCGATTTCAATGTGAATGTTTATTGCAAAACCGTTATCCAAAACAAAAAAACACTTTATGTTAAGAATGCTGAAAAGGAAGGTATTTGGAATAATAACCCCGAATATACAGATGCTGGTTTTAAATCCTATTTAGGTGTCCCCTTGCAATGGCCCAATGGTGATATGTTTGGCACGCTTTGCGTCTTAGACACAAATGAAACCAATTACCCTGCAAGCTTTATTAGGCTTTTATGGCAATTGAAAGAGTTGATTGATGGAGATCTTAGAAATTTATTATTAATTAAAAAGCTTAAGAAACAAAGTGTGACCGATGAGCTCTCTGAGATTAACAATAGATTTGGTTTTATCGAAAATGCACGGCAGTTAATCAGCTTAGCTAAGCGTTCACGGATGTCACTGTCATTAATGTATTTTGATATTAATGGCTTGAAAATAATGAATGACTCTTATGGACATAAAATGGGGGATTTTATCATCAAAACTTTTGCTGAGGCACTTTCAAAATCTATTCGCAAGGAGGATATCATTGCGCGATTAGGAGGAGATGAATTTTGTTTTTTAGGGCTTCATCAGTTTGATGATAAAGGGGAGACGGTAAAATTAAGAGTAACTCAATTATTTGCAGAGTTAACAAAATTTGATGAGCGAATTAAAGGCGTCTCTTTTAGTGTCGGTTGTAAGTCATATGACCCTGTTAATGGGTTTGATATTGATAAGATGCTATCAGAAACAGATTGTTTAATGTATGCAAACAAGAAAAGCATAAAAGAGGCACAAAAGCTAAAAAAGAGTGATTAAGTTTTCTGGGCAGCCTGTTTTGGCGACAGTCATTAAATACATGCATGAGCCGTTAGCTAATCACCCAATAAATTAGTTATTTTGGGTTACCCATTCAATCGCTTTTGGCATATCAGTGAGATCTGGAATAATGGGGCCAGGTCTTTAATTTTGAGATAGTAGGCTTTGAAGTGATAAGACAGCTAAAGATTTAGTCTATTTGGTGTAATATTTTCTAGCTCACTTTGTGCCCCATTGTGACATTGTGAGATAGGAATATTTAATTTATGTCCGCTATATGATTGGAAAGTTCACGTTCAATATTCCGACTGGACTTATTCCGCTTTGCGCACTTTCTTAACAAAAAATAATAGGAAGACTCTTTTTATTAATTCGGATAACTATAAGGTCAGCAGCATAGCCTTTAGCTGATTGTAAAAAATTCTGAGACTTGAAAAATTTAACCTGTATGTTGCATTCACCGATTAAACTCAAGGTAATAACTTGTCATAGACATTACCTAAATTTCACCACATTATCAGTCACAGTTTGTTTTATCCGTTTAATACTGAATATTGAACTCTCGCCATTATGAATATAAATAATACCTTCGCCTTCAAACGGTGTTGGAAATTCTATCTTACCTCTGCCACTAACAGGTCTTGCATCATCAGTGCCTTCCCACGAAAACTCTAGTTCTGGCATTCGGGTATTAACAACAACATCTAAATGACCTTTTACAGCACAAAAAATAAATTTCCCTTGGTCATTTTCATCAAAGTAAAAATAACCTTCTTCAATTAAATCAACACTATCTTGTGCCCAAACTTCCATTTCAGTTATACGCCACTTGCCAACAAATTCATTCATTTTTACACCTCAAACGCATTTTATAATCGGTATTAAATTCTTAATATCCGATACTTGCCCAATATAAATGTCTTACTCTCTAAATGTATCATCCAAACCTAACAAGCTGTTGTGTGATAATGCATTGAGTGTATGTCCCTTTTATCACTATGACCTTGCTCAAATTTAGCTATTATGGGATCAATATTGGATATTTCTAACTAGTTTAACATGTCATCTTTGATTTGTGAGAACTACAAATAGATTGAGTCAGTGTCTAGTGTTCTTGAGCCAATAACAAGTTGCTTTAACCTCAATACAATAAGTAAAATTCGCGCTAAAATAACCACAGCAACACTTAATTTCTGAGTCGGTAAGCAAAGCCTTACTTCTTTGCACCAAGACGCTTTAGCGCTTTAACTCTCACATAAAAAGTATTTTTTCTAAGCTATAAATACTTAACACCTGTACCTGTCGGTATACTAATAATTTGAGAAGAGTTTTACGCATAGAAGAAGGAGTACAGAAATCGGTGCTGTGTGACTAACCGTATATCGTTTTTTGAATGTCGGAATTGATATAAGAGGATTTTAGAAAACCGCTTGAACTATTAACAACAGATCAAGCGGTGTCTAAAATTGGTGAGATGACGCATAAGCCGGGTTTTGTATCTCTTCCAAGGAAGAGTGACAATCATTCGTCTAGGCTATAAATCGCTCTATAGCTCAAGCAACCTACCCGGTTTCCACGCGAACCACGCTTATACTATGAAAACTTGCGTTAACATAGTCATGAAACCCTATTTGGTCTTGCTCCGGGTGGAGTTTACCCTGCAATTACTGTTACCAGCAATCCGGTGCGCTCTTACCGCACCCTTTCAGCCTTACCTGTGAAACTTTCGAAAAAGTAACCATCGGCGGTCTTCTCTCTGCTGCACTTGTCGTGGGCTCGCGCCCCCCAGGCGTTACCTGGCACCCTGTTCATTGGAGCCCGGACTTTCCTCCCCTCTATCTGTTTACCGCTTATTAAAAATAAACGATACAACGATAAAGCAGCGATTGTCTCGTCAACTCAGGGCGCATTCTACCCGATATATTCACTTAGGTCTAAATTAAATATCGCGGGTATAGATCTGCTGTTATAGTAAGCTAAAAATGACTTAGGCTTTATTTATGATCGAACTTTGGCATTGCCACAATACTCGCTCACTTCGTGTTTTGTGGGCTTTAAAAGAAATGCAGCTTGAATACACCTTGCACACCTTGCCATTCCCACCACGTTTTTTAGACAAAGCTTATTTACAGACCAATCCTTTAGGCACAGTACCGTTTCTTAAAGATGGCGCTACCACGCTAACCGAATCAAGTGCTATCTTGTTATACTTAGTAGAGCGTTACTCGCAAACTCAGTTGAGTTTACCCGCAACACACCCAGAATACGGTGCCTACCTAAATTGGCTCTTTAGCAGTGATGCTACGCTGACATTTCCACAAACCTTAGTCTTGCGATACAGCCAATTTGAAAAGCCTGAACGTCAACAGCCACAAGTAGTTAAAGATTATGCCATTTGGTATTTAGCGCGCTTAAAGCGCTTAAATATCCATTTAGAAAACCATCACTATTTGGTCGACAATCGCTTTACCATTGCCGACATTAGTGTCGGTTATGCGCTTTATTTAGGTGAACTACTCGGGCTAGCCAAACACTATCAGCCACAAACTCAAGCTTACTTACAAAGGCTTAAAAGCAGAGAGGGCTTTATAGCGGTAAAAGATATCGGTGAAAAAAACAGTCATTACAGCATAAAGCCAATAGACATCACCTAAGCCGCTACTCTTTCATTGCTAAAGCATATTCATACAGCGCGTTTTTCTTCACCCCATGAATTTCTGCCGCAATAGCACAAGCTCTTTTTGGCTTCATTTCTGACAGCAGTAACTTCAGTGTTGCCACCACATGGGCAGGAATATCATTGGGATCAATTTTTTTCCCTTCGATAATGAGCACCATTTCACCTTTAAGTTGATTAGGATCTGCTTGTAAAAAGCTTAATAGATTTTCGGCCGTGTCTGAATGAATGGTTTCAAAGGTTTTGGTTAATTCTCGCGCCATTACCACGTAGCGTTCACCGCCAAGGGTTTTAACGATATCTTCAACGGTATCAATAGCGCGGCGCGGCGCATCATAAAACACCATGGTACGTGCTTCGTTGGCCAATGCGTTTAATGTCGATTGTCGCGCACCTGTTTTTGAGGGTAAAAAACCTTCAAAGGTAAATCTGTCGGTGGGTAAGCCCGCGACAGACAGCGCCGCGATGGCGGCACAAGCGCCTGGAATCGGCGAAACCTGAAGCCCTTGCTGGCGGCAATGGCGTACCAAATGAAATCCCGGGTCACTGATCAACGGCGTGCCCGCGTCTGACACTAAGGCTATGCTTTTGCCTTCTTTTAACAAGACGGCAATTTGTTCTTGGCGTTGACGCTCGTTATGATCATGCATCGACATCGTTTTATTTTTAATCGCATAAGCGGATAACAAACGTTGGGTATGCCGAGTATCTTCACAGGCAATAATATCTACCTGTTCGAGTATATCCCGCGCCCGTTGACTAAGATCCCCTAGATTGCCGATAGGTGTGGCAACTATATATAAGGTGCTGGGCTGAATTTGAGAATCCGACATAATAAAATACTTGTGTTGAGACTGAAGAGGATGAAGTTTATTATAAAGCACTATTAAAAAGTATGGATTTATTAACTTTGACACTCACTAAATGGTTTTCATCTTATAAAAGTGCTCTTTGTGCGTTGGCAACAGTGGCTATTTTGGCCAGTTGTTCAACAACTAAGCCAAGTCAACCAACAAAGTCAGCTGAAAAACAAGCTGAAGTTATGCCAGCGCTTGATACAAATTTAACCACTGAGCAACAGCTTGCACAAGCGGCATCACAAATATCAGCCAACCAACAGGATGAAGCCCTTAGTTCGTTATTAAACGCCAGTGAGTTATATCTAGCAGAAGCTAAACCCCATAAAGCGCTTTGGTTAGCTAAGCAACTTAATGGCTTAGCGCCATCAACAACAGAGCAATATCGCCTAGCTATCATTGAGGCTAAAAGTTTATTAGCCTTGGCAAGATTACCTGATGCTTATCTCGCACTGGAAAATGCAAATAATATTAAAGAAAAAGCGCAACTGACTCATCGCCTTGATTATTTTCAAACATTAACCAAAGTGCAAACACAAAGAAAACTGCCCATTGCCGCACTAGATGCAAACTTAAGAGCCTTTGCTAAAAGCTCACCGGCAACTGAATACGATATTGACATTATTTGGCAACAACTTTGTCAGTTATCACCTTGGCAGCACCAGCAGCTAATTAAAATGTCACCGCCAAACTTTAAAGGTTGGAGCAAATTGCTTGCTTTTGCCAATCAATTTGGTGATGACGACGCAAGGTTTAAACGCTATTTACGCCAATGGCAACGAGAGTTTAGCAGCCACCCTGCGCAATATATTGTCGCAAGGTTACGACAGCAACCACCAACATTAACTAACGAATATCAAAACATTGCCATCATTATCCCGCTTTCAGGTAAACAAGAACGCGCCGGCAAAGTAGCACAACAAGGTATACTAGCCGCTTACAATATTAATAGCGCTAAAACCTTACACTTTATTGATTCAACAACCTTAGATATGACGACCTTAAATGCCAAGCTAACCGAACTAAAGATCGACTATGTTATAGGCCCGCTACTAAAAGAAAATGTTAACCTCTATTTAGCCCAAACCGAGATAACAACACCGACGTTATTACTTAATTTACCATCGGCTATTACCTTATTACCTCATCAAGTTGCTCTATCAATGCGACCAGAAGAAGAAGCGATACAAGCAGCAACTACGCTCAGTCGTCAACATTATCAATACCCTATAATATTAAGCCATCAAGACAGTGCCAGTCGTCGCATCGCGCAGACCTTCAGCCAACAATGGCAACATATCACGGGTAAAACACCAGAAATTGTATTTTTTAATAGTGATGCTAAAATGCAAAATCAACTTAAGGCCAGCCTTGGCGTTGATCTAAGCCAGCAACGCACAAAAGAGCTAAATCGCTATATAAAATATTCCATTAAAAGTGAATTACGTAACCGTCGAGATATTGATATGATTTACGTCGTGGGTTTGCCGCTAGAAACCAAGCTGTTAAAGCCTTATATTGACGTTAATATTAGCCCTTTTGCTGATATAATTCCGGTCTATGCTAGCTCGCGCAGTCACAGCTCTAAAATAGACAAAAGTGATAATCGTGATTTGTCTGGTCTAATATTTACTGAAATGCCTTGGCAGTTAAAAAGTACACAACAAAACCAAGTCTTAGCCGCACAAGCAAAAAAACTTTGGCCTAATCGCAGTGACAGCTTACAAAGCATTTTTGCCATGGGCTTTGACAGTTTGGCGTTGGTAGACAAAGTTTCTGCCATGCACAATAAAACTTATGTCCGCCATTATGGTCAAACAGGTATATTACAATTGGGCGTTGATAATATTTTGACGCGCAGCCTAATTTGGGGCAAATACAGTCGCAGCAAGGTACAAGAAATTGCTATGGACCAATAAAACAAACACAGTAACCACAGGTAAGCATAGTGAGCAATTAGCCGCCCACTATTTACGCCAACAGGGGCTAGTATTACAGACCTGTAATTTTCAAAATCGTCGTGGTGAAATTGATTTAATCATGACCGAAAATGACGTTTGGGTGTTTGTAGAAGTGAAATATCGCAAGAATAATCACTTTGGTGGTGCTATTGCCGCTGTTTCTGTTAAAAAACAGCAAAAAATTAAACAATGTGCGGCATTTTACCTGCAACAGGCCGGATTAAATGAATATAATACCCCTTGCCGATTCGATGTTATTGCGATGCAAGGCGATATTAATAACCCAGCAATTACTTGGCTTAAAAATGCCTTTTAATTAATGCCTTTTAAGCAATGAAACAACGGAGCTAAATCCACCATGTTAGAACGGATAAAAAGTAATTTTACTGAAAGCATACAAACAAAAATTGCCGCCAGCGAATTATTAGCAGGGCCAATTGAGCAAGCTGGCATGACAATGGTACAAAGTCTATTAGCCGGTAATAAAATATTAGCCTGTGGTAATGGTGGCTCAGCCGCTGATGCCCAGCATTTCGCCGCCGAGCTATTAAATCGTTATGAAACTGAACGTCCACCCTTGCCAGCCCTTGCTCTGACAACCGACAGTTCAACTATTACCTCTATTGGTAATGACTATCACTTTGATGAGATTTATTCTAAGCAAGTACGCGCATTAGGTAACAATGGTGATGTCTTGCTCGCTATTTCTACCAGTGGCAACTCTCGCAACGTGATCAAAGCGATCGAAATTGCCGTTTCTCGTGATATGCCAATTATTGCCTTAATCGGTGGTGACGGCGGTGATATAGCTGGCCTACTAGGCGAAAATGATGTTGAAATTCGAGTGCCGTCAAGTCGCACAGCACGAATTCAAGAAGTCCACTTAGTGGTTATTCATTGCTTATGTGACATCATAGATACTACATTATTTCCGCAATCTGAGGCTTAGTATGTCAATAAAATCAATTGTAAGCATAATCACCCTTGCTGTGTTACTGCAAGGCTGTGTTGCTGTCGCGGTTGTTGGCGTTGTTGGTGGTGCGAGTATGGCAACTGATAATCGTTCTTTGGGTAATCAAATAGACGACCAAAAAATTGAACTGGATGCGTATGCAAAACTCACACAAATAGACGCGTTAAGTGACAACGCCAACCTACACGTGGTGAGTGTTAATGGCAGTGTGCTAATTATTGGACAAGCGCCTAATAGCTATTTGCGCGATCAAGCTATAAAAGCCCTTAATGGGGTGAACGGTGTTAAGCAACTACATAACCAAATTCGTATTAGCAACACGACATCTTTTATCACAAAAACTAGTGATGTTTGGCTAACATCAAAAGTAAAAGCCTCTTTACTTGGTGCTGAAAAACTAGACGCCACCAATATTAAAGTAATAACAGAAAATGGCGAAGTGTTTTTAATGGGCTTGGTTACTAAGGCACAAGCGACTATGGCGGTAGATATTGCGCGCAATGCGGGTGGCGTTAACCGAGTATTTAAAATATTTGAATACCTAGATTAGCGCTTGAAAGAGCGTCTAAAACACTAATATACCGCAAGACAGTATGTCTGAGAAGCCTGAGAATCGTCACTCTTTCACATCCATGTGATCGTGACATACCGTTCTTCCTGAACATAGTCACTCTTTCACGTCCATGTGACCGTGACATACCGTTCTTCCCTAAACATAAAAAAGCAAACCGAATGGTTTGCTTTTTACGTTAAGTTTTTCTTTGTTTATCGCTTACGAAAAATATTCACCCTTAATTCTTAATTCTTAATTCTTAATTAGGGTTAGCCAATATTTGAAGCTTGATCATTAGTCATTAATAACTCACCTTGTAGCCATTGAAATGCCTGTTGCCTCTCAAGTTCTAAGCCAGAAAAAATACAACTATTCCACTGTTCGTATACCTGTAATAAATTGATTTCTTCAACAATAACTTGGCTGTTATCTGAATAGTAAACAAAAGCAATGGCTTTTAAGTCCTCATAAAACCCTAGGCATAATCGCGCTTCATCACTATAACTATATTCATTAACTCTGTTGATAAGCATGCCAAAGTTACCAAAGATATGCGCTTTAAAAAAAACATCACACTCTTCAATCATCTCAAGTGACAATTCAATACCTTCATCGATAATAACTTCAACAATATTTTCAGTAAGCAATGTGAAGTAACCAAAGCTTAATCTATGCTTCATTCTGCTCCTTTTACCTAGATACTTTTAACTACTTCCAGCTATTTTTTAGCTCTGTTTTTACTGTAGCTTGGTTGCTTAAGTGGCGTTAATTTACGGCCGCTTTTATACACGACCTATTAACCATAGTGCTGAAAATAAGGTTATTCAAACAACAAAATAGCGAAAATAACCCGCTAAAAGCTTAGCAGTTGAATTCACTATAAAACTAAGCGCCAAATAATTTTTCTAGCCAAGATTTCTGCTTAATATTTTTAGGATCTGCTTCGCATTTTTTGTCATAAATCAGGCCAGTGGTAACAGCAGGCAGTAATTGCGAATTATCACAAGTTTGGCTAACCGCCCGACCACTTTTATTATCAAAGCGTACTAATTCAACACTTGCTGGTACTTTAGGCTGACGACTAACCGCCCCTGTTTTCTGCATAAACTCAGCAAATAGTACCAGTGCACCACTACTACCAGTTAATTTAGTTGGCTTGTTATCGTCTCGACCTACCCAAGTGGTGACTAAAATTTCATTGTCATAACCGACAAACCAACTGTCTCTTAGATCATTGGTTGTGCCTGTTTTACCCGCTATTTTTTTATCTTTAAGCCGCCACGTTAATGAACTCGCCGTGCCTGACGTTGTCACTTTATTTAAGGCAAAGTTGAGTAAATAAGCCGCTTGCGTTGAAATAATCGCCTGTTCTAAAGCTTGAAACTCCCATAAGGTTTCACCACGGGCGCTGACTATCCGCTCTATTGCATGTGACGTTTCACCAACACCATCATTAGCAATAGGTATATAGAGTTGGTTTATTTGCATTGGTGACATATTTAATGCCCCAAGCAGCATTGACGGACGAGTAACAATATCATCCTGATAACCCAGTAGATGAATGGCTTGAGCAACATTGTCCAAACCCAACGCCATGCCTAAATTCACCGTGGGGACATTAAGGCTTGATACTAAGGCATCAATTAAATGCACTTGGCCTCGATACTGACCATCGTAATTTTTCGGCCGCCATGCTTGGCCGTTTTCCGTTGACAAGGTAATCGCTTTATCGGTAATTAAAGTAGCTAAATTAAAGCGTTGATAACGCTCTAACGCCGCAATGTATATCGCAGGTTTAATTAAAGAACCAATAGGTCGCTTAGCATGTAGCGCACGATTAAAACCTGCGTAGCCCGCTTCTTTCCCACCAACTAACGCACGAACTGCACCAGTTTTAAAATCAGACACCACCATCGCTACTTGTAGTTCAGCGCCCGACCCTTGCTCTAAATTCGGTAAGGTTTGATCAATACTGGCTTGTAATGCCAGTTGTTGATTAATGGCAAAACCGGTAAACACTCTAACGCCAGATTGCTGCTCATATTGGGATAAATGCCGCGCTAATTCGGCTTTGACTAATTGCAGATAGGCGGGGAATTTTTGCTGTTTTACCCGACGTTTTTTTCTGATTGATAGCGGCGACTCGACCGCACGCTCAAACTCGTGTTGGGCAATAATTTCTTGTTGATACATTAGCCTTAAGACTAGATCGCGACGCTTGATAGTGCGCGCTGGAAAACGCCAAGGATCATAGTAACTAGGCCCCTTGACTTGGCCAATAATCATCGCCATTTGTTCTAAGTTAAGTGATTGAATTGACTTGCCAAAGTAAAACTCAGCCGCGAGGCCAAAGCCATAAATGCCATTAGCGTAATGCTGGCCTAAATAGACTTCGTTAATATAGGCTTCTAATAATTGATCTTTGCTATAGCGATACTCTAATATCAGCGCCATAATGGCTTCATTCGCTTTTCGCCATAAGGTTTTATCGCGCGTTAAAAACATGTTTTTAACCAGTTGCTGCGTTAAGGTACTGCCACCTTGCACCGTTCGCCCTGCCTTAATGTTTTGGTAGAGTGCGCGTAAAATACCTAAGGGGGAAACGCCATGATGAAAATAAAAATCACGATCCTCGATTAATAATAAGGTGTCTAATAATATTGTTGGCACCGCTTGCAAGGACACCAAAACTCGGTCTTCTTTGCTTTCAGGCAAAATTCTATCCAATAAAAGTGGCTCTAATCTCAGTTGCGAAACCCTTTTATCGTTAAGGTATAAATTTTGCACATGACCGTTAGCCAAATCTATGGTCATTTTTGTTGCCAGCTCCATACCAACGCCAAAATCAAAAGCGCGACGATAAATAATGGCGCGAGTTTTTGATAAGGCAAACTCGCCAGGGCGTCTAACATCAAAAACTTTTTTATAACGATTAGCGATTAACGACTGCTTTAAGTTAGTCAGGGTTAACTCACTACCTACCTGATAACTTTCTATCGCACCATAAACCTGAACAGGCACCTGCCAACGCTGACCTTCAAACTTATCGCGCACTTTACCATCAAGATAAATACTATAGATAAATAGCACAAAGACGGCGATAACAGCTATTTTCACTATCAGCCAAAATGACCAACGAATAACACTTTTTAAGCGGTTATTGCTCATATCCTCTGGTTTTTTTGCGCTGTTAGCTTGGTCATCTTTTGATTTATTGCTCGCTGTTTGTGCAGTTTTTTTGACTGTCATAGGTAATTAAAAAGCCTCAGGATATGCGATTAAGCTCTTATAATAATCTAGCTAAGACGAGATCCCAAACGATAATTTTTATCGTTTTAAAATAGTGCTTAACTCACAAGCATAACGGCGAAATTAACGATATAATTCTGCTTTTATCTAACTACCAATGGCTAAAGGTTAACTATGTCTGCATTTAACATGCTCGTTGTGCTGGGTTCAACGGCGTCGGGGAAAACCAAACTGGCAGTAGAGCTAGCAAGAACGCTAAATGGTGAAATAATTTCCGCCGACTCTCGACAGGTTTATCGCGGTTTAGATATTGGCAGCGGTAAAGACCTTGATGAATACCAAGAAATTAACCATCACTTAATTGATATTGTTGACCCTGGTTACGAATATAATATTTTTGATTTTCAACAAGATGTTATTAATGCCCATCAGCAAATAAACTTAAAAAATAAGCTGACTATTTTAGCTGGCGGTTCAGCGCTTTATGTTGACTCAATCTTAAAAGGCTATCGCTTAATTGCCGTACCTGAAAATAAAGCCCTGAGGTCAACATTAGCTAGGCTAAGTCATGAGCAACTAATTCAAAAGTTAATACAGCTTAAACCTAATGTGCATAACACCACAGATCTTATCGAACGTGAACGACTGGTACGAGCCATTGAAATAGCCGAAGGCGAGCTAGCAGCACAAGATGAAATTAATGACTTCCCCGCACTCAAGCCACTTATATTTGCCATAAAATGGCCCAGAGAGGTTATTCGACAACGTATAACCCTGCGTTTAAAGCAACGCATGGCACAAGGCCTTATTGAAGAAGTAGCACAGTTACATGCCCAAGGGGTTAGTTGGCAAACCTTATATTTTTACGGCTTAGAATATCGTTTTATTGCCCAACATTTACAGGGGCAATTAAGCGAGAATGACTGTTTTCAAAAGTTGAACTCAGCTATTCATCAATTTTCTAAAAAACAAGACACTTGGCTGCGACGGTTAGAACGAAATGGCACTAAAATACATTGGCTAGACGGAGATAAAGATACGCTTGTACAAGCCATGGCAGTGATAGCAGGCTTAAATAGCACAAATACTGCAAATACTACAAATGAGTGCAAAACATAGCACAATAAAATTTAGCCGTTTTCGACTAAAAATGGTCTTTGTAAGCTTAGCTATTAACTGAGAAGAAAGTGAGCCGAGTAACCTGTGCTAATAAAGATGATAATACAGATGGGCTTAGCCTGCGCTGCTCATAAAACTTAGAGCAGCGTTAGCTTTACAGTAGGTAGAAAAACAGTGTTTGGTTAACCGCAACACTTTTTATATTTTTTGCCACTACCACATAAACAAGGATCATTACGATTGGGCGTTTTATCAAACCTAGTGGTGCTTGGTTTGTTCAGTATCGCGCTCAGTTCAATAATATCTTCATCAGCGGTGCTATCTACCGTGATATTAGCAAACAGTTCATTATCGGCAACTAATATGGCGACCTCTAATTTCTTTTCTTCACTTGTTACCACTAGCGTTAACGGGTGTTTTTCTGTGCCAAGCTTAACAGCACGCTTAGTGTTATAACCTGTTTTTACATGGTTTACTCTGGTATGGATACGCCCTTTGTAATACAGATCGTGCATGATGAACTCCGCTAAATGAAAAACTAAAAATTAAATACTAGGTTTGAGCGCGGCAGTATAACGTAAAACGTAAAATAGTCGACTGTTGAATGCAGGAACTTAAGCCTTGCCTAGCTTTTAGCGAAAGGTGGGGTGAGATTAATTTTTTTGCTCATCAGTCACCGGGGTAAATACCCTTGATTAGAAAATTAAGCCCATAGCGAGTTATTGGCCTAATTTCATAGATATAAAAAAGGGCTATCCACTTAGTCCGACCAACCACCACATGTTGTGGTTCCTTTCTTTTGTCATTTAGGTCTTGTTGGTGCGCAAACCGGAAGTTAGCAACTCGGTAATCCTAACGACCGCTTCAAGCTCATTGCGGACGTTGCCGTTTATATATTTAAAGACAATTTAGACAATTTAGACAACGAAAGCCAAATACTTAAGATGAATATAGCCATAGTTTCTTGTTATATTGCTACTTTGCCAATTCAATATTTTCTTTGGCATAAATCATACCTTGCATAGTAGTAATAGGCATCTTACCTGGACTACACCACATATCAATTCTTCCAATATTATTCTCAGCCGTATACGACTCATCTAATTCTTGGATTACTTGTTTACACGCAACCTCTTTAATATTTCGGCAATGATCTGCAATTAAGTTTGTAATGTTATAAACGAATTTATACATATCAAACCCCAATTCATAAACATTACCGTCAAGCTTCAAACTAGGTTTGTTACAGCACATTTCCATATTAGGTAGAATGTCATTAAGGTATCTAAAACACTCAGTGATGCTTGTTAACTCTTTTGAAACAAACTCCATTTTACGTTTATAGTCTTTTCGCCCTTCAACGACATTATTATCAATAAAGGACTTCACACTTTTAGAGAATGTTTCTAGTGGAATAATGACGTGTTGTGTATGGCTCATGATTACATTTTCTTCAACTGTTGCTATTAGACGGATTTCGTCCACATCACCAACATGATGAAAGTAATTTCTAATGAGCCTCAGAATCTTAAACTCTGGATAATTCTTAATATTGCAATCAAATAAATCTTTCAATTTATCCGCAACTGAGTGAAGGTTGTTTAAATATGAATAAAGAGTATTTATATCCCTATCTTCAGTGTTGCGAAAATCTAGGAGTTCTTTTTGACTATGAAAATATCGATCTATAAATGTATGGTACTGCATAAAACTCCAATTCAATATAACGCCCGCTTAAGCGGACGGAAATAGTTGGCTAAAATTTGTTAAGAACGAACAATAGCCAATTGTTGACGTTCCGTTTAAATTTCTTGTTATGAAGCACTTATCAGTGGATTTAGATTTGACCATTTCACTTCATTCTTGAATTCATTAAATAACAAAGGCGACAAAATAAGGTTATATGTAAGCGAATGATTAGATATAGGTAAAATGTTTATATTACGTAAACTACCAAATAAAGAATCAGTTTCTTCATCGTTATAAAACAATATTGATTTTTGATCACCTTGTGAATTTTGAAGCTCTTCAAAATCAAATGTATCTACATTTGGAACAATGTAAATACGAAGCTTGCCACTTGTATTGTCAAATTCGCCATTGTCACGAAAAATAGAGTCGGAGAAGCCATAACTAATTGTCCAATATATCGGAGTTTCTAGGGAGTCAAGTAGTACGCCAGAACGAACTTCTCCACTTGAACAAATAGATTTCTCTGATTCAATGAAATTATGACACTGAAGTAAACGAGTTATTAACCTTATATATACAGACTCATTTAACTTGGAAATGCTGCTACGTAAAGGATCAGAGTTAATAGCTAATGCTCTTCCTTTATATGTAGCTATATCTGTTCTTATTGAAGGAGTTAATTCTCTTTGATTAACAAAGAATACCTCGTTAATAATGTTTTCTTTGCTTATCTTAATGTTTACTTGTTCTTTAGTGGATTCATATTGAATTTTTTCACAATCAATATAATAAAACTCACGATCTTTTTCACTATAAACAACCAAGTAAACAGGTTCTCCAAAAGAGTTCCAATAGTTAATATGTTCAATACTAATATTAACCGCATTGATGAAATCAGTAGTGTCATTCTTATCAGATGTTTTTCTACCTGATTGTATTCCTTTAAATTGGAACCATATTTTTCTCTGTCCTATCGGACCACGTGTTTCATCTGTATATAAAACTAAGCCTTTATCAATACCAATAAAGTCTTTAGGAATATCTAATTCAAGACCATAGTTTTTAGTAAATCTAAAATTAAATTCGTGAATGTAATCAGATTCGAAAAGGACACTACCCGACATTGGTAAACTCATAAACTTCCTATGCTTCATAATAGTATATTATTTATCCGAGCTATTTTGAGTGACTGTCCCTTTAAACTTCTCTAAACACCTAAAATCGTTAATGTTTCTTTTAAGTATTCCTTATATTGACCTTCATATGGAGATAGAAAAGCTCTCTCTTTGCTATTTCCACCAAGACAAATAAGATTTGCTTCACCATTCAAATGATTCTGGTTATAAACATCTACAGGTATATAATTTTTTTTAGAATCTGCTATTGAAAATATAATTTGTGTATCATTAGGCTTATTTTTATATATAAAATCAAGAATATTCCCTTTATTATCTTCGTCTAAATCACCTTCAAATATTGCATCTAACATAAATGGAAAACGATGCACATATGGCGTATTTTTAATTATCTTATTAAAAGAAAAACTATATGAAAGCAGGGTTTTCAACAATTCTACACCCTGTTTAGGAAATGCAGGTATCTCATAAAGTAAGTAAAATTTATTATTTTCAAATTTCTTTACACCTAAATCTGAAAGTGATTTTTCAAAGATCTCTTTAAACATATAGCTATATTTAACCCTATCTTTTCTAACTTGCTCATCAGTTTTAAATTCGCTCAACTGCCCTATTATATCGTTCAATTTAAGCGTGTTTTCTCCTAATTTAATCAATAATTTTTCAGATAGCTGAACATTTACTTTATTTTCGATCCAAGAATTATAGGTTAAATTATCTACATTATATTTAGTTAATTCATCATACTCTTTAGCTACAATTTTTCTTTTGTTAGATATGTTTCTTATAAGTGAATTAATAGTACCTTTGATTTCTTTAAGCTTATCTATTTCTTTTTTGATCTCTTGTAACTGTGCAGTAGTATCATTGATATCTTGCAAATGACTATAAATCTTTACTAAATCCGAAGGCATATTTTGCTTACAAGCAGGACATTCACCTTCTACTGGTTTTTGCTTGTTCAATGCTCTTTTTATTCGATTTAATATCAATTTTCTTTGTTCTAAAAATGCTAGTTTATTACAACTATCCAAATATTTTTTCTCAAGCTCTATAAGCTCCCCCTTATTGATTTTATAAGGTTCAATATACTCAATAGACTTAACAACAAACACTTCATCTTTCATTTTAGAAAGTTTAAGTTCATCTTTTTTTTCTTCAATATTACTTAAAAACTTATTTTCATTCTCTAAATCTGACTTTTCTTTTTCTAAACGTTTCTTTTCATCACGATCAAAATCATTAGATATACCTAAATAATAATCAAAAAAATCAAACTTAAAGTTTTTAACAAAATCCAATCCTCTAAATGACTTATGCTTATACACCCAACCAACATCTTGAGCTATATAGTAAGGTAAGAACATTGCCTCAATTGATGCAGGACTATATTTACCTGATGATTCGAGATATAGATCAAACCCAAACATATTACCTAAAAATTCTTTTAGTTTTATATGTTCGACTGAACGATCACCACTAATTCCTGTGAATTTTATAGGTGGGCTATCCTGTCGTTTTATAACCAGAAAATCTTCATCTCTGAGGATAGATATTTTTTCATTCGTTTCTTTTTTTAAGATAAAATCTAATCTAAAAATTACACGATCATTAAGTAATTCACTTAACTTTAATTTTTCGTCATTTATACCGAATGTATAAAGCATTGCCTGTAATAAAGTGCTCTTTCCAGAAGTGTTTTTACCGTGAACTATATTCATACCTTTACTAAAAGACGTATTAAAGTATTTATTGGAGTTTTCGGAAAATGCGAAGAAATTTTCATACTCTATAATTGCTTTCAATTTTTAACTTCCGTTTTGTATATAGTTTCAAAATAGGCCGCATAAAGAACTGCTTTCAAATTCATAACTTCAAAAGTGGTATTATTCGTATTATTAAAAAGAACAAATAATTCAGAGATACATTCTTCTTCATCACAACCTTGACAAGATAAATAGTTTTCTTTAACAAAGGTTATTATTCTTTGATGTTCAGCTTCTTGATTACTTTTAAAAAAATCAAAGGCTGAATAAAACATCAGCTCAAAGTTTTCCTTTTCAAAAGGTCTAATTTGAAGCTTTCGAGATATATTTCTTTCTTCTTTGCGCCAATAATCAAAAGCTTTTGATTTAGTAGTAATAATATCCAAAGCATTTTCAACCTCATCACTTTCAACACGTTTACTTTTGTCATTTAAACGAGCTATATTTTTTTGATTGTAAGTTAGACCTATTTTATTAAATAACGAAAACAAGGTTTCAATCGCTGCTTTCTTATCATTAATCTTATTTCCAAAAATTGATGATAATTTTCCCTCTAATTGATTTTCTTGCTCTTTACTTGTTTTCGTCATATCCACGAACAAAAATTTCAAATTTTCCAGTTCTTGTTCTAACTCTTTAGGCAAAGAATCACCGTATTTATATTTTTTTATTATAGAGTCTTTGATTGCCGATTGAATATGAATATTTAGAGAAGGGAAAGATGAAATTAAGTTTTGGTCATTTATTATTTCTGAAAAGGGTATTGGCTTAAGAGGTTTTTTTTGTGCAACACTCTTTGTAAAATGCATAATTGCATTAGAAGAAAAGTGTAATGCGTGTTGATAATTTTTCGCTTTTGGGTAAGGATCACTTATTAATTTCCCACCTGTTTCAAGTATCTTCGCAACTACTACTGCAAGGTCTTGGTTAACAGTCCAATTTCCCGTAGATTTTTTTTTAGATTGGTAAGTATCTATATGAGTAGATTCACCAATATCATTTATAAAACAAAAAATAATATCTTCTAAATGCTCTAATGACAGAAAATATTTATTACCCTTAAACTTATCGTTAAAGTTATCCAAAATTATAAATAAAGCCATATTGCGCTGTAAGTCAAAACCTTGTTGCGCTCCAACTCCTGCATTTACTGTTTTATCTACCAACCCTAGCATCCCTACTTTATGAAATTTTTATCCAAAATTTTTATCCAGACAGGCATGATAACTAACTTTTAAAGTGACTACTAACGATCATTATTTCAATGGCGTAAATGTACCAGAATATAAAAAGATAAATATGCATTGAATGTAACTGTTTTAAAGGTATTTGTTACTAAGGAGTTTTAGTAAACTCGTAGGAATGGTTCATTCGAATATATATGGCAAACAATTTGAGGCTAATGTCGGCAAGGCACAAAGTTAACATTAATTGTTTGATACCCAACGACCGCTTTGGTGGCCAAGCGGACTATTGGTTGTGGTGAATTCAATGCAAAATTAGGTCGCAATGTGGCATAAGTGATCGAAGAGGTTAAATCTAGTAAACACAACATGTAGTGGTCGGTTGGGCTAAGTGGATAGCCCTTATATAAAAACATGTCCATTGGCTGCACAGCAACTTATATTACAAAGTGTCACACAGCGTGATTAATTAGCCTCACCATTGGCTTTATCAAACTGTAATTCACAAAGCCTTTGATATAGTGTCGAGCTTTTTAATAACGACTTATGATCGCCTTGATCAACAATTTTGCCTTGGTCCATCACCACGATTAAATCTGCATGAATCACAGTAGCTAATCGGTGCGCGATAATTAATGTTGTTCTATTGGTCATTAATTCATCTAATGCGGCTTGTACATGGTATTCACTTTCTGCATCTAAAGCGCTGGTTGCTTCGTCAAGCAGTAATACCTCAGGGTCTTTTAAAATGGCTCGGGCTAAAGCTATACGCTGTTTTTGCCCACCCGATAATCGCACCCCTTGTTCACCTAAAAAGCTCGCGTAACCTTGGGGTAATTGTTCAATAAACTCATGGGCATGGGCTTTTTTCGCCGCGCTAATCACCTCTTCATCACTCGCTTGTGGCTTACCATAACGTATGTTGTGCCAGACATCAGAGCTAAACAGTATCGGATGCTGCGGCACCATACCCATAGCTTGACGCAAATCAGTTAATTTTAACTCAGTGATGTCGATATCATTAAAACGAATACTGCCTTTTTGAGGGTCATAAAAACGTTGTAGCAATTCAAATAACGTTGTTTTACCTGCACCCGATGGACCCACTAATGCCACAATTTTTCCCGTCGGTATGGCTAAATTAATCTGATGAAGTGCCGCACTGTCTGGCCGTGATGGATAACAAAAATCAACCTCTTTAAAGCTGATCACCGACTGGGCATGGTTATTCATCACTTGTGGAGAAACTAACTCTTTAATATCACTTTCAACCTCAAGTAATGCTAACAGCCGAGTTGCTGAGCCTGCTGCTCGTTGTAATTCACCGTATACCTCAGCAATAGTGGCGACAGACATAGCAACAATGATGGCGTAAAAAATAAAGGCGCCTAATTCGCCAGCACTCATCTGCCCTTTTAGCACGTCCATACCGCCCACCCACAACATGGCGCTAATCGCCCCAAAGGTAAGAAAAATAACAATAGCGATCAAGTATGAACGTTGCTTTACCCGCTGTTTGGCGACAGAAAATGCCTTCTCTACTTCATGGGCAAAAGCATCTTGTTCTTTTACTTCATGGGTATAACTTTGCACAACTTTTATATTTTGAATGATTTCGCCGGCATAAGTACCGACATCAGCAATAGCATCTTGTGAACTTTCTGCTAATTTCCTGACTTTACGACCATAAATCATCATAGGTATTAAAATAATGGGTACTGAAAAAACCACAAAAAGGGTTAATTTAAAATTAGTCACCATTAACATCACCAAGCCACCAATCAGTAATAATATACTGCGCAGTGCCATTGAAAAAGACGAACCAATAATAGACTGTAATAAGGCGGTGTCAGTGGTTAAGCGCGACATTAACTCACCACTGCGGTTTTCTTCAAAATAGCTAGGATGCAAAGTAACAATGCGATTAAACACCGCTTTGCGCATATCGGCGCTGACCCGTTCACCTAACCAAGACATTAAATAAAAGCGACTAAAAGTACCAACGGCCAGCAAACTAATTAAGCCGATTAAAGCTAAAATAGCCGATTGTAATTGTTCAACTGAACCGGCAATAAAACCGCTATCAATAACAAACTTTACCCCTTGTCCTAAAGACAAGTTAACCGCTGCAGTGACTAATAAAGCCAATAAGGCCATGGCTAACATTAGCTTATATGGTTTTATAAAGGCGAAAATAGGTAACAGACTGCTGAATGCTTTAGGCTTTTTTTTTGCCGAGCTATGATCTGAAATAGGCTGATTAATGGTTTGGCTGTTGTCGCTCACAGTGGCTTTCCAGTAGGTTAATCTTATACTAAAGATGGTTATAAAAATGCCTATTTCAAGTAGACACGCGATAATAAAGCGGCTTAAAAACGCTTAGTGAAAATACAGTCATGACTTATTTAGTTAACCTAGCGCTAACGCATTAGCACCTTGAAATCTCAACAATTATTATTTGATATAGATGCTTATGTCATTCGTTTTTTTCTAGAGCTACCTGCTTGTTCAGAAAAGGGATCAATCGGCCATCTATGGCGGGGATACTTAGCTCGCATGTCTTTTGCAACTTCGACATATGAGCCACCCCAAAAATTGGCTAAATCACTGGTTATTTGTATTGGTCTTCGCGCTGGTGATAACAATTCAAAGCGTAGTGCAATGCTATTACCTGCCAACATTGGAGATTTAAGCTCACCAAACAATTCTTGCAATACGACAGCCACTGTTGGCTCTGAATTTTTGTCGTAAATGATTGAAACCTTTTTATTACTGGGTGTTGTATAAATTACGGGAGCCTCTTTCTCCAGAATTTTTGATTCTTCATATGTTAATAATGATGATAATAGGGGTAATATTTTCACTCGTTTTAAATCCAATATTTTTTTAATATTGGAAACATACGGTAATAACCAGTTTTCAGCAGTGTTCATGATTAAAGTCTCTGATAACACTGGAAAGCCTTCCACTTTGCCACCAAGCCATATCACCCTTTTCATCCAATCATCGCACTCTTGAGTCCAGCTTAATATGTTTCTAGCATCTGTCTTTACCAGAGATTTAATACTGTCTAATATGAATTCAGTCGGCACATCATTACTTCTTGTTTCTTCGATGATTAAACTGCCATATTTTTTCAATACCCTGGCGTATACACGGCTATTGTTTGCTGCTAACTCATATTCTATTTGTTCTGAAATTTCCTGAGAAAATTTTTCAGATAAAATATCTTTATTAAAAGTAATAGCACTAAAAACTCGACCTTCTTTTTTTTGCGCATCACAATCATTAACCACTAAGTACTCATGATTAATGAGAGGATCATCTTCTGCAAGGAAAGCCCCCTTACCATTGGCTAATTGATATTTATTACTATTAGCTGAACGTCTTTTAGCCAATCTTTCCGGAAATGCTAGAAGCAACAAATATGCTGCAATGTCTGAAATATCTGAAATATCTGAAATATCTACTGTGCTTTTTTTATGTTTTATAGATGACTGTAATGTCTGAACATCTTTAACTACCGTTTTTAACGTATTTCTATTTACATAGGCTTTATTAACATGACCCGTCGCGTTCTCAATAAGAACCTGTAATCTCATCAAAAAATCAGCACTATCACTCCCTTGCAATATATCTCGTTCTGACAAGAGAGCTGCAATATTACAAGCAATTTCACGCTCTTGGTTACCATTCGCTGCCAACATCATCTTAGCTAGCCTTGGGTGGATAGGCAGAGCACTTGCTTGTTTTCCAAGCGTTGTGATTTTTCCTGATTTCTCAAGCATACCTAATTTTACCAGCAAATCTTGAGTTGAGTCATAATGAGCTTTTGGCGGAGGTGTTAACCAATTTATTTCCTCATAATTTGAATGTCCGGCGCTTGCTAGCTCTATCACGGCATCAGCTAAATCTGCATTCAAAATTTCTTCTTCTTGGTAGTCTTTTAGCGATATATGTTCGGTTTCACTCCATAACCTTAAACATTTCCCTGCAGATAACCTACCTGCTCGCCCCTTACGTTGCTCGGCTGACGCTTTTGATATATGAGTTGTCGTCAGCTTTGACATGCCACTTGACGGGTTGAAAATAAGTTTCTTTTCCAGACCTGAGTCAATGACACAGGTAATACCTTCGATAGTTAAACTGGTTTCTGCGATATTGGTTGTGAAAATAATTTTCCTATCGCCTGGTGGTGCTAATGCAATCGCCTTTTCCTGCTCTTCCAATGGCAATGAACCATGTAATGACACCAGTTTAAGTTTATTGTGCTCTGAAAATACTGTGCCAGCATGTGCAATACACCTTTTTATGTCAGCAACGCCAGGGAGGAATACAAGAATATCTCCCTCATCTTCAATGACATTAAATATTGCTTTACAGACATTCGATGCCAACTGTTTTTTATCTGTTTTTTGATGAAAAACGCTAACTGGATATGCTCTTCCTTTACATAGCATCACAGGTGCGTCACCGAGGTACTTTGATACTAAATTTGTATCTAACGTAGCAGACATCACTAAAAGGCGAAGATCTTCACGAATGACTTGTTGAATTTCGAGAGATAACATAAGTGACAAATCAGTATTAATCGACCGCTCATGAAACTCATCAAATATTATAAGGCCAACACCTGCTAATTCAGGGTTTGATTGAAGTCGCCTTGTTAATACTCCTTCGGTTAGGATTTCAAGCCTTGTGGCAGCTGATATTTTTTTGTCATTTTTTACTTGATAACCAACAGTCTCACCAACCTTTTCACCCAAGCACTTCGCTAAGTAATGAGCAATTGACCTTGCTGCCATTCGTCTAGGCTCAAGCATAATAATTCGCTGACCATTCAAAAAGTCAGCTTTTAATAACTCCAGCGGCACAACAGTAGATTTACCTGCCCCGGGTTCCGCCTGTAACACCACACTCTGGTTACTTTTTAACTCTTGTAAAAGGTCAGCTAATATTTTATTAATTGGAAGGTTAATTTTATGAACTCTACTTTTTATATTTTGGTTGTTTGAATTTTTTATAGGTATAAAAATATAAATGATAAAACACATCAATTAGCGGCGCAGTAATTGACTGACAAGTTGTTATCACTTAAATGAAGTCAATAAGTTAACGCATCTGCTATGCGTTAACTTATTACTTTTGATTCTGCTATTTATCTTTGGTTAAACTTGGACTTCCCATATTTCACTAGACAGCTTTTACCTCAGAAAAATATGCTTTCTCAAATTTGGTAAATGAAATACTATCGGCATGAGAGTGACGCTTTTTAGGATTGTAGAACATTTCTATAAAATTAAATATCTCTCCTTTCGCTTCTTCACGTGTTGAATATAATTTTAGGCGTTTTATCAATATAGCGCCTAATAATTTCACCAAGTGTAGTCAACAAGTTAACTATATAATCTTAGCTGAGTTCGACTCCTTGCTTAAAGTACATTATGGAATAAAAAATTAATATTATCAGTTACTTGAATGACACACCCTTCTTATAATCATATGTCCATCATGGTGTTCATCGTAACTTTTAAATAGGTAAGGATACGCAAAAATCTGCCTGTAATACTGGCTCAATGAAAGACAAAGAAGAATGTAGAGCAGTTCTAAAAAGACTTAACGAATCAATCAAATCACAGAAAAGTAAATAGGCTTTATTAATATGAAGAGCAGCGGTGACTTCCTACTATTATTTCAGCAACCTGAATTATAGTAGCCATACAGAATATATAGCGAATAAACTCTACAGTACTTATGCTTAATGTCCGTTGAATCGCGGGAAGATCCAAGCATGGTCACAAGGTTAATGAGATGAGTAGCAGCTTTACTGTCATGTTCTTAAGTCGCTAAAATGGAAATGTTGATGAAAAAACGCATGTTTATTGCCTTAGATATTGTTGACACAAATAAAGTGAAAATTGCCCAATGGCGCGAGCAATATTTACCTTTGCCATTTAAAACCATCGACAGGCAAAACTTTCATATTACTTTGGCCTTTTTAGGTTGTATCGCCCCGCAACAACAGGCGAGTGTAGTGCAATTAATTAGCCAACAGCATGGTTTTATTCAACAGCACCTAAAACCTCTTATACAACAAAACAAGACCTCATCTATCGTATTGTCACAGCTAGGTTATTTTAAAAAGGCGCAGGTATTACACCTGATGCCAGCAAGCTGTCCTGACTGGTTAATATATTTACAGCGCACTGTGGTTGAGTTAAGCCTGAGCAGTAATATTGCGCTTGAAAACAACCGCTACCAACCGCACCTAAGCCTTTACCGCAAAGCAAAAACTCCATTACCCGCACTATGTAAACACCTTCAACAAAGCGTATTTAAACAACAACTGAGTATCACTAGCTTTAGCTTATATCATTCATACTCCACCGCCCTAGGTGTTAGGTACGAGCCAGTTCAAACATGGGAAATAAATTTTTAACCTTGATTTTTAAGGAGATTTAAATTGGCAATTTTTCGAAAACATGCTTACTTGGCAAGCACGTAAAATACTGCTACTACTGTCACCCCCTCTGGTTGAAATGGAGTTTGCACAATGGAAACAATAGTTGAAGATAAATATTCAATAGCATCGCGCTCGAACATTTTACAAGTAGAAGCTTTTGGCCCATTTAATGCGCACGTAACCGAAAAATATATCAATGATATGTATGGTGCTTGTGAACAGTTTTCCGGCCAACCTTGGGGCTTATTAATTGCTTTTTATGGCAATAGTGTTTTTTCACCTGAAGCGGAAGAGGCCTTAATCAAGGTCAATAAATACCGCGTAAAACATGGCTTAATTGCCAATGCGAGTGTATTAATTGACAGTAGCACTGCTGATATTCAGCAGTTACAGCTAGGACGGATTTACCAAGCCTGTAATATTACCTTTTATGTCTTTAGTGATCTAGACTGTGCAAAATCTTGGTTAGAACAGTATTTACAACAACACTAAAGCACATTGAAAATGTTAACAGTACTCACCAATACCAAGCACTTAAAGCCATAGTAACAGATACAAAAAGTGCTAGAAAATATCTTTTCTAGCACTGCTCTCACCTCTTAAATTAAGGTGTTAAATTGAGGCTTTAAAAGACAATTAAAAGCCGAATAAATATCAGCTTGCTTAGTGACAAGCGCTTTGCTCGCTACTCGTAAAAGCAAGTAACTGCCACTTAGCCTGGCCAAAGCCTGCCTTTAAAAAATTAATGCTTAGTGATCAAGTCTGCAATCGTAGCAATACCAAGACCTGTTGCACCTGCGGCCCATAAGCTAGACTCACCACCATTATAAGCGCCAGCTAAATCAAAATGTAACCAACCAGCACCGTCGTTATCAACAAAGCGTGACAAAAATCCTGCGGCATTACTCGCACCACCAGCCCCACCACCTTTTGCTGTGCGGCTATTGGCTGTATCAGCAAATGCTGATGGGCATTTATCTTGGTGCCAAGACTCTAAAGGAAACTGCCATAACGCTTCACCGGTAGTTTTTGCTGATGCTTGCGCTTTTGCCGCCACGCTATGATCAAGCGCGAATAAAGCAGAGTAATCACCGCCAGTTGCCATCACAGCAGCACCGGTTAAGGTGGCCGCATCAATAATCATTGGCGCACCCGTTTCACTAGCGGCCATTAAACCATCAGCCAGCACAAGACGGCCTTCGGCATCGGTGTTAGCCACTTCACAAGTAACGCCATTTTTATAGGTAATAATGTCGCCAAGTTTATAAGCATTGCTGCTGATCATATTTTCTGCACAGCATAGGTATAACTTAACCCTTTGGTTCAAACCTTGTTTGATTGCCAATGCCAAGGCACCGGCAACAACAGCTGCACCGCCCATGTCACACTTCATATCAAACATACCAACATTGCTTTTAAGACTATAACCACCACTGTCAAAGGTAATACCTTTACCCACTAAACAAGCAGTAACTGCTGCACTTTCATCAGCACTCGGGTTAAAATCAAGCTCAAGCAAACATGGCTCATTAACACTACCTTTACCTACATTGTAGATACCCATCCATTGTTGCGCTTTGAGTTCTTCACCTTGAATCAGACGAGTAGAAACATGGTTAGGGGCGAGGTTTTTAATATAGTCTGAGGTTAATTGTGCCAACTTTAACGGGTAAAGTTCAGCCGGTGTTTGGTTAGTTAAGTCGCGACTCCAAGCATAAACAGCGAGCTTATTATGCAAACGTTCAATTAACGCTGGCTCACCACAAAAACTGATATTCTCTAGTTTGTTAACACAACTAAATCCAAGCGCAAAAGCCCACTGACTCGCTTCATCCCAGCCATCACCCTGAAGCGATGCATGAGAAATATCTAATTTTTCTATTTTACGCGCAGCCATTTGAATTTTTCGTAAGCGATGGGCAGCGTCTTGAGGTAAGTAAATGGCAATATTATCATGGGTAATTTGTAGGGTTTTATCTTGCTGCCAACCTTGTGCGTTATTACTTGTGGTCAAGGTTATTGATACTGAAGCAGAATTAGCTGTGGTCATGTTATCGCCTTTGCATTTAATGTTAAGCTAATAGTCTATACCCGTTGCGCCATACCGGCAACATAACGGCAACATAACGGCAAATAATTAACCTTTGCAGCTGATTTATCAGACTGCTTTTTTAATCTGCTTTCGGCTAAAACCGAGTAATGTTATTAAGCCTGATAAATACCTTGTTGTGAAGCTGGCGTAAAAAATTTATAGCGATAGTCGTTGCGAAATTTTGCCGATGATTCGCTAGAGAGCAATATAGATTTTCTCTTCTATGGCTTACTGAATTGCTTACTGAAAAAATTAAGTACGGAAACACAGTTTTATGGTCTTAAAACTCTGCTTTATTCCTAAGTCATTTTTATCCCTAAGTTATAAAGACAGTAAAGTCTGTTGAGAGAAATTAGCAGTTCAACGGCTCATCACGTAATATGCAATAAGCCTGATGACTAATAATATGTAATGAAAATATGTAATGAAAATTAATTTAACAAAAGCGACTATAATTAAGCGTTACAAACGTTTCTTGGCAGATATCACCTTACAAGATGGTAGCGATTGCACCATTCATGTTGCCAATACCGGTGCGATGAGTGGCTGTGCTATGCCTAATGATACTGTTTGGTTTAGCACCTCAGAAAACGCTAAACGCAAATACCCCTTTAGCTGGGAGTTAACACAGACCCAAGAAAATCATTTTATTTGTGTCAATACATTGCGAGCGAATCAACTGGCAGAACAAGCCATTTTAAATGGCACCATTACTGAACTACAGGGTTTTGAAGCATTAAAGCGCGAAGTTAAATATGGCGACGAAAATAGTAAAATTGATTTTCACCTAACGGATAAAAGTGGCCAAGAGACTTTCATTGAAGTCAAAAGTGTGACTTTATTATTAGAAGATCAGGGCTATTTTCCCGATGCGGTGACTTTGCGAGGGCAAAAACATTTA
The DNA here is from genome assembly GCF_014077185.1 of Colwellia sp. MB02u-10. Lineage (NCBI taxonomy): Bacteria > Pseudomonadati > Pseudomonadota > Gammaproteobacteria > Alteromonadales > Colwelliaceae > Colwellia > Colwellia sp. MB02u-10. Next base: position 313,791 of record NZ_JACGVK010000132.1, read on the forward strand.
CGCGAGTTAATGGCCATGGCAGAAAAAGGCCACAGAGCCGTTCTTTTATTTGCGGTACTACATTCAGGCATAAAAGATGTTAAGCCTGCAGCACATATTGATGCTAAATACGCAGAACTACTGCGTGAAGCAAGCCAACGAGGTGTTGAAATCATAGCTTACAAAGCTACTTTTCAACAAGAAAAACATAATTTCACTATGACTTTAGCGAACAAAGTACCGGTCATATTTTAGTGATAACAAAAAAATAGCAAGAATAATGATTGACGAGAGGGTTAAAAACTTGCTAAAAGAGCTTGCTTAAATTTTATTATCATCTTGGTTAAAATTTAAACCGCTGTAATATTTTAAAAAAACTTTATATTTTATCCTGATTATTTATCAATTAAGCCTTGAATTTTATATAAGTTAGCACAATATATGTGAGATATTTTAGGCCTGTATAAATTGGCCGTTGCAACCAAGCGATGAAGTTACATGACGTAACCAATATTCATCGATTTAGGGCTAGGAGAATTAGCATGCCAGCACAGAAAACATTAGGTATTTTAGCATTAGCAGGTGTCAACCCTTACGTTGAAAAGCCTAAAGAAGAATACATGAATGCCGCGCAACTAGAACATTTCAAAAAAATTCTAGATGCGTGGCGTATACAACTTCGCCAAGAAGTTGATCGTACCGTATCGCATATGCAGGATGAAGCAGCAAATTTTCCTGATCCTGTTGACCGTGCGGCTCAAGAAGAAGAGTTCAGTCTTGAATTACGTACACGTGACCGTGAACGTAAACTAATCAAGAAAATTGAAAAAACCTTACAACTTATCGAAGATGATGATTTTGGTTTTTGTGACTCTTGTGGCATTGAAATTGGCATACGCCGTTTAGAAGCCCGCCCAACAGCTGATCTTTGCATTGAATGTAAAACATTACAAGAAATCAAAGAACGTCAACTCGCGGGTTAAAAACCCTCAACATTGTTAGCTATCAGCCAATCTTTGCGACCCGATACTGCCAGTCACTATCGGGGCCGCTTTGCCCCTTCGCCTTCCGGCTTATTACATTTCGGTTCATTAATTGCTGCACTAGCAAGTTATCTAGATGCCAAGCATAATCACGGCCAATGGTTAGTAAGAATTGAAGATATTGATCCACCGAGGGAAAAGGCCGGCGCCAGTGCTGAAATATTAACCACACTGGAAAACTATGGTTTGCACTGGGATGAAGACGTACTTTACCAAAGCCAACAAAGTAACGTTTATCGTGAAGTTTTATCTGAATTAGCCCAACAAAAACTCAGTTATTATTGCCGCTGTACGCGAGCCCAAATTAAAGCCACGGGCGGAATCTACCCAGGCCATTGTCGACACTTATCACAGCCGGAAAATGCTAGTGCTATTCGTGTGATTAACACTATAGGTATTTCACACTATCACGACCTTATTCAACACCCAGTAACCTGTAATGCTAAGCTGGCTCAAGAAGACTTTATTGTCTTGAGAAAAGATGGCCTATTTGCCTATCAATTAGCGGTCGTTGTTGACGATATCTATCAAGGTATTACCCATGTTATCCGTGGTTGTGATTTACTTGAACCCACAGCAAGGCAATTAAGTTTTTATCAAATTTTACAACATAATGCCCCTAAGTTTGGTCATTTTCCGCTGGCGGTAACTGCGCAAGGTTTTAAACTAAGTAAGCAAAATAACGCCCCTGAAATTGATCAAAAAAATCCAGTACCTTCACTATTTGCCGCCTTAAAATTTTTGGGTCAACAGCCGCCTGAACAATTACAACAAGCCAATGTGACTGAGCTTTTAACTTGGGCAATCGCCCACTGGTCGATCACTCAAGTACCAAAATCACAAGAAATAGTTTTATAAGTACAATTAACGCCGACTTTTCACACTGTTTCCATTCTCTTTTCCTTTACACTGTTATATCATTGCGCGGTAAATTTATCGATAAAACTGGGGTCCACCATTATCAAAAGCGTGATCAATTTGTGTAAAAAAGTTCTCGGAAAAGCACGAAAAAAAAATTCTAAGCAGCCATCATTTGAACAACCTATTATACTTTCACGTGATCAGCACCCTGTATCTAGAAAACACATTAGTCATAATGCCTTAAAGGTATTATATCGCTTAAATAAAGGCGGCTATGACGCTTACTTAGTGGGCGGTGGTGTTCGCGATATTATCTTAGGTTTTGAACCCAAAGATTTTGATATTGCCACCAATGCAACCCCTGAGCAAATTAAAGAATTGTTTCGTAATTGTCGACTTATTGGTCGTCGCTTTCGTCTTGCCCATATTGTTTTTGGTCGTGAAATTATTGAAGTGGCCACCTTTAGGGGCCATCACGATAGCGATGAAGAAAAAAATTGCCAAAAAACCTCAAAGCAAAGTGAAGACGGCATGTTATTGCGTGACAATATTTATGGCAGTATTGAAGAAGACGCCGAACGTCGTGACTTTACCATTAATGCACTTTATTACTCAGCCAAAGACTTTAAGGTTTATGACTTTGCCAATGGTGTAGCTGATGTTTACGCCAAACAAATTCGCTTAATTGGTGACCCTGAAACACGCTACCGTGAAGACCCCGTTAGAATGTTACGTGCTATTCGTTTTGCGACAAAATTAGATATGGAAATTCATCCTGACACCAAAGCGCCGATAAAAACGCTTGCGCCACTGATGGCTAATATTCCACCTGCGCGTTTGTTTGAAGAGTTTTTAAAGCTGTTTATGTCTGGCAAAGCGTTAGCAAACTTTGAACTGCTGCGTGATTACAGTTTATTTCAGTACTTCTTCCCTGCGGTTGATCAACAACTGAATCAAAAGTCTCAAGTTTATTTAGCTGACTTCATCAGTTTAGCGATGAAAAACACGGATCATAGAGTTAATAATGACCAGCGTGTTACCCCAGCATTTTTATTTGCTGCTATGCTTTGGTATCCGATGCAAGAGCAAATACAAAGATTAAATCGTGAAGCTCAACTAACACCACAAGATGCATTTTTTGGCGCATTAAGTGAAGTGATGTCAGAGCAACAGCGCAGTATCGCTATACCCAAACGCTTTCAAGCCGTGATGAAAGACATTTGGATTTTACAAGAGAAGTTAGTTCGCCGAGATGGTAAACGCGCATTTAAAACCCTTGAACACCCTAAGTTTAGAGCCGGTTATGACTTTTTATTACTGCGCGCTGAAATTGAACAGCCAAACATTAGTCAAAGCGAGCCAGGTTCTCTGCAAGAACTGGCTAAATGGTGGGGAGAATTTCAAGAAGCTAATGCCGACACACAACAAGTGATGATAAAAAGTATTGTACCCAGTAAGAATGGCCCTCGACGCACCACACGTAAGCGCAAAAAACCTCGGGTAAAAAGCGCTAGTAGCGAAGCCTAATGACTTTAGCCTATATTGGTTTAGGCAGTAATTTAGCTGATCCGCAAGCACAAATATCTTCTGCGTTAGCTAAACTAGCGCAATTAGAAAACTGTCAGGTTAGCCAAGTGTCTTCATTATATTTTAGTCGCCCAATGGGACCACAAGATCAACCTGATTACATGAATGCTGTGGTCGCCATTAAAACAAGCCTAAGTGCCATTGCATTACTTGATCAACTACAACATATTGAACAAAATGCCGGTCGTGTTCGCAAGGATAATCGTTGGGGTGCTAGGGTGCTGGATTTAGACATACTGTTATTTGCCCAGCAAGTGATAAGTACTGAGCGCTTAACCATTCCGCACTATGGCTTAAAGCAACGAGAATTTGTGCTACTACCGCTGGCAGAAATAGCACCTGACTTAATTTTACCTGATGGTGATAATATTCAAGAACTGGCTGACCAGATCAATAAAAATGGACTAAAAATTCACAGTAAGTTAAGTTAGAATAACAGCTCTAAAAGTAGCAAAAATTAATGCTGCATCATAACCAACGGAAATACTATGGCCAAAATAACCACCGCCACCTTGCAGAAAATGAAACAACAAGGTGAAAAAATTACCACTATTACCGCCTATGATGCCAGTTTCGCAAAAATATTCGATCAAGCAGGTATTCACGCAATATTGATCGGTGACTCACTAGGCATGGTTTTACAAGGCCATGACGATACCCTACCCGTTGATATCGGCCATATGGCTTATCATACACTTTGTGTAAAACGTGGTGTGGAAAACAGCCTTATTATCGCTGACATGCCATTTATGAGTTACGCAACTACCGAACAAGCCTATATAAACGCCGCTAAGCTAATGCAAGCCGGTGCCAGCATGGTAAAAATAGAAGGTGGCCAGTGGTTAGAAGCCAGCATTAAAGGCTTAGTTGAGCGCGGTATCCCCGTTTGTGCCCATTTAGGCTTAACACCACAGTCAGTTAACGTCTTTGGTGGCTTTAAAGTACAAGGTAGAGAAAGCGACAAAGCCCTAGAGATGATTGAAAACGCCAAAGCATTAGAGGCCGCCGGTGCACAGTTATTAGTGCTAGAGTGCATTCCAAGTGGCCTAGGTAAAGCTATTACCGAAGCCGTATCAATACCAACCATAGGTATAGGGGCAGGTAAAGATACTGACGGACAAATTTTAGTGATGCATGATGCCTTAGGCATCTCATGTAGTTATATGCCTAAGTTTTCACGTAACTTTTTAATCGATACTGGCGATATAAAAAAGGCAGTAGAGCTGTATATTGACGAAGTCAGCAAAGGTAATTTTCCAGGCCCTGAGCACATATTCACCTAGCCAACAACTCTGATGACATAAAGACGCAATATATTATGTAGACCATTAGAAGCTGAAAAATTAATGTATCTGTTGGCTATAAAAGCTATCGTCGTTAAAGCTTTAGCCTTCAACATTCACACCGAGTAGAAAGTAGAATAACCATGCAAACAATTGAACAAATTTCGAATTTACGTGGCGAAATTAATCTTTGGCGCCAACAAGGTCTTAAAATTGCTTTTGTTCCCACTATGGGCAACTTACATCAAGGGCATATTGCCTTAGTAGAAAAAGCTAAATTGGTTGCCGATAAAGTGGTTGCCAGCATTTTTGTTAACCCAATGCAATTTGGCGCCACTGAAGATATTGGTAATTACCCTCGCACTATGGCAGCGGATCAAGAGAAATTACTTACCGCGGGTTGCGACTTATTATTTACGCCAACGCCTGCGATTATTTACCCCAAGGGGTTAGACCAACAAAGTTATGTTGAAGTACCGAATGTTTCTCAATACTATTGTGGTGAAAGTCGCCCTGGACATTTTCGTGGTGTAACAACGGTTGTCTGTAAGTTGTTTAATTTAGTGCAACCCGATATTGCCTGCTTTGGCTTAAAAGACTATCAACAAGTGCAAGTTATTCAAACCATGGTGGAAGACTTATCTATGCCGATTGAGATAATAGCCGTTGAAACCGTGCGAGAAACCTCAGGTTTAGCGTTAAGCTCACGTAATAATTATCTCAATAAAGCAGAAAAAAACATCGCGCCTGCCTTAAGTCAAAACCTTAAGTGGCTTGCTCAAGCCATACGAAGCAACAATGACTTTGTTGGCTTAGCGCAAAAAGCGGCCAGTAATATTAATATAGCTGGCATGAAAACTGATTATATTCATATTTGTCACGCGCGCACTTTACAACCCGCAAGCATAGACGATAAAGAACTGGTGATTCTCGCGGCCGCGCATTGTGGTAAAGCACGGTTAATCGATAACCTACGAGTAACATTAGCTTAAGTTATTTTATAACTGGATAGCTTTATGAATGTATAGCTTTATAACGCAGTAAACATTAAAGCGACTACTCAGGGTAGTCGCTTTTTTATTTGCCGATAAAAATGTTTAGGTCATCGCCAGTAACAATGGCAAAAAGCTTTCACTTTCTTGTGCCAAGGTTGTTTGCTCGGCTAAAACATCTTGAAGAATCGTTTTTGAGGTCAATGGATTAGCTAATACAACACGAAAAACTAAGGTTTTGCGCCCTTGATATTTTTTCACTTCAATACGGGTACGAGAAACAAAAGACTTACCATTTTCACGTTGGCGCTTTTGAATAAACTTGGTCAGTTTATCGAGTAATTCATTAATTTTTTCTTGCTCAATATCATCAGCATTCGCCAACAATTTTTGTACAATGGCAGGATTATAGCGATAAGTTAATAAGCATAACTCAGGTTTAGTGATCAATTCAAAATCAGGGTGCTGCGCTATTAGCTCAGCAAAATGATGTGCTTTTTCAATACTGTGATTAATCAGCATTTCATAGCCGGGGCGACTGATCACGTGCAGGGCAGAATATACCAGCATTGCCATACCTGGGCGTGAGCCTTCCAAAGTATGACTACCTAAATCTTTCGAGCCTTTACGTAAAATGTACTCCGCATGATGTTCAATCGCTGCCACCGAGGCCGGATCTTTAAACACCACTAGCCCAGCGCCCATCGGCACATACATTTGCTTGTGTGCGTCGATAGTCACCGAGTCAGCTAACTCAATGCCTTTTAATAAGGGTCGATACTTATTCGATAATAAAGTGGCTCCACCCCAGGCCGCGTCAACATGAAAATGCGCACCATAACGTTGGGCAATGGCTGCCATTTTATCAAGGGGGTCTACATTACCAGTTTCCGTTGTTCCAGCGACACCAACAATACTGAGCACATGAATATTTTCACTGGCTAATTGCTGACATTTAGCGGCCAGCAATTGGCAGTCAATTTTATTATTTTCATCGGTTGGAATAGCAATAACACTGTCTTGACCTATGCCAAGCACATCGGCTGATTTTTTCAGTGAGTAATGACCACGAGCCGAGACTAAAATAGCTAAGCCATCATACTGATAGTGTTTAAGCGCCTTAAATAAGCCCTCACGCGCTACACCGTTAAAATTGCCATCAGGCTTTAGTAAATTGTTACGCGCAACCCAAAGTGCCGTTAAATTAGCGACAGTGCCACCTGAGCAAAATGCGCCTAACGAGTGATTCGCACTGTGCATCCACTGTTGATAAAATGGTGCTTCATCTTGATAAACTAAACGATGCATCATACCCAGAACTTGTCGTTCCATCGGAGTAAAGGCTTTAGAGGTCTCAATTTTGACTAAGTTTTGATTTAAGCCCACCATCAACTTTGACAACGGCAAAATAAAGTAAGGCAGTGCTGAGGTCATATGGCCAATAAAACTTGGACTTGAGGTATGCACAGACTGAGACACCAACTTGTCAAGCAAGTGCTGCATGTGATCAGAAACAAAAGCCGGCTCTTCAGGGATCTGCGAATCAGCAAAGTCTTTTTCAATTTCGCTCAACGCTTGCTCTGTTGCCGCTATATGTGCGCCAAGGAAGCCTGCCAAGTTTTGCGATATCTCATTCTCTATTCGACCTAATGTAGAATCAGGTGCGACAGGAATGGTAAAAATGCGCAGTAAAGACTCTTCAGACGCTTTTGCCGCGCGTTTATTCACCGTCATATTTATTCACTATTAACGACTTACCTTAAGTAAGTTGATATTTATATATGAGCGGCACTGTAATAAAAAATCAAGCAAAAGTCTCGTTTTTTCAATCAAAATTGAGTTTTAAACATAAGATAAAGCCAAATAAAGCTCAATTTAACTTGCCTGAATTTAGCGGTAATACTTAGCTAAAATCGTGCTTAACCCACTAAAGTTGCTATATAAACCAAAGCCAGTTCAACAATTGCCAAGCTGCTTAATGCCAGCATAAAAACGGTTTTTTTAATATTATTTGTCATGTTATTCATCCTAAATTATCAGTTGATATACTAAAGTAATATCAACATTCAGGCCAAAAACATAACTAAATGAAATATATAATAAAAACAATAAAAAGCAGCTTAACACTAAATATTCGAACGCTATAAATTGGCTAAAAATTTGTTAATTTAACCAATTTTTTGTTTTTAGTTTACCGCTGTCGTTACTTAAAAATACGCAATTGCCAGCATTGCTGGCCACTCGCTTGATACTTTGCCTCAAATGGCGTTAACGGCTCAGCATCATTAATCGCTGATATATCACCTTGCAAAGAAAATATACTCGCGGCCAGTTGAAACTCTTCTAAATAGAGTCGCCAGTTACTGCGTAAAATAATTTCTTGCCCAACAGCAATAATTTGTGGAAAAACAGCACTACCGTGCCAGCGTCTCTGCACATGCTTAGCTTTTGGCCAAGGGTTTGGATATAAAATATAATGCTGACTTATTTGCCAGTTGGCCGTTACAACAAGGCGATAAAAGTCATTTAAATCAGCGCGGATCAAATGATAATTCTCTACTCTGCCTTGACCGTCATCATGCTCAACTTCATCGACATTACGGTTAATTCTATGGGCAGATTTATCTATCCCTATAACTAAGGCATCTGGATTTTGCTTGGCTAATAAGCGCGTACTTTGGCCAACACCACAACAGGAATCAAGAATAACTTCGCCCGAAAATGCGAGCACAATAGCGTTAATTTCATCAAATGCTTGCTGAGTGTGTGCTTGTATTGGCTTTCGTGATGGATGCGCAATATGCTTATGAACGATATCAACCAACTTTTCATGCATATCAGGTTGGTTAGTTTCAATCATTCTTGAGTCACCGATTTTTTCTGTATTGCTCATTACTTTTTACCTATAAACTTCAATTTATTAGCTAGTGGTTAAGCTTAACTTCTTAAACCAATACCTTTAGTAATTAACACCATAGCAATAGTGTACAAACTCACAATAAGCACGCCTAACACCGAAAATGACAAGGCCAAACTCACATCAGAAATACCTAAAAAACCATACCTAAAAGCACTAACCATATACACAATTGGATTGATTTGCGATACACCTTGCCAAAAATCAGGTAACAAACTGATCGAATAAAACACCCCGCCCAAATAGGTCAGTGGCGTTAATATAAAAGTTGGGATGATAGATATATCGTCAAAACTACCAGCAAAAATAGCGTTAATTAAGCCCCCTAAAGCAAAGGTAGCTGAGGTAAGTGCCACTGTGGTAATAATCACCCAAATGTTATGTATTTGTATATCAACAAAAAACATAGATACTAGCGTCACTATACTGCCTACTAACATGCCTCGTGCCATTCCACCGCCCACATAGCCAGCAACAATCACCCAATTAGGTACCGGTGCCACCAGCATTTCTTCAACATTTCGTTGCCACTTAGCACTGAAAAATGACGAGGCGACATTAGAATATGAGTTGGTAATAACACTCATCATAATCAAACCGGGCACAATGAATGACATATAATCAAAGCCACCCATTTCACCAATGCGCGAGCCAATTAACGAGCCAAAGATAACAAAATACAAACTAATGGTAATCGCGGGTGGAACCAAGGTTTGCACCCAAATACGCATAAAGCGGTGTATTTCTTTGTGCAGAATACTCTTAAGCGCAATGATATTTCTAGATGATGCCATAATATTTATTCCTTAACCGCGCTTTTGCTCGCTGCTTGACCGCTACCGACTAGACCAACAAATAACTCTTCTAGGCGATTACTTTTATTTCGCATACTTAATACTTCAATACCTTGTTTATTGAGATCGATAAACACAGCATTAATGGTTTGACTTTTTTTAACGTCCACTTCTAAAGTGTGATCATCAATCACTCTAGAGCTAAAATCCGCCAAGGCTGTCGGCACACTATTTGGCTTTAAATCAAAAACAAAGGTTTCTACATCTAATTTAGCTAATAAGGATTTCATATCGGTATTTTCAACGATAATACCTGAGTCTATAATGGCAATATTTCGGCAAAGCATCTCAGCCTCTTCCAAATAATGTGTGGTTAAAATAATGGTAATGCCTTGCTGATTAAGCTCACGTAAAAACTCCCACATTGAGCGGCGTAGTTCAATATCTACACCGGCAGTGGGTTCGTCAAGTATCAGCATTTGTGGTTCATGCATTAATGCTCGAGCAATCATTAATCTACGCTTCATGCCACCTGAAAGCATACGGGCCGAGTCATTACGTTTATCCCATAAGTCTAATTTTTTTAAATATTTCTCAGCTCGCTGAACCGCTAATTTACGCTCTACACCGTAGTAACCTGCTTGGTTAACCAAGATTTTCATTAACGACTCAAATTGATTGAAGTTAAACTCTTGCGGTACTACACCAATAAAGCTTTTAGCGGTTTCAAGTTCTTGATCAATATCATGTCCAAAAACAACAACTTTACCTGCCGTTTTATTCACTAATGACATAATAATGCCGATAGTGGTTGATTTACCGGCGCCATTGGGGCCAAGCAAAGCAAAAAAATCGCCTTGTTTAACCGTCAGATCAATACCTTTAAGTGCTTGAAAGCCACCTTTATAGGTTTTCTTTAATCCTGATATTTTTAATGCTGATTGCATAGCGAACCTTAAAAAAATTGCGTGCCTTTAATGTGGGGGCAAATTGGTCATTTTCAACTTATAATGCCTTGTGCTTTCACCAAAATGCATTTAATAAGTTAACGAGTAATAATGGCGAACGAGTAATAAATTGTGGTCAAGGCGTTTGCCTTGCCATAGTAGAAAAATGCCATTAATTTAAGCAAGGGTATCATTGCTCGGCAACAAAAAAGCCCGCAAAATGCAGGCTTTTGTCATTAGGCAATACTAGCTAAAACTTAAGACTTACCCGCACGTGACACATAGTCACCATTGCGCGTATCAACTTTTACCACATCACCTATTTGGACAAATAATGGCACACGTACCACGGCGCCAGTTGCTAGTGTTGCCGGTTTACCGCCAGTACCTGCGGTGTCACCTTTTAGGCCAGGATCAGTTTCAGTAATTTGTAATTCAACAAAGTTCGGTGGCTCGACTGAAATAGGGTTACCATTCCAGAATGTAATGGTACAGATATCACCTTCCGCTAACCACTTAGCGACATCGCCCACAGCTTTATCGTCTGCCGCCACTTGTTCAAAGGTTACATTATCCATAAAATGCCAAAACTCACCATCAGCATATAAATAACCTAACTCTGAATCCATCACATCGGCGCCTTCAACACTTTCACCTGATTTATACGTTTTTTCTAATATTTTGCCAGATATTAACTTACGAATTTTAATACGGTTGAATGCTTGCCCTTTACCTGGCTTTACAATTTCATTATCGATAATGTTACAAGGTTCACCATCAATCATTAATTTAAGTCCAGCTTTGAACTGGTTAGTGCTAAAGTTAGCCATAATTATTATGCTCGTTCGTTCACGCAGTACACGCAAAGGTTAAAAATTGAATATAGAAATGCCGCAAATAATAACCCAAATCAGCGATAAATTGCACACTTCTTGGCAAAAAGAATTGGCAAATGTTATTACCGACCCAAAAACCTTGTTAGAGTTGGTCGAAATTTCACCAGAAAGCTATCAACAGCACTTTGCTGCACGTAAACTATTTCCGGTGCGAGTGCCGCGCCCCTTAATGTCTCGCATTAAAAAAGGCGATATCAACGACCCTATTCTAAAACAAGTTATGCCATTAGATTTAGAGTTCTCAATAACTGACGGTTATAGCGAAGATCCACTAGAAGAACATGACACCGTTGCCCCCGGATTGCTGCATAAATATAAACATCGGGTATTAATGATGGTAAAAACAGGCTGTGCGATTAACTGTCGCTACTGTTTTCGCCGCCACTTTCCTTATGCCGATAACAGCCCAAATAAGGCAAAATGGCAACAAGCCCTTAGCTATATTGAACAACATTTAGAAATCAACGAAGTGATTTTTAGCGGTGGCGACCCGTTAATGGCCAGTGACGAACACTTGCAATGGTTAATTACCGAAATTGAAAAAATACCCCACGTGACACGGTTACGTATTCACACCCGTTTGCCCATCGTTATTCCACAGCGTATAACGCCTGCTTTGGTTAAAACCTTAAGCTTAACAAGACTTAAACCCGTGATCGTTTTTCACATCAATCATGCCAACGAAATCGACGCTAACGTTTCACAGGCTATTGAACCTTTGCTTACGGCCAGAATTCCACTCTTTAATCAAAGCGTATTGTTAAAAGGCATTAATGACAACGCCAACACGCTAGCAGCACTAAGTGAAGGCTTATTTGATGTCGGTATTCAGCCTTACTACTTACATTTATTTGATAAAGTACAAGGCGTCGCTCATTTTGATGTCACAGAAGCAGAAGCAAAAAAAATCACTTTGCAGCTATTGGCGATTTTACCCGGCTATTTAATGCCAAAACTTGTCAGAGAAATTGCGGGAGAAGCGAACAAAACACCGATTAATTTAACCTAAACTGGTTAGAGAAATTGCGGGAGCAGCGAACAAAACCTAAGAAAAATTTGACCTAACATTGGCTATGTAAATATTCACCGTAATTTAATGCCAAAACTTGTTAGAGAAATTATCTTAGAAGCTAACAAAATGCCATTCAATTTGGCATAATAGCGCCATTGAAGACACGAAAAGAAGATGAGTTATTATGAGCGAAGCGGTACACAAACAATTAATCGATAATATTTCGATCATTTTAAAAAAATCATTGGCGGCAGACGCCACATTAACTACATTACGTGAAGCCAAACAAGCAGGCTTTGCGGCAATATTTACCCCAGACGCTGGCTTTAAATGTTCAGCAAATACTTTTCAGCCTTACGTTGAAGAAGTAGCCAATGATTTGGTTTTTTGGCAAAAAACCTCTGATCAGCAAGCACTGATCGATATTGTAAAAAAAATAGAGCAGTTATTTATGGTACTAGCTAAGCTTGAACAAAGCTAAATAGCCAAAAGTTAAAAGCAAAAAACGCAGCTTTACTGCGTTTTTTTATGCCTGAAAACTTTATATTTTACTGATGAACTTTTCTCTTAAAGCTGACAACTCATAGATTTTCACTAGCAAAATCGTTACTGAAAATGCTAATGAAAAACTCTGATTAAACCACTCTGATTAGAAAAGTCAGGCTATTTAACCATCTCGTTTTCAAAGGTCTTTCTAAACCAATCATCAAGCATATCTTTTTCATAACTTAACGATTTATTACGATATCTAAAACTGTTATGCATTAAAAAACCCATATCTTTTAATGAAACCTCTGCGCTTTTAACCACAGTATTATCGGCATTCAATAACTGGTAACTGAACTCTATACTTGGAAAAAAGATATCTTTTATAATACGAATACGTTTCGTACCACCAAAATTAACATCACCGGCTAAATCTAGGTTCGTTATATCAAAAACTAATTTTTGTTGTTCTGGTAGCGCTTCAGCCATTTTAGCAAAATGCTCTTCAAAAGCTTTAAAGGTTCTGTCTTTAAAATGTTGACGATGTTCTTGGCCCGCATCAATATCAGAATACTTGTCAGGATTTGTCCACTTAACTTCAACTTGCGCCGCTTGTGCTGTTGCCGTTGCCGTTGCCGTTGATATTAAAACGACAACAAGGCTTAGTAAACCTGTCATAAATTTATTCATCATTTCATCCTCTTTATTGCTTTCAGTGTAATAGTAGACCGTAGCACCTAAGAAAAGTATCGATCTAATTGCTAATTATTGTGTTATACCATTTTAAGCAGATTTATAACCCTGTATTCGCACCCTATCAATATCATAGGCACGTAGCTAATATTATCTATAGTATAAATAATCTATCGCGAATTAAAAGGCGACAATCCCCCTCCGAATCTTCTTTGCTTTGTAGACTACTATTTTATAATTTTTATTTTCTACTGACTATTTTTTACTTTACATTTTTGGACAAAAACGAAGACAAAGAAAGCAAAAAACACCCCATCATTGATGCCATAAATGGAGTAAAACACGCCTGCCATTAAATCTTGTGCGTAAACGTCAGCAAGGTTATTGGTCAGCATCCAATTACTCCAAACACCGGCATAAATTAATTTTTCCAGCGCAAAAACACCAATTAACCATTTTACTTGCTGGTAATTTTTAGCAACTGACATATAAGCTAAGCCCCAAATAAGAATCATCAGTAAACCAAAGTTAGACATCACGATGGGATCAAATTCAGCAATGGTGGTGTTGGTAAATAATCTTGAAAAAATTAGCACTGACAAGTTCATTAAACCCGCAAGAATAAAGCCTTTGGTAATGATGGTGTTTTCTATCTTCATATCTGAACTCGCTCACTTTTTATCGTTATCTTTATAGTTTTTCCTTTAGATTTTTAGCCTAGCGCACTGTTTTTTTGTCATCTCTGCACTGTGTATATTGTTTCAAATTTACCCGATAAACAAGCTACATTCTGCCTTAACACTGCGCAGTACTTGAATGGCCGACATGTGTGCAGGGCTAATTAATGGTGCTGATCTTTCATGCGTTTTAAATTTTTAGACAGCTGCTTAATCACATGATATTGCTCAGTAACCTCAACCATCTTAACTTTGCCCTGATACACTTGATAATCAAGTAACATTTGTTGGTATCGCTTGGGCTCTGTGGTGGCTAAATCATAGCGCTCAACGGGGTCGGTTTTAATATTAAAAATACGCCATTGCTTATCACCAAAGGGCGGAAAGTTACGCACTAATTTGTAATCACCTTTAAACAAGGCCGCGCTGCCAGCAAGTTCATAACCAATCACCTCTTGGTCAGTATAAACCGTTTCATTTTCGCCGGTTAACACACCAACTTGGCTACGTCCCATAATAACCATTTTTTCTTTATCTATAGCTTGAGTTAAACCCGCTAAATCCAATATGGTAGGTACAATATCTGTAATGTAGCTAAAACTATGGCTAACAACGCCTTGTTGGAGCTTTTTAGGATAATGAACAATCAGTGGTGAGCGCATGCCGCCCTCTGATGCTGAACCTTTGTACCAGCTCAAGGGGGTCATAGAAACATTAGCCCAGCTTGGGCCATAATTAGCATAACTGCCTTTTTCACCTAAGGTTTCAATATTGGTGGTAAAATTTTTCTGAATATAATCAGGAAATACTTTTTCTATTTCATTGTTGTCTGCGCCATTATCACTCATAAACATAATGACGGTATTATCAAATAAATTCGCTTTTTTGAGGTAGGATAACAAACGTTCAATGTTGTAATCCATCCGCTTGACCATAGCAGCATACACCGCCATTTGTTTGGTGCGATATGCTTGATCTTCTTTAGAGAGTGCATCCCACTCGGCAATTGTCGGTAACTGTAATGCTTCTAAACCTGGCGGCATTAAACCCAGTTGCACTAATCGTGTATAACGTTTAGATTTAATCACTTCCCAGCCGTCTTGATAGTTGGCTAAATATTTTTCAGTGAGCGCTTTTGGTGCTTGGTGTGGATAATGCACAGCCGTAAAAGCCAAGTAGGCAAAAAATGGCTTTTGGCGATCATGTTGTTGTAAGTAGCCCATAAGATTATCGGTATAAAAATCTGATGAATAAAAATCATCTGGTAAATCAATTTCATTGGCATTATCAAAATAGTGCACTTGTTTGTTATGTGGCAAGTAAGGTTTTTTCTCCCAGTTATCGGCGCCAGTTTCCATTAACGAAATGGATTGATCAAAGCCTCGATTAATTGGTAAATTACTTTTTTTCATGCCCAAGTGCCATTTGCCAGACATATAGGTACTATAGCCATTACGTTGCAGAATACTCGACACCGTCTCCACGCTATTATTAAGCTCACCTTCGTAGCCAGGTTGGCCAAATTGATTATCATCCATAATGATACGCATATTGCCTAAGCCATTAAGATGATTATCCACCCCTGTTAGCAACATACTTCGCGTCGGTGAGCAGGTGGCGGCGACATGAAAATTAGAAAATTTAACTCCGCCCTTTGCCAACGAATCAATCCCAGGGGTATGAATTTCACTGCCAAAACTACTGATATCAGAGTAACCCAAGTCATCCGCCAAAATAATTAAAAAATTCGGTGCTTTAGAAACCGCCTCAGGGCTAGAGCTGAGACTATTTTCTGCCGAGACAAGCGGTGCGCTAACCATGCACAACACGGCAACCATAACACGTGAGAATGAGGTGAATTTGACCATAATGTAAACCTAAGCGTTGCTGAAAATGTAAAAACAATGTAGCTTAAATAGTCATGCCTCATTGGCATATAACCATTCCAAAATATAATATATCTATGGATGCATCATGAACATAAAACTGCTCGAACATTTTGTTGGTGTATATGAGCACCGTAATCTGACCAAAGCTGCCGGCTCAATAGGTGTTACGCAATCAAGTATCAGTAAGAGTATTAAAAAACTTGAGTCACACTTGCAGATATTGCTCTTTGATCGCCATACTCGTGATGTAACGCCCACCCCGGCAGGACAAGCATTGTATCGAGATGCGTTAAACTGTATTTCTGCGATGAAGAGCATGGTGTCACACGCACGTTTTTTTAGTCATGGTGAAAAAGGTACTATCAATGTCGGCTGTGGGCCATTGATACATGAATTAATTCTCAAACCCTTAATTGGGCAGATTATTGCCCATAACGCCGATATCCAAATCCATGCCAGTACCGGACGCTTTGAAGATCTCATACATGGCCTAGACAATCATTCGTATGATTGCTTGTTGTATGATGTCGGTGAACAACAAACACTCCATGATCCTAATAGCTATGAAGTGATCCCTTTGTTGCAAGCCCCGGTTTATGTGGTAGCAAACCATGATCATCCTATCCATAAGCAAACACCGGTACTAGAGCATTTATTTCAATATAAATGGGTATTGCCACCAATACCGCAACGTTATATCAGTCATTTACCGCCACAATTTCAAGCTTTTTTATTAAATTCAAATAAACCTGATTTTGAAGTGACCGACCTACCACAAGCGTTAGAATTAGCTGAACAAAATAACTTGATTACCATTGCCGTGGGTGATTTAAAACGCGATGAATGGCAACAACGTTCACTCACCGCCATTACATTGCCGTTTAACATCAGTAGTGACATTGGACTGTGGCGTATGCGTTCTCGACAATTAACGCCAAGTTTATCTGAAATGATCAATATGGTAAAAAGCTTAAAAGTACAGAAGTGATAAGTGATGCTACTGCTCGATAGGCGTCAGAAAACATATTCAAACCTACCGCAACATAATCATTTAGAAGTCTATTGACCCCAATGATGAGAAGGCGTCTACCTTATGCTGTATAATTATTTTGAAATGCTGCTGCTGTATTGTGAGTTAGGGTTGGATCTAGGTTGTGCTGGTGGACAAAATGTCAGTAACTTCATTCATCCTTAAATAGTATATTCAGCTTTGTTAGTAACAGTGCTGGTGACCAAGTCAACTCTCATTGTTATTAACGTAGTACCTTAAAGATTAGAAAACTAACAATATCAAAATAAAAAAGCCCGTAAACTATAAGCTTACGGGCTTTTCTAGGAAGTGCTAGTATTTAGGCAATACGTTTACATCATGCCGCCCATTCCGCCCATACCACCGCCCATGCCGCCCATATCAGGGGCGCCAGCATCTTTAGTAGGTGCGTCGGTGATCATCGCTTCTGTTGTTAGCATTAAGCCAGCAACTGAGGCCGCGAACTGTAAGGCACTGCGCGTTACTTTAGTTGGGTCAAGAATACCCATTTCTAACATATCGCCGTAAGTACTATTGCTCGCATTGTAACCGTAGTTACCTGTGCCGCCAGTACGTACTTGGTTTAATACTACTGAGGCTTCGTCACCTGAGTTAGTGGCGATTTGACGTAAAGGAGCTGACATTGCACGAATAGCAACGTTGATACCGTGAGTTTGGTCTTCATTGCTACCTTCTAAGTCTTTAATAGCATCGGCTGCACGAACTAAGGCAACACCACCACCAGCAACTACGCCTTCTTCTACCGCGGCACGTGTTGCATGTAATGCATCTTCAACACGGGCTTTTTTCTCTTTCATTTCCATTTCTGTTGCTGCACCAATTTTGATAACCGCAACACCGCCAGCTAATTTAGCTAAACGTTCTTGTAATTTTTCTTTATCGTAGTCAGAAGAAGAATCTTCAATTTGACCGCGAATTTGCGCTACACGTGCTTTAATTTCATCGTCTTCGCCAATACCATCAATAATAGTCGTATTGTCTTTAGAGATAACCACGCGTTTAGCTTGACCTAAATCTTCTAATGTTGCTTTTTCAAGCTCCATGCCGATTTCTTCAGAAATCACTGTAGCTTTCGTTAATGTCGCGATGTCTTGTAACATAGCTTTGCGACGGTCGCCAAAACCTGGTGCTTTAACAGCAGCAACTTTTACGATACCACGCATGTTGTTAACTACTAATGTAGCTAGTGCTTCGCCTTCAACATCTTCAGCAATAATAAGTAATGGCTTACCCGATTTAGCAACACCTTCAAGTGTGCCTAATAATTCACGGATATTAGATATTTTTTTATCAACTAATAAAATGAAAGGGTTTTCTAATTCAACACTGCCACTTTCTTGGTTATTGATAAAGTAAGGAGAAAGGTAACCACGGTCAAACTGCATACCTTCAACAACGTCTAGTTCGTCAGTTAATGCCTGACCTTCTTCAACGGTAATAACACCTTCAGTGCCAACTTTGTCCATCGCTGTTGCAATGATTTTACCAACAGTTTCGTCAGAGTTAGCAGAAATAGTACCTACTTGCTCAATCGCTTTGTTGTCGCTACATTCTTGCGATAAACCTTTCAGTGCTTCAACAGCAGCAATAACTGCTTTGTCGATACCACGTTTAAGATCCATTGGGTTCATGCCCGCTGCAATCGATTTTAAACCTTCGTTTACAATCGCTTGTGCTAAAACAGTTGCTGTAGTTGTACCATCGCCTGCTTCGTCATTGGCTTTAGAAGCAACTTCTTTCACCATTTGTGCGCCCATGTTTTCGAACTTATCTTCTAATTCGATTTCTTTTGCTACCGATACACCATCTTTAGTGATCGTTGGGCCGCCAAATGATTTGTCTAAAACTACGTTACGACCTTTCGGGCCTAAAGTAACTTTTACTGCATCTGCAAGTACGTTAACGCCTTTAAGCATTTTTGCGCGTGCGTCGTTACCAAATAATATGTCTTTTGCTGCCATTTTCATGATTCCTTGTAAACTGTATTTGTACCAAACTTAATCAGTACAATATAATAGGTAAAAATTAATAATTATTAATTATTCGACGATGGCTAAAATGTCAGTCTCTGACAATATAAGCACTTCTTCACCATCAATTTTTTCAGTTTTTGTACCGTAGCCTTCACTGAAGATAACTTGGTCGCCAATTTTTACATCTAAGGCACGCACGTCACCATTTTCTAGCATTCTGCCTTTGCCTACCGCAATGACTTCACCACGTGTTGACTTTTCAGCAGCACTACCCGTTAATACAATACCGCCAGCAGACTTTGATTCTACTTCTTTACGTTTGATAATCACACGATCGTGTAATGGACGAATACTCATTTTGTTCTCCAGAAAAGTTTTATTTTATAAAAATAATGGACTAAAATTTTGGTGCTATTTGCTTGTAGAAGTAAGATGGGGATTAAATAAAACTTCACAAGTCCCTCTCGATTTTTTTTTAATCTTTGCGCTCAAATTCACCATCCAAAGTTTGACCTTCATGTGGTGACTGAAGGTTTTCTTGAAACGGGCTTTCAGGTTGTTTGGAAAAATCATCGTGGTTTTGGTTCTGGTTTTGGTTCTGGCCATGGCTGTGACTGTGACTGTGAAACTGAAAACCCTGCTGGCTGGTATTATTACTGGAGATATGCGACATAACGCTACCGGCAATGGTATGACGAACCGCAGGGATCAACAAACTCAAACCCAGAAAGTCAGTAACAAAACCAGGGGTTACCAACAATACGCCCGCTACTAATAGCATTAAAGCCGTAACAATTTCATCTGACGGCATTTGCCCTTGAGCCATTTTTGTTTGTACCGAATTTAAGGTTGAAATCCCTTGTTGTCTGACATATTTTGCCCCTAACCACGCGGTAAAAATTACCATAGCAATGGTTGGCCAAACACCTAAAACAGCGCCAACCTGCATCAAAACAAAAATTTCAATAATCGGAATAATAATAAAAAGTACAAATAAAAGCCGAAACATAGCAGTGCCTAATAATCTTTAATGAAACTAATATGGGGGTTAACAGGTCTTTTTCAAGCTAGCTATCTTTTTAGCTATGCCCAATATCATTAAGTCTCATACAAACCTAGGCTTGATACTTACTGATTGAAAAAGATTAGCGTAAACTTAAGAGTAAATATCGACTGATTTAGCAAACATTGGCTTTCTTTTGAATACTTAAGTTTTTATTAAGGTATTTTTGATAATGTAGCTTTGTTGATGTAGCAAGTAACCTTATGTCTATGCCCGACCATGGGTATGGCATAAGATATTGCTGAGCACTTGGTAACGGAAAAGCTAGCCGTGTGCGTCAATAGTTTACCGAATATTATATCGGTTTGTCGCTGGCAAGATTTTTTGCTTAGTGAAACAGTGGTGGCGCTATTTACAAAAAATAAATTAGCACGCTTTGATTTACTTAGTGAGATAATCAAGCCATTGCACCCATACGATACTCATGAAGTTATCGCCTTGAACATCCAGCAAGGTGATCATCAATATTTAAACTGGATCAACGAGTTTTTAAAATATCGGTTATGAAAAAAATTGTTACTGTTTTTTGGTTAATACTTACTAGCTTATGTTTTGCTACAACACCCTTAGCAAATGCCCAAGAGTCAATTTTTAACACGCCTGCATCACTCTTTAGTAATGACAATGAGTTTTTAAAAGTTGATGACGCTTTCATTTTTGACTTCCACCAACAAAAAAACCAATTAAAAGTCAGTTTTAATATTGCTGATGGTTATTATTTGTATCGTCACCAGTTTAAATTTACCAGTGAAAACGCCACTATTGTGCCCGTCAACTTACCTGAAGGTGAGCGCCATGAAGATGAGTTTTTTGGTGTTCAACAAATTTTTACCGGCCAAGTCGCTTTTACCATCGATATTACACAAGCTCAAAGTGATGCCAATATCACTATTCGCTATCAAGGCTGCGCCAAAAAAGGCTTATGTTATCCACCGACAAAGCAAACGGTTGAGGTAAATGAGGTTAAACAAATAGCGCCGCCTACCAACAAGGCTAAAAATATTTTGTCTGCACTGGGGTCTAATAGCGAAGATGAAATTAATACCCCATCAGCTAGTACTACAAGCAATACCAATAGTCAAAGTAACCCAATTCAACGTAATAATGCCAACAGCAGCGAGCAGCACCAATTAGCTGACATGCTAAAAAGTGACAGTGTCTGGTTAACACTGGCGGCATTTTTTGTGGGTGGCTTACTCTTGTCTTTTACACCTTGTGTTTTCCCTATGTACCCAATTTTAACAGGTATTATTGTTGGCCAAGGTGACAAGTTATCAACTAAAAGAGCCTTTGCCTTATCTTTTGCTTATGTACAAGGGATGGCGGTTACTTATACTTTACTCGGGATTGTGGTGGCAATTGCCGGTGCACAATTTCAAGCCATGTTTCAGCACCCTATCGTACTTATTGCCTTAAGTTTATTATTTATTTTCTTAGCACTGTCTATGTTTGGTACCTTTAATTTAGCCCTACCCAGTAGTTGGCAAAACAAACTAAATCAGCTAAGTAGTAATCAAAAAGGTGGCTCTTATTTTGGTGTGCTAGTGATGGGCGCCATTTCCGGTTTAGTTGCCTCTCCTTGCACTACTGCCCCTTTAACTGGTGCACTATTATATATTTCCCAATCAGGTGACATATTACTCGGTGCGTCAGCACTTTATGCGCTCAGTTTAGGTATGGGTTTACCCTTACTAGTATTAGGCAGCTCAGGTGGTAAATTACTACCTAAAGCGGGCAACTGGATGAATGTAATTAAGAATATTTTTGGCTTATTGCTGCTAGCCGTACCAATATTTTTGCTTGAGCGCTTCTTACCACTAATAGTGATAGATATACTTTGGGTGCTGCTTATTTTAGCCACTGCTGGATACTTTTATACTGTCAATCAAGCCTCGGCTAAAACCTTTGGTTTTGGTTTACGTAGTATCTTAATATTTTTAGTTTTCTTTATCGGCGCCAATAAAGCCTACCAACTGGTTTATCCCGTCACCAACAATGTTTTGGTCTCACCACAAACAGAACTCCGTGGCTTTGAGCATGTAAAGAATTTAACAGAAATGAATCAAGCGATTACAACCGCTAATGCACAAGGAAAAACCGTAATGGTTGATCTTTATGCTGACTGGTGTGTCGCATGCAAAGAATTTGAAGAGTACACTTTCTTTGAAGCCAAGGTGCAAAAAGCGCTTGCAGACACGGTATTACTACAAATAGATTTGACCGACACAGGTTCCAAAGACAGTGTTGAGTTAATGTCTAAGTTTGAAATTTTTGGTTTACCGTCAATTTTATTCTTTGATTTAACCGGTAATGAATTATCACAACGCAGAGTTACCGGCTTTATGGAAGCTAATGAATTTTCAGCGCATGTCGATAAAACATTCACCCCTTAACTGGTCAATATGATGATAAAAAAGCGCTCCAAGGCGCTTTTTTATTGTTGCAATACGAGTTTTTGCTCAACAAAACCTAAGTCACTATAGCCATACCATTTTGCCCATAAACCTGCCATGTAGGAAAATAGCCCGCAGCGGGTTAACAAATAACGATATTGTATCTGCCGTTATATTTAAAATAATATTAATGGCTGCTGCTTATAAACTAAAAAACAAAATTACGGCAGCCATTTTAAAAAATAAGGCGTTAATAGTTTCATCCTAGTATTTAACAGCAAGCCACGAAACAACAGCTAACTACTGAATTATTTTTAAATAAACCTGATAAATCAATAGATTAATTAAAAATAGCACCCTATTTAGTGTGCTAAACTTATGATAACTGACCTAAAATCAATCATTTAATAACCACCCCAAGTGATAAGACCAGTATTTTGCTGCTATATTCTGCGAAAACACTATAATAATCGTCAAATGAGATTAATTTACCATTTAAGCCAAATTTAATTTAATCACATAGTTAAATATGACATGATGTTACTATTATACAATAATCAGGGTGTTTTTACCGAAGATGACTACAAAGTTTAACATTCTAGTCCTAAATGGTCCTAACTTAAATATGTTAGGCAAACGTGAGCCTACTATTTATGGTTCGTTGTCGTTAACTGATATCATGGCAAATTTAGCTGACATCGCCATTAAGGCTGATGTGCGGTTAAGTCATAAACAGTCAAATGCTGAACATATTTTGCTTGACGAAATTCATGCCAGTTTCGAAAAAATAGACTTTATTATAATAAACCCAGCGGCCTTCACGCATACCAGCGTTGCGCTTAGAGATGCCTTATTATCGGTTAGTATACCCTTTATTGAAGTCCATTTATCAAACGTACATGCGCGTGAGTCGTTCAGACAACATTCCTATTTATCAGATATTGCTATCGGCGTTATTAGCGGCTTAGGCGCTAATGGCTATGAATATGCTTTAGCTGCTGCAACAGATTGGTTAGAAAAAAATAAAAAATAAGTACTTAATAAATAAGCACTTAAATGATGATATTCATTTAAGTTTTACACACATAAATTTAATAATGATATAAAAAGGTATTCAAATGGATATTCGTAAAATTAAAAAATTAATTGAATTGGTTGAAGAGTCAGGTATCAACGAATTAGAAATTTCTGAAGGTGAAGAATCAGTGCGCATTAGCCGTGGTGCCACCATTATGCAAGCAGCTCCTATGATGCATGCAGCTCAAGCACCACTTGCAGCACCTACAGCACCTGCTCCGGCTGTTGCAGCGGAAGCGGCAGCTCCAGTAATAACCGGACATATTGTGCGCTCTCCAATGGTCGGTACTTTCTATTCAGCAGGTTCGCCTGATGCACCTGCATTTGCTGCTGTTGGCCAGCATGTTAATTCTGGCGATACACTATGTATCCTTGAAGCGATGAAAATGATGAATCAAATTGAAGCCGATAAATCAGGTGTCATCAAACAAATTTTAGCCGTAAACGAAGACGCTATTGAATTTGATCAACCGCTATTCATCATTGAATAAGCCCAACCTTTAAGGGGATTTTCATGTTAGATAAAGTTGTTATCGCCAATCGCGGCGAAATTGCCTTAAGAATATTACGCGCTTGTAAAGAGCTTGGCATTAAAACGGTTGCTGTGCACTCAACGGCTGATAAAAGCCTTAAGCATGTATTGTTAGCCGACGAAACTATTTGTATTGGCAAACCGGCGGCAATGGATAGTTATTTAAATATTCCAGCCATTATTACTGCCGCAGAGGTTACTGACGCTGTAGCTATTCACCCTGGCTATGGTTTCCTTGCTGAAAATGCTGATTTTGCTGAACAAGTAGAAAAATCAGGTTTTGCCTTTATTGGACCTAAGGCGGAAAGTATCCGTTTAATGGGCGATAAAGTTTCAGCCATTAAAGCGATGAAAGCAGCTGGCGTACCTTGCGTACCTGGCTCTGATGGTCCATTGACTGCAGATGTTGAAGCAAATTTAGCGCACGGTAGACGTATTGGCTATCCAGTTATCATCAAAGCCTCTGGTGGTGGTGGTGGTCGCGGTATGCGTGTTGTTCGCCGTGAAGAAGATTTAATTGAATTTATTCAACTGACTAAATCAGAAGCACGAGCGACCTTCAATAACGACGTAGTTTACATGGAGAAATTCCTAGAAAACCCACGTCATGTTGAAATTCAAATCATGGCTGATGGCCAAGGTGCTGCTATTCATTTAGGTGAGCGTGACTGTTCAATGCAACGTCGTCACCAGAAAGTGGTTGAAGAAGCGCCTGCGCCAGGTATTTCAGCTGAACTGCGGGCAAAAATTGGCCAACGCTGCTGTAATGCCTGTATCGAAATAAACTATCGTGGTGCTGGTACCTTTGAATTCTTATACGAAGACGGCGAATTCTATTTCATCGAAATGAATACCCGTATTCAAGTGGAGCATCCGGTAACTGAAATGATCACGGGTGTTGATTTGATCAAAGAGCAGCTTCGTGTTGCTGCAGGTCAACCACTATCTTATACGCAAGACGATATTAAAATATCAGGCCATTCAATTGAATGTCGAATTAACGCGGAAGATCCACGTACCTTCGTGCCATCACCAGGAAAAATCACTCGTTTCCATCCTCCAGGTGGCTTAGGTGTACGTTGGGATTCTCATATTTATGCGGATTACTCAGTGCCACCGAACTATGACTCAATGATCGGTAAGTTGATCACTTGGGGTGATAGTCGTGAGGTTGCTATGGCGCGTATGCGTAACGCATTAGGTGAATTAATTATTGATGGTATTAAAACCAATATTGCCTTGCACCAAGACATTCTAACTGACAAAGGTTTTATTGATGGTGGTGCTAATATTCACTATCTTGAAAAGAAGCTGGCTGCATTAGAATAATAGCCAATGACATAATGGATAATACTTAGCGCTACATTTATAGCCTGGTCTAAAAAAGCTCTGCATGCAGAGCTTTTTTTATTTATAATGATGTTTTCTTGATAGCAAAAACGGTAACTGTTATGACTGAATTACTCGCAAAGCCTTTACCCCCTGCTGACGATGACTGCTGTGGCGGTGGTGCATGTAACCCTTGTGTATGGGATTATTACTACGCTGAACGAAAAAAATGGCGTTTACAACAAGTCGTATTAAAAGAACAAGTCGCATTAAAAGCGGCTGAAGCGCATAAAATCCCATCAAATGAAGATTAGCCACTAAAGATAAAACCCTCATTCTGCTTAGGCTTTCAATGCAAACACTCGGTTTTCAATGGGATTTAATCCATCATCTTGATCACTTGTGCCACCAGTTTATTAATACCACTAGCCGCTTCAGTTAACGTTGTTGCCAGCATATAGGCCGGTGTAGACACTAGCTTACGATTAGCATCAACAACGATATCATCAACTGCACAATCTCGGTGCGCTAAACCCACATCGATTAAGGCTTTTGCAATGCCAATATCATGACCTATGGTTGCTTGAGCATTTTCACCATAAATGAGTGGGATCATCACCGGCGCTATACACATATAACCGGCTGGCTTATTGGCCTTTACAAATGCTTGGCATACGGCCATCACTTGTTCATTCACTTTAAAGGCTTCAGCGTTAATAGCAAAGTCAGATAAATTTTTTGCCGCGCCAAAACCACCGGGTACGATCAAGGCATCAAACTCATCGATATAAAATTCTGTTAAGTCTTCAACATCACCACGAGCAATGCGCGCAGACTCTACCAGTACATTGCGTTGCTCTTTTGCCATCACTTCACCGGTTAAATGATTAATCACATGATGTTGATTAATATTTGGCGCAAAGCAGCGATATTTAGCGCCCGCTTGTTCAATCGCCAGCAGAGTCAACACTGCCTCATGAATTTCAGAGCCGTCGTAGACCCCACAACCTGATAACATTACTGCTATATTTTTCACATTTCCTCCGTAGCTACATTGAGCTTACTTTGTATTAATTGACAGATCACCACGAGATAAACTGCCCCCGCCATTAAAAGGGCAAAGGGTAAGGTACTGCCATTATAAAATATCGCTAAAATAGGACCCGCTAGGGCGCCAATACCAAAACGCAAAGTACCATTTACCGCTGTTGCTGTACCAGCGTGTTCAGCAAACTCTTGTAAAATTAAGGCGTCAGCATTGACCGAAATCATCGATAAACTCCCCATTAACGGCAAAATAGCCACAACATAATAATATAGCGATAAAGAAAATATACTGGCCAGCAATAAACTTGTTACCGCCACAAAGGCGAGGACAACACCAAAACGTAACATTTTTCTAGATCCAAACTTACCCACCAGCCGTGTGTTGATAAAGTGCGCGGTCATTAAAGCCAAAATATTCAACGCAAATAGCAAACTAAACTCAAATTCAGAAACCTTAAATACGGTCAAATAAACAAATGAAATGGCGGTGATATAACTGAAAAAAGCCAATGAGGCCATCATAACGGTCAATAAATCAAAACGAGCGGCACGGTTACTAAAAACAATTTTATAACGCTCCACGGCACTATAGGTGATTGTCGATTTGATCGTTTTAACATCGGGTAAATAATAAAAACTGCACACAAAAACAATAAAAGCATAACCCGCCAAGACATAAAAAATCATTTGCCAACTGTGCAGCAGTAATACGCTGCCAATACTGGGGGCTATCATGGGCGCCAACATCATGATCATACTGACATAAGACAGTCCTTTCGCGGTGTCTTTGCCATAAAGCTGTCGAATAATACCGGGCACAACCACTGTCGCTGCTGTACTCATAAACGCTTGAAAGAAACGTAAAGCTATAAATTGTTCAATATTTTGTGCAAAGGTTAATGCCACTGTGGTTAATAAAAAGCCCAATAAACCTATCATGACTAATGTGCGACGAGCATACTTATCCGCCATGGGACCAAACACTAACAAGCCAACGGCATAACCCAATAAATAAATACTTAAGCTATTTTGCACTAAGGGCATTTTTGTTGAAAAATATTGAGTAAGCTCAGGCATGCCAGGAAGATACATATCAATGGCCAAAGGAGATACCGCGATAATAGCGGCTAATAAGGGTAATATTAATTTTAATGATATTTTTGTGCGGTACTCTGTCACTGCGCTTATTTCCTTGTGTTTTTAAGATTCAGGGTAGTCATACACTAATTGGCCTAGCACTTGAATGGCTTGGTCAATTTTTTCGCTCCATTGTACGCCATAGCTTATACGCATATAGTTTTTATACTTTCCAGAGGGTGAAAAAACCTCTCCGGGCGCAAAATTTACGCCTTGTGCAATCGCTTGTTTAAAAAACTGGCTGGTATCGACATGTGAACGACAACGTACCCATAAAACGCTGCCACCCTTGGGTTTTGAAATACACACTTGCTCAGGAAAATGCTCAGCGATCAACGCCCGCATGCGCTCACAGTTATAACGCAGGGTTTTTCTAAGCACTTGCAGGTGCCGGTCATACTCGCCACTCATTAAGTAATCACTTAATGTCCATTGTTGCAACATTGACGTAGAGCATGATTGGGCCCTTTTGATACGCTTAGCTTTTTCTTCAAACTTACCGGCTAACAACCAACCGACTCGATAACCCGGAGCCGCTGTTTTTGAAAAAGATGAACAGGTTAATACTAAACCTTTTTCTGAGTATAACTGTGCTGACACCGGCCGGTGCTCAGTAAAATACAAATCGCTGTAGACTTCGTCCTCAATTAAGACAATGTCGTTTTTCTCCAGTAACTTGACCATAGCTTGTCGTTGCTTATCGGTCATCATTGACCCTAGCGGGTTACTAATGGCGCTTGAAAACAAGCAGGCTTTCACTGAATGTTGTTTAATAACCTTGGCTAATTCTACAACACAAACACCGTCTTCAGTGCAGGTGTAAACCTCTAAAGCCTTCATACCCAAACTTTCAATAAGTTCGATAAGCCCAAAGTAGCAAGGTGATTCAACCGCGATAATATCACCGCGCTCAGCCACACATTGCAGGGCAATAGACAAGGCTTCTTGTGCGCCATTGGTAATAATTAAGTCTTCGTGATTAACCGAAACACCCTGCTCTTGATAACGAAAAGCTAAATTCAAACGTAGTTTAGGATCGCCATTAATCGGCCCATAACTCACCGCTTTTTCAGACACTCGACTCAGCACTGAGCGCATCAATCTTGCTAGGGTTTTATCTGGCGGATGCGCATTAACAGGATTAGAAATGCCTAATGCCACTGAGTCAGGCATATGCACAGCGTCATAAACTTGCTCAATTAAACTCCGGCATGATATTTCTGCCGGCTCACAACTGGCCCATATTGCCCGCATGGGTAATAAAGTGCGTGCTTGTTTAGCCTTTAAATAGTAGCCCGACTGTGGCCGAGCAGAAATACTACCTTGGCGTTCAAGTTCAAGGTATGCCTGCTTGACAGTAGGTACGCTGATCTCAAACTGTCGACTGAGTTTACGTAAACTGGGTAATTTATCACCTGGGCGTATTGCGCCACTTTGTTGCTGAAACTCAACAAAGTCGATCACTTGTTGATATAGAAAGTAGGGGGATGATTTGTCAACTAATCGCATAACTGTATAGGTTGCATTTTCATTTTTTTGTATATGTTATTAAAACAAAAAATCGGTAAAATGTCTATCCGTCACTAACAAACCGTTTGCTTAATATAAGCCCTGTTAATGTTAGTGATGAGGTTGAAAATTAAAGTGACTAAAAATACTAACGAAGGCGTTCAACATGGCATATCGGGTAAAACAGTATTGGATAAAACCGTATGAATAAGAAAGTATTGAATAATGCCTTAGCACTTGTTGTATTGAGCTTTTACTGCTCAGCTACAAAACAATAAGCACAAAGAACAAAAATAATGTCGATCACTACACAGTGCCTCAGTCATCACTAACCGTCTGGCGCTGAGTAATTTAAATTTTTATCGCAAGTGCTTTACTTGCAAAAAGACTAAGGGATTTTAATGAACAACACATTTTTATACTTAATTACCGTGTTGATATGGGGCTCTACCTGGATAGCGATTAATTACCAATTAGGTCATGTTGCTCCAGAGGCGTCTATCGTTTATCGCTTTGGTTTGGCTGCTATTATTTTATTTACCTACTGTAAACTTAAAAATTTGCGGTTAAGGTTTTCCTTGCGCCACCATCTTCAATTCTTTCTTTTTGGCGTCACTTTATTTAGCTTTAACTATTATTTACTCTATAGCGCACAGCAACATATCAACTCAGCATTAACCTGCATTGCCTTTTCAATGATCATGTTTTTTAATGTCTTCAATGCTCGCATTTGGTACGGCACTCATATCACTAAACAAGTTTACTTAGGGGGTAGCTTAGGATTACTCGGCATAGTGACACTGTTTTGGCCACAAGTAAGTGACACGCAATTAGGCGCTGAGACGCTATTAGGCTTAGGATTTTGCATTCTGGGTACTTTAGTCGCGTCTACTGGCAATATGCTGTCAATGAGAAATCAAAAACTAAAGCTGCCGCTAATACCGGCGATGACATGGGGCATGACCTACGGGGCCATTTTTATGGCGATAATCGCTATGGCTCAGGGGAAAGATTTCAGCTTTGACTATACCTTTTCTTATATCAGTTCATTACTTTATTTAAGCATTTTTGGCTCTGTTATTGCCTTTGCTAGCTACCTAACATTACTCAACCGCATTGGTGCACATAAGGCTTCTTATGCTTCAGTGATGTTTCCAGCGGTGGCGGTGATCATTTCAACTGTGGTTGAAGGATTTGCGTGGACCACCTATACCTTCGTGGGCTTATTATTTATTTTAGCCGGTAACCTTGTGGTACTCATTCGCTCTAAAAAGCAGCTAACAGGTGATAGTTGTAAAGAAATACAGACAGATAGCGTAGAAAAAGCAGATATCAATCAAACAAAACTGAAGACACAGAGCTGATAATCAGGTTTAATACTTTCCAAACGGTCAACTTTTTGTGCGCAGTTCACTTACCCCTAAGTACAATTGCACCGCGGCGCTAAACACCTTCCGGTTTAGCGCCGTTTTTTCTTACCCTGCTACTGTGCTTGTTTTTCCTTGCTAGTGTAAATTAATACCAATTTCATTAATTAGGGGGCTACTTTATACGTAGGAAAAATGGCCAAATATAAGGCATTTATTTTAATAACTAGTTGTGCTAATTATTAAATAAATAACGCTGTAGTGGTTTTTTTTAGCCAGTATAAATGATCAGGTAATTAGTGATATTGGTATAACAGGTCAAATTAAAGACCCATGAGCATTTTACCCGCAACCTCTTTCACTAGCTTTGCCGCCAACTGAGCGGTCATATTGTCGATATCTTTATTGGGATTAAACTCAACAATATCAGCGCCCACCAGCGGTGTATTAATTTGATGGATAAGGTGGATCACTTCACGACTTGTTAAGCCACCCGGCTCTCGGTGTGAAACTCCCGGTGCAAAGGCGGGGTCAATGCCATCAATATCAAGTGATAGATAAACTGGGTGCTGAAAGACTAACGGCTGGGCCAAAGGCCAATGGCGCATTTCTAGTGACTCAACCTTAAACTTTTCTATTTGTTCATTTTGATGCAAATTTAATGTCCGTATACCTACCTGCACTAAGCGATCACATAAACCGTCTTCCATCACGCGGGCAAAAGGACAAGCGTTTGAGTAGCGATTGCCTTTGAAAGAATCATACAAGTCAGAATGGGCATCAATGTGTAATATGGTGATTTTATCAAAAAATTTTCGGTAACTTTTGAGAATGGGATAACTAATACTGTGATCGCCCCCTAAGGTTAATAACCGGGTGTTTTGTGCAAGTAACTGGTCACAACGTTGTTCAATTTTATCGATAAAGTTATCTGACGAGCTTATGTCGACATCACCGGCATCAAGCCATTGCTTTGACTCGCGCAAGTTCACGCCTAATTCTGTAGCACCATTTAATGAACCATGATTTAACACGTCGCGAATTTTATTTGGCGCTAAGGCAGCGCCGCGCTCGAAGGAAGAGTTGTCATCAAATGGTACACCTAACAATGCGACTTTACCTACTGGATTTTCTACCATTTTATTGCCTTTTATGAATTTTTTGTGAACTTTTTATAAGCTTTTTGTAACAGCCTTTTATGATGAACCATGTTCAGTTATCTACGGAACATGGTTCATCTATACTCTTTCTACTTACCAATGCAGCTTGGCAATTAAGCTAAGGGTATTTAATAGCTACCAATCGGTGAACCGGGTGGTAGTGTTATCTTGGATGCCGGTGTCGATGACTTATCATGCGCTAAGCTGTAATTAATTTGCTGAGCTAATAACTGAAAGTGCGCTCGAAAGCCTGGGTATTTTCGTGTGCTGCGCTTATCGGTTAACCATAGAGCTAAATCTGTTAATGTTACATACACTTCAGCTCTGACTTCTGGCACAATATTTTGGCTATGCCAAAGCACAAGTAAATGCTCAATTAATTGCTGATTTACCCTTTGTTGCACTAACATGGCTGTTGAGCTTTTTGGTGCTGATTTTATTGTGCCTTTGACCAGTTTATTGAGTAAAAATGCCACTGACGGAATATCGTTATCAAGCATGGCTTGTTGCTGCAGTCTTGCTAGTCGCTCGGTATTGAGTAATAGCGACAATGTGTGTTTTGCACTTGCCTCTGCGGCACTGATGGGGTCAAAAGTCACCCCTGTTTGGCTATTAAAACTTTCTCTATCGCGACTATAACCATAGGCCTTAGGGGGTATTAAGGCGGTGATTTTAGCGGGCAGTGTTAAGGTTTCTACGCTTAGCGTTGCGAGTAAGGCATCAAGTGCTGCTTGTTGAGATTTGCCTGCAACCCTGGTTTGCTGATTACTAAATTGTTCACTGCGCAGTTGATAGCCATAGTCAACACCGGCAATTAATTTTGCCGCGGCTTGTACCTGAAAGCGATGAAAATTGTAAATGGGCACTAATATTTTTTCGAGTTCAGACATCGGCGTACCAACCGGTATACTGTTCAAACCAAAGTTTTCTAATGCCAGTGCTCTAACCGCTAAAACACGGTTTAACTCTGTAGCCGCATCTTGACCATTGTCCCACAAATGCCCTGTAGCATGAGCGCTTGATTGCGATCTTGCATCGGGGTCAGAAATATACTTCAGCCCCTTTTTTTGGGTTGCTGCTATTAACTCAGTCAAAAACTGGGCTTCTTGTGCTTTTTCTACCTCAGCATAACCATAAGCAATCACATATTTATCCCATTCACCGATGTCTTCGGCATAAGCATTAGCTAAGCTTATCTGGCCATTTTCAATGGTAATTAACGGATGGGGATAATCCATCACTGACGCTCGATTATTAACACTGGCGGCAAAATTATGTGCGATGCCTAAGGTGTGACCAACCTCATGTGCCGCTAATTGACGAATGCGCGCTAACGCCATGGCTTTCATAGCGCTAGTGTCAGTATTGGCATTTTTAAACGGTGACGTTAAGCCTAAGGCAATTAAATAGTCTTGGCGAACACGTAAAGAGCCTAAGGTGACATGGCCTTTAATGATTTCGCCGGTACGCGGGTCGATCACTGATGAGCCATAAGACCAACCGCGTGTAGCGCGATGTACCCATTGAATAACGTTGTAACGAACATCCATGGGGTCGGCGTCACTTGGTAGCAGCTTAACTTGAAAGGCATTTTTATAACCAATAGCAGAAAAGGCTTGATCCCACCAACGCGCGCCATCTAGCAAGGCACTTTTAATCGGCTCAGGGACTCCGGCATCTAAGTAATAAATAATCGGCTCTACCGCTGCACTTATTTTAGCTGCAGGGTTTTGCTTAACTAAACGATGGCGAGGAATATTGCGTTTAATCAATGGCTCATCAATGGCGCTGGCATAATCTGCATAGGCGTGCTGCCAAAAGCCACTAAAGGGATGAAACTTTCGTGTTTGATAACTATTATCAGGCAGCTTAATGAGCGAGTGGTGTAAGTTAACCGTAACCGCTGAGGCATCAGGCGTCACTGAGCGCAAGTGAGATCCAGCGTCTGTGCCTTTATAAGTCACAGTGGCCTCTAGTTCGGTATTGTTTGGAAAAGCTTTTGTACGCTTTTTATAAACACCACTGCGCGTGGCATCAATCTTAAAACTGCCTTGTTTAGTGCGCTTTAATTGCGCCGACAAGTTATGAATATCTGAGAGTAAAAATGGCGTGTAATCAATTAAGGTTTTACGGTTATCTGCTGAGCTATGACTTACCTTAAAGCCCCAAATAATCGAGCTAGCAAAGGCTTCATCTATCGCTTGCTGTTCAAGGATGTTATCGCTATTAGCACGATAATCAGTGTTGAGTTGGCGCAGAAAAACTTTATCACCCACTATTTCAAAACGCACTAACCTAGTATCACCCAATTGGCCGCGGTCTAAACCAATATCATTTGAACCAACACCCTGTGGCAAGCCACTTTGAAATAAAAATTCTTGCTCAAAGTTCTCTACTTCTAAAAACACTTTGCCTGTTTTATCATCAAGATAAAAAGAAAAGTAACCTTGATGGATCTGCTTGTCTTGAATAAATTCAGTATAACTTTTTTCTGTTTTTGCCTGCACTTGCGCTGACAAGCCACAGTAAAAAAATAACACCATTAGCCTAATAAAAAACCTCATTGCATATCCTTGTAGTCAGTAAAGCTAAATAAATTACCTGCTTAGTTAAAATTAAAATGATTAGAAGTACTGAAAATACGCTTATTTTTGTTATAATCAGTTCAAAATTAACTTTTGATTTTTTGATAATACCCATTAAATTAAGTCAGTGAGCAATAATAAGTAATAAACAAGTAGTAATAATAAATATTCAAGAACACATTTTATTGTTGCAGACTAAACATCGGTACCTATATCGATATAGCCTAGGCTTGATTGAACCATAGCTAGCGTATGTGATTAAAAGTAAAGTAGATATTGGATATTTAGGACACTTTATATGTTCGATTATTTATTGTAATGGGTATACTACATCATAACATCGAAAATAAAATACGATATGCTCTATCATAAGAGTATGACTCTAAAGTAATTAGGTAACCCTATGCAACGACTAGCTCCCGCTTTACGTGAAGACAATGTACCGTTAGATTTAATTTCATTAATAGAAACTATTTTAGCTGCCACCAAAGAAATTTCCTTTCGAGTTAGCCAAGGGCACTTAAGTGACTCAATGGGCTCGACCTTAGATGAAAATATTCAAGGTGAAGTGCAAAAGAAACTCGATGTTGTTGCCAACGAGTTATTTAAAGATATTTTGTTAGAATCAGGCTTTGTCAAAGCCGTGTCTTCTGAAGAAGAAGACACGTCAGTGGCAGGTGACGAAGATGGCAAATATATCGTTTCATTTGATCCCTTAGATGGCAGTTCAAATATCGATATTAACTCATTAATTGGTACTATTTTCTCCATTCACCAAGCGCCAACAGATATGGCCGCTAGCAATCCTGATATGTTTAAGCAATCAGGTAATCACCAAGTTTGTGCGGGTTATGTACTTTATGGTCCATCAACGACCTTAGTTATGACCACAGGCAGCGGTACACACTTTTATGTTTTAGACCGCACGCATGGCGGTTACTTATTAGTTGAGCGCAATTTACAAGTGCCTGAAGAAACGCAAGAGTTTGCTATTAATATGTCAAACCAACGTTTCTGGCAACCACCTATGCAAAACTACATTAGTGATTTACTTGCCGGTGATACCGGCCCACGTGGGAAAAACTTCAATATGCGTTGGATTGCCGCTATGGTAGGTGATATTCATCGTGTTCTCACCCGTGGTGGTATATTTACCTATCCGGCTGATAATAGAAACCCAGAAAAACCCTACAAGTTACGTTTAATGTATGAAGCCAACCCAATGAGCTTTTTAATTGAACAAGCCGGTGGTTTAGCGATGACTAGCCAAGGGCGTATCATGGATATTGAGCCAACAGATATTCATCAACGTGTTGAAGTGATCATGGGTTCTAAAAATGAAGTTGAAGCCTGTTTAGGTTATTACAAGTAGACTTAACCTACGACTCATCAAGCTAAAATATAAACCACCCGCATGTAATGCCGGTGGTTTTTTCGTATAACGCTTCGGTCTAATCGGCTTTAACCTCATGTTCACCCATTAAAGCACCCTTAAATATCTAACCACAAATGAGCGTTTAACCCGCTAATTCTTTCTTTTTTAGCGTCATAGCCTTATATTTTTATAGGAAAAGTCAGCCCTAGTGCTTCATAACACTATGCTGTTAACGCCTCATATCAATTCCACAGAAAAAACATATCTAACCTTATTTATGGCTCGCACTTGACTTAGATCAAAAAAGGGTTACAATTTTCACAAATTACTGAAAGTTCAGAAAGGACAGAAGGACAGAAATATGAAAATTACACCTATGACCCAATCGCTAGTATTACACTTTGGTGAAATGGGCTCACGCTGGGGATTAAACCGTACACTTGGGCAAATGTATGCGGTTATTGTGCTCACCGAAACACCGCTGAATGCCGATCAAATCAGCGAAGCACTACAAATATCTCGATCGAATGTCAGCATGGGTTTAAAAGAACTTAAATCTTGGAACCTGATCAAACTGCACCATATTCCAGGCGATAGAAAGGAATACTTCTCAGCGCCAAGTGATATCTGGGAAATTGCTCGAACCTTAGTGGTTGAACGAAGAAAGCGCGAGTTAGACCCAACATTATCGGCATTACGTGATGCCTTAATGGAGCAGCCGAGCAATGAGTCAGATGAATATACCCAAATGCGCGTTAAACAAATGCATGATCTGATGGAGATGGTGACGCAGTGGACTAATGAAATGCAAGGTATGTCTTCAGAAAAACTATCCGCTTTACTCAAACTGGGTGAAGGCATTAGTAAGATTTTAGATGTTAAAGATAAGTTGTTACTAAGATAACAAAAAATTTCACCTCCCAGTATCTCAAACATAAACAACTCAAGTTATATGACTTAACCTAGTGGAGTACATCACGTGTTAGATGCAGCAGCTATTGCTAACGACACAAGTTTCATGCTTTCACGCATCCAATTTGCTGCCAATATTAGTTTTCATATTTTATTTCCTACCATCAATATTGCCTTGTGCTGGATATTGCTGTTTTTTAAAGTGCGCTTTAACCAAACACAAGACCAAAGCTGGTTACGCGTTTACCGATTTTGGGTCAGAATATTTGCCTTAACCTTTGCTATTGGCGTAGTCAGTGGTATTACCATGTCATTCCAGTTTGGTACCAATTGGCCTGGTTATATGGAAACTGTTGGCAATATTGCGGGGCCATTACTGGGTTATGAAGTCATGACCGCGTTCTTCTTAGAAGCGTCATTTCTGTCAATTATGCTGTTTGGCATGGATAGAGTCTCTAATCGTGTTCACACCCTTGCCACGGTACTGGTCTCTTTTGGTACCACCTTATCGGCATTTTGGATTTTATCACTCAACGCTTGGATGCACACGCCAGCTGGTTTCGAAATGATTGACGGTGTCGCCCATGTTACCAGTTGGTTTGAGGTTATTTTTAATCCGTCTATGCCTTATCGCTTAATGCATATGTTATTAGCTTCAGGGTTAACATCAGCATTTTTAATCTCTGGTATTTCCGCCTATCGACTGCTCAAAGGCGACAATAAAAAGTCAGTAAAACAAGCGTTGAACTTTTCAGTTACCTTAGCGGCTATTTTAATACCAATACAAATTTTTGTTGGTGATTTACATGGCTTGAATACATTTCAAAATCAACCGGCAAAAGTCGCCGCTATGGAAGGTGTTTGGGAAACAGATACCAGCGTGCCATTATTATTATTCGCCTTACCTAATGAAGAAACACGAGAAAATAGCTTTGAAGTAAAAGTGCCCAACATGGCTAGTATTATTTTGACCCATGACGCGCAAGGTGAAATAAAAGGTTTAAACGACTTTGTTGGCGAACATCCACCTGTAGCACCGGTATTTTTCAGCTTTCGTATTATGATCGGCGTAGGTGTATTAATGCTGTTATTTTCTTGGTTGGCCACTTATCAATTTGTTCTCAAAAAACGCTATCCACCTTGGTTATTAAAAACAGGTATTGCCATGACATTCTCTGGCTGGCTAGCAACATTAGCGGGTTGGTATGTCACTGAAATTGGCCGCCAGCCTTATTTAGTTACGGGCATATTACGCACCAAAGACGCGGTAACTACCACGCCACCAGAAGACATAGTATTGTCTTTAACCTTATATCTGGTTATTTATGGCTTTTTGCTGATTGCCTATATTCGTACTCTATTTGTTATGGCAAATCGTGCAGTAATATTAGAACAAGCCGATGTGTCAATAACCGACACAGGCCCAATGATAGACGATAAACAAACTGCACAAAATAACACTACCTTAGGAGCTAAATTATGATCCCCACAACTTTAGATTGGCTACCCATAGTTTTCGTTGGCTTAATGGGCTTTTCATTTTTAATTTACGCGATACTTGATGGTTACGACTTAGGCGTTGGGGTTTTACTGCCATTAGATAACCAGCAACAACGCGACACAATGATCTATTCCATTGGACCATTTTGGGATGCTAATGAAACTTGGCTAGTGATGGCTATTGGCTTGTTGTTGATTGCGTTTCCAAAAGCTCATTCCATTATTTTTCAGGCATTGTATCTACCAACAGCCTTAATGTTAGCGGGACTGATTTTACGTGGCGTATCATTCGACTTTCGTACTAAAGCACCTAGTACCGACAAAAAAAAGTGGGATTACGCGTTTAAATTTGGCTCATTATTAGCGACATTATCACAAGGTTATATGCTGGGACGCTATATCACCTCATTTGAAGATTCATGGTTAACCCTGGGTTTTTCTGCTTTATCAGCTGTTTGTGTAACCGCAGGTTATTGCTTTATTGGTGCGGCATGGCTGGTAATGAAAACTGAAGGTGAACTACAACGTAAAGCGGCAAAATGGGCAAAGCATACCAATATATTGATGGCTTTGGGGATTGTCGCTGTGTGCTTCACCAACCTATTAATTGATCAACAAATTATGGATAAATGGTTAGGTGGCGTTCAAGCGATAGTACTTATTCCCATTACTTTGTTACTTGGCTTTACTTTTTTTACCGTGCATCGCTATTTAGGTAAAGTGCCAATGGAAAATGACCTGGGTTGCTGGCTACCATTTTTAGCGGCAATTATGCTCTTTATTTTATGTTTTTGTGGTTTAGCCTACAGCTTTTATCCTTATATAGTACCGTTTCAATTAACTATATTTGAAGCAGCAAGTGCACGAGAATCTTTATGGGTTATCTTTGTTGGCGCGGCAGTCGTATTACCCATGATTATTGCTTACACCATATTTTCTTATAAAGTGTTTTGGGGTAAAACCACCAAGCTTAATTACTAAAGTCGTATAAAAAGAGTATAAATAGTGACTAGGCTAATGCTTATAATTTTTGCTAGAATATACGACATATTCTAGAAAATACTTATACAGTAGCGCCGTTATCATCTTAACGGCGCTTGGAGAGCACAATTTATGCCAGCTTATGCCGTAGGACACAAAGTTCCTGATTCAGATTCAATTTGTTCAGCCATTGCCCTTTCATATTTAAAAACCCAAATTGGTGAAGATGTACAGCCTGCACGCTTGGGTGAACTTTCGCCAGAAACGCTATTCATTTTAGATAAATTTGGCTTAGAACAACCTGAGCTTAAATTGAGTTTCGCTGATACTGACGGCATTTATGTTGTTGATCACTCAGACCGAATTCAAGGCCCTGATGATATTGATGACAGCACAGTTTTAGGCATTATCGATCATCACAAACTGGGTGATATTACCACGTCTACCCCTTTAGAGATTTGGGTTCGCCCTGTAGGTTGTACCAATACCATTATTAAAATGATGTTCGATTTTCACAGTATTGAAATTCCTAAAAATATTGCTGGCGCCATGATGTGTGCAATTTTATCAGACACAGTGATATTTAAATCGCCAACCTGCACAACCGCTGATATAAAATGCGTTGAAGCCTTGGCTGAAATTGCTGGTATTGAAGATTACAAAGGCTTGGGCATGGAAATGTTCACCGTAAAGTCATCAGTCGCCGGTACGCCAGTACGTGAACTTGTTTTACGTGATTTTAAAGACTTCAACATGAAGAATAATATTGTGGGTATTGGCCAATTAGAAGTGATCGACTTAGCTTTATTTGACGAGATGAAAGCTGATTTATATGCTGATTTACAAGCTGTTAAAGAAGAAGGTAATCGTCATACTGTGATGTTGTTATTAACTGACATCATGCAAGAAGGCTCTGAGTTGTTAGTGGTAAGTGATGATATCAGCCTTATTGAAAAAGCTTATGATATTACCTTGGTTGACGGTAAAACGTGGTTACCGGGTGTGATGAGCCGTAAAAAGCAAGTTGTACCACCACTACAAGATACTTTTGCTAAGTAGTTAGCCGCACTATAAATGTAAAGTTATAAGCGTAAAGTTATACCTGTAAAACTATAACTTAACACTATATTAAAACGATATTAAAAAGCCCAGCAATTGCTGGGCTTTTTGTTAGTGATTGCTTTTACAATCGCTCATTACCAACGAATTATAGCCAAGCGCTTAAATATCCGTCACACCCATATTAAATAATGTGAAACCATAAATATCGGCATATTGCTCAATGGTTTTGCTAATTGGCGTACCCGCACCATGACCCGCATCCGTTTCAATACGAATTAAGGTTGGGTTAGCGCCCGCTTGTTTTGCTTGTAACTCGGCAGCAAACTTAAATGAATGCGCCGGCACGACGCGATCATCATGATCACCGGTTGTGATTAATGTCGCAGGGTAATGTGTGCCTGCTTTAACATTGTGTAATGGCGAGTAAGCTAACAGGTAATTAAATATTTGTGCATTGTCGTTTGATTTACCATAGTCGTAAGCCCAACCAGCACCTGAAGTAAAGGTATGGTAGCGCAGCATATCAAGTACCCCTACCGCAGGTAATGCTACTTTAAATAACTCAGGACGTTGTGTCATCACAGCACCCACTAACAAACCACCGTTTGAGCCACCCATAACCGCAAGTTTATCTGAAGAAGTCACTTGCGTTTTAATCAGGTATTCAGCTGCAGCAATAAAGTCATCAAATACATTCTGTTTTTTCAACTGCGTACCCGCATCATGCCATTTTTTACCGTATTCGCCACCACCACGTAAATTAGCTACGGCATAGACACCGCCGAGTTCTAACCAAGCAGCGCGAGTTGAGCTA
Source organism: Colwellia sp. MB02u-10 (assembly GCF_014077185.1). Classification (NCBI taxonomy): domain Bacteria; kingdom Pseudomonadati; phylum Pseudomonadota; class Gammaproteobacteria; order Alteromonadales; family Colwelliaceae; genus Colwellia; species Colwellia sp. MB02u-10. The sequence goes on from NZ_JACGVK010000132.1 coordinate 354,714, forward strand.
AATTCTGGTTGTAGACTGATATTGAAACCACCGTAACCATATAAAATCGTTGGGTTACTGCCATCAAGCACTAAGCCTTTTTTATGGGTAATGATCATCGGCACTTTAGTACCGTCTTTAGAGCTATAAAAAACCTGCTTTGATTCAAAGTTATCGCTATTGAATTTTACTTTCGACTTCATATGTACAACAGACTCACCGGTTGCAAGGTCTAAGCTAAAAATGGTTGATGGGGTTTTCTGGTTACTAAATGAATAGTAAAGCTGACTTTGCGACGCTTTACCACTAAAGCCACTAGCTGTGCCTACTTCAGGTAAAGCGATATCGCGAATTTTTTTACCAGTTAAATCATACTGCTCAATAAAAGACGCCGCATGTTTCATATAGTTAGCAAACAAGTAATGTCCGCCAGTAGACACGGATAAAACATGCTCAGTTTCAGGAATAATATCAAGCCAATTCTCAGCACTGGGTTGCAGTGCATTAACTTTAACCACACGGTTATTAGGTGCTGCCATATTGGTGACAAATAGCAAGTTGTCACCCTCACTATTGACCATATAGGTGTCTGACTCAGTATTATCAACCACGCTAACCAGTGGCGAATTTTTGCTGGTTAAATCTTTAATAAAGAGCTTGTTGCCCGAGGTAGATACCGCTGCTGATACCACTAAATAGTGCCCATCTTTAGTGACTTCACCACTAACATAACGGTGTTTTTGTGCTTCGCTGCCACCAAAAACTAAGCTATCTTGCGACTGTGCAGTACCTAACTTATGGTAATACAATTTATGTTGATCCGTTTTGGCTGAAAGCTCACTCCCTTTAGGTTTGTCGTAGCTTGAGTAATAAAAGCCTTCGTTAGCCACCCAAGATAAGCCACTAAACTTCATGTCAACCAGTTCGGCTTCAAGTACAGCATTAGTTTCAGTTGCTATAATACGCGCTTTACGCCAATCACTACCGCCTTCAGAAATTAAGTAAACCGCTAATGAACCGTCTTCACTAAATTCAATATTGGCTAACGAAACGGTACCATCTTCACTAAACGTATTAGGATCAAGAAATACTTCCGCCGGTGCATCGCCTTTTTGGCGATATAAAACCGCTTGGTTTTGTAAGCCATCGTTTTTATAAAAATAACTATAGTCGCCTTCAAGGAACGGCATGCCAACTTTTTCATAATCTAATAAATCCGCAAGACGAGATTTAATTTTCTCGCGATAAGGGATTTTCGCTAAATAATCGTAGGTGGTTTTATTTTGTGCCTTTACCCAATCTGCGGTTTCAGCGCTCATGTCATCTTCTAACCATCGATAAGCATCGGTAACTTTAGTACCAAAATAATCATCAACAACGGCTACTTTTTTTGTTATTGGATAAGTTAACATTTTACTTCCATCGCCAATACTCACTACTTTTTCAGTTTCAGGGGCTGTATCAGCCGCTATCGGTGCGTCTTTACTACAGGCTGTTAAACCACAAAAGGCGATTAGCACAGCAGAATTTAACATTACTTTTTTAGCATTCATAATTTACCAAATAAACCATATTGTTATTATGTTGCTAACAATCATAAGGCAGTCAATAATTGATGTCTAGCGCATGGCCTTAGTTAACAGTAAGAATAATAAAAATTTAATCACTTATTATGATAATTAAGCTATTGAAAATTATAAAAATGGTATAAACATGAATATTGATAATTCAGCTCGACTTAGCTATCAGCTCATTGATAAAACAGACAGCGAGTTCTTATTCCAACTCGATCAAAACCCAGAAGTGATGCGTTATATCAATGGCGGTGATATGACCACTCGCAAAGATATTAGCGAGGTATTTATCCCACGCCATAACGCCTATAAAAATGTAGAAAAAGGTTGGGGCTTATGGAAAGTTACCCTAATAGCAACTCAAGCCAAAATTGGCTGGATTTTAGTGCGCCCGATGGACTTTTTCTCCGACCAGCCTATTTGGCATGACATTGAATTAGGCTGGCGTTTCTTACAATCCACTTGGGGTAAAGGTTATGCCAGTGAAGCAGCGATTCATCTTCAACAGCTACTGGCTAAACAACCAGAAAATAAAAGCTTTAGTGCTATTGCCGTAAAAGATAATCTTGGCTCAATTGCGGTAATGAAAAAGCTAGGTATGGAATATATCAAGTCTTATATTCATACCGACTCACCGCTAGATAATGTAGATGTCGCACTGTATCGTATTGAAAATAATCAAGCGCGCAAAAAGTAACTAAGTAAGTTAACCTTACTTAGCCATGCTGGAGTCATGACAAATAGGTACTAAGACATTGAAAAACAGGATACCTGAGAAGTCTGAACACAAAAAAGCCCAACAAATGTTGGGCTTTTATTCATCAGGTTAGCTTAGAGCATTAACTAAAAAGCTAACGATAAAAAATGCAAACTACACTCTTTCAAATACCGTTGCGATACCTTGGCCTAAACCAATACACATAGTCGCTAAACCAATGTTAGCATCTTGTGCTTCCATCAAGTTAATTAAGGTCCCTGAAATACGCGTACCTGAACAACCTAGTGGGTGACCTAACGCAATAGCACCACCGTTAAGGTTAATCATGTCATCCACTTTATCTTCTAGACCTAATGAACGTACACATGACAAAGCTTGTGCAGCAAAGGCTTCGTTAAACTCAGCTAGCTCAATATCAGCTAATGTTAAGCCGGCACGTTTTAATGCTTTCTTAGTGGCTGGCACTGGACCAAAGCCCATTGTTGATGGATCACAACCTGAAATAGCCATACCACGGATTTTAACACGAGGTGTTAAGCCCATGGCTTTAGCTCTTTCTGCTGACATCACTAACATCGCAGAAGCGCCATCAGAAAGTGCAGAAGAAGTACCTGCAGTTACCGTACCATTTACCGGATCAAATACCGGACGCAATGCTGATAAGCTTTCAATAGTCGTTTCAGGACGAATAACTTCATCATGTTCGATAAGCGTTAACGCGCCCATAGCATCATGACCTAAAGTTGGTACGATTTCATTGGCCCAACGACCTTCAAGCATGGCTTTATGAGCAAGCTGATGAGAGCGAGCACCAAAGGCATCTTGCTCAGCACGCGTAATGCCGTGTTGCATACCTAGCAATTCAGCCGTTAAGCCCATGTTGCCGGCCGCACGAGAAATATGCTTGCTCAATGCGGGATCAAAATCTACATCGTACATCATAGGTACGTGACCCATGTGTTCAACACCGCCTACTAAAAACACATCGCCTTGACCGGCCATGATATTAGTAGTTGCATCATGTAGTGCTTGCATTGATGAACCACACAAGCGGTTCACAGTAACAGCACCAGTAGACTTTGGAATATCAGTTAACAGTTGAGCATTACGAGCAATGTTGAAACCTTGCTCTTTAGTTTGCTTAACGTTGCCCCAAATAATATCTTCAATTAATGCAGGATCTAGATTTGGATTTCTAATTAACAATTGTTGCATTAGATGTGCTGATAAAGTTTCAGCACGAACATTACGAAAAACACCCGCTCTTGAGCGTCCCATTGGGGTACGGATGCAATCGACAATAACGACTTCTTTCATGATTTTCTCCTTCGCCTAAGCTGTTTTAACGCTGTTAGTTTTAACATCGGTTGTAAAATATGATTGACCAGATTTCGCCATAGCGCGCATTCCATCAGTAACTTGATAAATTTCGCCTAAGTGCGCATATTTATCTGCCATTGCAATAAAGTTATCTAAGCCTAACGTTTCTAAATAACGAATTGGACCGCCTCTAAATGGAGGGAAGCCTAAACCGTAAATTAAGCCCATATCAGCTTCAGCTGCAGTATCAACCACACCTTCTTCTAAACAACGAACCACTTCATTAACCATAGGGATCATCAAGCGAGCAATGGTTTCGTCTTGAGTGAAGTCTTTTTTATCTACGCCAGTAAATAAGTCATAAGCCGCTTGTGCTGCAACTTTTGTTGGACGACCGCGCTTATCTTTACCGTAATCGTAAAAGCCTTTACCGTTTTTCTGACCTAAACGTTTTTCGTTATATAAAGCACTCACTGGGTCATTATCAATTTTAGTCATACGTGTTGGGAAACCCGCAGACATAACACCCGTACAATGATCAGCAGTATCAATACCAACCACATCAAGTAAGTACGCTGGACCCATTGGCCAACCAAATTGTTTTTCCATGACTTTATCAACAGCAACGAAATCAGCACCTTCAAGTACTAATTGGCTAAAGCCAGCAAAGTATGGGAATAAAACACGGTTAATGTAAAAACCAGGACAGTCGTTTACCACGATAGGTGATTTGCCCATTTTAGCTGCGTAAGCAACAACAGCAGCAACGGTTTCGTCAGAAGTGTCTTTACCACGAATAACTTCAACTAATGGCATTTTATTTACCGGGTTGAAGAAATGCATGCCACAAAATTTATCTTTACGTTTAAGGCTTTGCGCTAATAAATCAATTGAAATAGTTGAGGTATTTGAAGTCACAATAGTGTCTTCATCAACATGGTTTTCAACTTCAGCCAACACCATAGCTTTTACTTTCGGATTTTCAACTACAGCTTCAACAACAATATCAACACCTTTAAGACTGTCATAACTTAGTGACGGTGTGATGCTATTGAGTACGCCAGCCATTTTCTTGACGTTCATGCGGCCACGTTCAACTTGTTTAGTTAAAATACCGGCTGCCGTAGTAAGACCTAAATCAAGTGCTTGGTCATTAATATCTTTCATGATAATTGGCGTGCCTTTATAAGCAGACTGGTATGCAATACCACCGCCCATAATACCAGCACCCAAAACAGCCGCTTTATTAACCGCTTTAGTGGCTTGTTTACCCGCTTTTTTCGCCTTGCCTTTCACTACTTGATCAGCCATAAATAGGCCAATTTGTGCAGTAGCAGCGTCAGTTTTCGCTAATTTTGCAAACCCTGCGTTTTCTAATGCCATTGCGCCTGCACGGTCTAAACCTGCTGCAGCTTCAATAGTTTTAACCATTACCATAGGTGCAGGATAATGTTTACCGGCTTTAGCCGCGATCATACCTTTACAGGTATTGAAGGTCATCATAGTTTCTACTGGAGAAAGCTTTAATGCTTCAAGCTTAGGTTGACGCTTTGCGCGCCAATCTAGTTTGCCAGCAATCGCTTGGTTTAACATTTTCAATGCCGCTTCACGTAAGTGCTCAGGAGCAACTACAGCGTCAAGTAAACCTACCGCCATCGCTTGTTCAGCTTTAAAAGATCGGCCTGTCGACATCCACTCAATAGCATTATCAGCACCAATAACACGTGGTAAACGCACGGTACCACCAAAGCCAGGTATTAAACCTAAGCTAACTTCTGGTAAACCGATTGAACATGAGGTATCAGCTATACGATAGTCACAAGCTAAGCTCATTTCACAACCGCCACCTAAAGCAAAACCATTAATAGCAACAACTGTTGGTAGGTTAATATCTTCAAATGAGTCAAAAACGTCTGAGCCTTGTTTTATCCAAGGTAGTAACTCATCTTCCGGTTTTTTAAATACTGCTAAAAACTCGGTGATATCAGCACCAACAATAAAAGAAGACTTACCAGAAGTAACGAGTACCCCTTTAGCTTCACTGCAATTATTAATCGCATCGACTACTGCGATATATTCTTTAAACGTTGCCTGATCAAACTTGTTAACTGAACCTTGCGCATCGAATTTAAATTCAACAATGCCGTTGTCTAACAACTGGGCAGAAAGGCTTTTGCCTTGGAATAACATGCCTACTCTCCTGACTTTTCATGGATCGATTGACTGGTAATGCGTAATCATAGATTACTACCAAGCGTGTGAATATTTAGCTTACTCATTAGGTATAACCAATAAGTAAAATAAATAAAGTGCCAATGAGTTTGCCTTGAAAAGAAAGGGAAAGCAAACATTTTTAAACAAGCGTTTTAATTAAGTGTATTAATTTTATTTAATGCGGCCTCGGGTGCCTCTTTGCTCATTTTTTTTCATTTTATTTAGCAACGCTTGCTCCATATTTATACCTTGCCAATGCGCAATATCTAAAACTCTCAGCACAATATCGGCTAACTCTTCTTTAAAATTGTCAGTCGGCTTTGCACCGCGACATTCATTTATCGCTTCACCGACCTCTGAGGCGACTAAAGCTAATGCTTCCAACGTGGTCTTATTGTGCCAACCCATGCGTTCAACCCAATCATAATTTTGCTCCGCTATTTTATTAATATCCATACATACCTCAGCTGTGGTTTTATCTATCGTTATTGCGCTTGATGACTAGCTTAGAGTGAAGAACTTAAGCTAGCAATCATAACTTTACTGCATTTATCCTATATTTTACAAACAATTAACTTACGAAGCCTAAACAGAATACATTACTGAAAATGATAAAACCTGCTTTTCACTTAGCCTATTACCGCCGTGGATATTGCAGTTTTACTTGGAAGGATTTGAATAGTGAATACTTTGTCGGGGTTTTATATCGGTGCAGGCTTGGCTTGTTGGGCTTTATGGTTAACTTTGTTTGTGCTTTAAACACCTAGGAAAAATATAAAAATTCACACAAAAAAAAGCACTTGTAAAACAAGCACTTTAAACTGAGTATTGCCAATAATATACGCTATCGATTTATTCTCTCTAAACAAGTAAAGAACTCGTCAGCTGGCATTGGCTTAGCATAATAAAAACCTTGTACTTCATCACAGCCCAAAGCTCTTAGTTCTGATTCTTGTTCACTGTTTTCAATGCCCTCAGCAATGACTTTTAAGTTCATTTGCTTGCCTAAGTTGATGATGGTGTCGGCTATAATTGCACCACCTGGCTCGGCAATAGCACTGACAAAAGAGCGATCAACTTTTAATCGATCCAAAGGTAGTTTTTGTAAATAGCTTAACGATGAAAAACCTGTGCCAAAATCATCAAGTGCAATACTAATGCCCTGCGCTTTTAATCTCACTAGCGCATCGATAATCACCTGAGGTTCATCCATTAACACATTTTCGGTGATTTCTAATTCTAATTTACTGGGATCAACTTTATGCGACTTCGTTATCTCAATAATCGTGTCGACAAAGTTATCGCGTTTAAACTGAGGAATCGACACATTAACCGAAACACTGACCTCGGTAAATTTGCTCGCTGCCAGTCTATTTAACAGCTGACATGCTTGATCGACAACCCAGTTGCCAATCTCAATGATCAAACCAGAATACTCTGCCAATGGGATAAATACCGCGGGTGAAATAAACTTGCCTTCGGCTGTTTTCCAACGCAGCAGGGCTTCAGCACCCATAATTTTGCCCGTGATTAAACTTAACTGGGGTTGATACCAAAGCTCTAAACGATGTTCAGCAAAATCAGTGCGTAATTGCCTAATCATACTTAAGCGCCAAAGTGTTTTATCTTCCATTTCTTGATGATAATAAACATAAGGTTCATGCGAAGATTTTTTGGCCAAATTAAGGGCAATATTAATTTGATTCAGTACTTTGACACCACGCGATCCTGCTGAGCCTTTAGAACAAAAACCAAAACAGGCGCTAATAAGTAAATTTTGTTCACCAACAATAAAGGGCTCACTAAACAGCGCGGTTAATATTTCAGGATTAACCCATTTCTTTGCACCAATAATACCAAATACATCAGCACCAATTCTTGCCACATGATTATTTGGACTTAATGCTTGAATACGTCTAGATACTGCCATTAAAAGCTGATTACCAATATCTTGCCCTAAGCCATCATTGGTATCACTAAAATGATTAAGATCAACCAGTGCAGTGACCAACTTGTCATCAACACTTTGACAGAAGTCATCCAACAAATTGACAAAGTCTAATCTATTGGGCAGTTCAGTTAACCAATCTTTATAAGCCGCATTACGCAGTTTTTGAAATAGATGAACATTCTCATAACCCGTGGCAATATTGGCGAGAAAAACTTCGATATGCTGTATTTCAATACTCGTTAACGCTTGAGTAAGCTCTAAATGAATTACGGCTCTAAAGCCACCACTGGCGAAATAAAATGAGGTAGAGTCGACAGCAAAGAAGTGCTGTTTTTGTTGAAAACAACTATTAATTTGACTAGCGGTGTCTTGATTTTCCAATGCTGCTAATTTTTGATTTATTTTCGCTTCAACTAAACCGGCTTGGCCAATAACATACAAACTTAAATCATCAGCACCCTCTACAATTCCTTGTCCACGAGCGCAGAAAACAGCACTACTACCGTCCACTAGCGTTATAAGCTCAGCTAACACGCCACTAGCATAATCATGAATAGTACGCAGTTCTAACAACTTGGCAGCAGCGCCAATGATTTTTTCTAAACCATTTCTATACTGAGTTACAGAGTCAATTTGCTGATATGAGCGAACAGCGGCATAAACTGTTGTCACTAATTTACGACGAGTTAATTCAGTTTTTGTTTTGTAGTCATTAATATCGTAATCTTTAATAACACTTTCTTCTGGTGCATAGCCCGGCTGGCCAGTGCGTAACACAATACGAATATCATCACGTTTTAATACTTCACGTATGTGCTTAACGACCACAAGACCTGCGTCGTCACTTTCCATTACCACATCGAGCAAAACTAAAACGATATCTTCATGCTCTTCAATAAGTTTGCAAGCATCGTGACCTGAATAAGCATGCAGGTATTGTAGATGTCGACCTAAAACAACCAAGTCGGATAAGGCCAACTTGGTTACTGAATGAATTTCAGGGTCATCATCAACAATTAAGACTTTCCAAGTATCCCTTATAGCTGAATCAAATATTTCATCTTCATCACTATCGTCGATAAACAAAAAATCATCGTTAGTATTGTCAAAAACTTGCATATCATCCTCAAAGCACTAGCAAAAAGATGCTAGTAGAGTTTTTTGAATATTAATTTCGTTAAAAATTGTCTTCATGTAATAGGTACATAATAAAAGTCGGAATGAAATTATTCAACATTTCGTTTAATAATATTATCATTTTCAAGTACGGTTAGTCATAAATCATTTACATGTACAAAAAACATACTGACATAAGCTTAAACATGAATAAATTCAAGTTATATCTTACTCTTTGTTAAAGAAAAGTTAATAATATAAGAGCATGAGTAAAATTTATATTTGCGCTATAATAATTTTTTGGCGATATCATGTTGGAATTTCCAGCATTTTTTTCAATATTTGATAGTTTTAAGGGATACAACTGATGTCGAATTCGATTGATCAAAATAAAATAATTAAGCATCCTGTAGAACAAAGTAAACCCGCTATCGTCGAACATGATGAACAAACCGTCACACCTAAAAATAATGCTCATGCAAACGTCAACGCTTCCTCACAAAAACAATTATTAGTACTGGCAAAAAAGTTTTCACTTAGCGCTGCATTTTTACCCGAAACCAAACAAGCCCCTTTGGAAGAAAGAGCCAACCGACGAAAGAAACTTGACCAGTTAAGAAAACAACAAAATATGGAAGCTATCATTGTACGCGCTGTTCAGTATTGCTCGGATGAGACAATTACCGACAGAGCAGATCAAGACTGGTTTAGCTCTTTTTTAACACTTGCTGAAAGTATTAGTAATAAAAATATGCAGGACTTATGGGCGAAAATTTTAGCCGGTGAAGTATCTCAACCTGGCTCTTTTTCACTAAAAACCTTACAAGCATTTAGAACCATGAGTATCACTGAAGCGAAGCTGTTGGCAAAAGCTTGCAGTGTCGCGATGACTGATGCACGTAAAAAAAATATTCGTGTGATCAGCGGCGCTTATCAAATCCCCAAATTATTCAATTTATTTAATAAACAGCGACAACAACGACTCGATCTTAACCAGATGGGATTGAGTTACGCTGACATCTTAACCTTAGCCGATAACCACTTAATGTTTGAACAAGAAACAGAAAGCCATTCCTTTGCCAAGGGAGAAAAAATTCAATTTAATTATCATGGTAAACAACTTAGTTTTGTCGCGAAAAAACCTGATTGCATACTCACTTTTTATAAGTTCACTCCCATTGGCACTGAACTCGCCCACTTAGTTACTGATGATGAAAACGAGCATTATTTAACCCTAATTAAAACGCAATTGGCGGAAAATTTTGCTATAGATAGTTAGGAAGTTTACGGTTTAAGAACAGGAATAAGATTTTTACAATCGATAGATTAGTTAGATGAGAAGTTAGACAGTAAAAAGAATACGTCTCGCGCATTCTTTTTATAATAATGACCTTAAATACCATCACCGTCAGTGTGTAAACCACACTCTCTTTGCATACCAGAGAAACGTGTATCGCTCTCATCCATTCCGGCAGTTAATGGTCGCGTACTATGTACATCGCCCACTGAAACATAACCTTCTTCCCACAGCGGGTGATAAGGTAAATTATTTGCCGTTAAGTATTGATGCACGTCTTTATTGGTCCAATCAATAATCGGATGTACTTTAAATCGCCCTCGTAAAATACTGACTACCGATAAACCTTCACGGTGGCTAGATTGCTGGCGACGAACGCCAGAAAACCAAGTACCCGCTTGCAACTCACTCAAGCCACGTTCTAATGGCTCAACTTTGTTACGGCGATTATAAGCTTTTAACGAGTCTTCATCAGCATTCCACTCTTGACCAAACTTAGCTTGTTGCCATGCCGCACTTTCTTTCGCGCTAAACACTTGTAAGTTTAACTTTAAGCGCTTTGTTAGTTGCTCAATAAACTGATAGGTTTCAGGAAACAAATGCCCAGTATCAGTTATTAATACCGGTATATTGGGTTCAATTTGGGTCAGCATATGTAGCATTACCGCAGATTGAATACCGAAACTCGACGATAAAACGAATTGTGCGGGTAAATTTTCCATTGCCCATTCTACGCGTTGGCTTGCCGACTGTTTTTCTAATAATTCGTTCCACTGCTTTAACCAAGGTTCTGGTAACGACGCTGGAAATTTATTACTGATCAGCGGAGCTGTACTCGCTGTAATAATCTTAGTCATGAAAATCTCGCTTGCTAACTTTAACTTCATCAACAATACTGACTCGAATCACAAAATCACCAAAAGCCTCGGCTGAGTTACGCTCAGCCACCCAGCGTGCCACTAGACTGTCAATCTCTTGTAAAATATCGTCTTCACTAAGGTTTTCTTTATACATTTTAGGTATACGCGTACCGGCAACATTACCACCTAAATGCATGTTGTATTTGCCAGGACCTTTACCGACTAACCCTATTTCGGCCAACATGGCGCGTCCACAGCCATTCGGGCAGCCTGTCACTCGTAAAATAATACTTTCATCAGCGACATTGTGCTTCGCTAATATAGCTTCGACATCAGTGACCAAGCCAGGTAAATATCTTTCCGCTTCAGCCATTGCTAACGGGCAAGTAGGAAAAGATACGCAGGCCATTGAACTTTTGCGCTGCACAGAAACACTATCAGCCATTAAGCCATGTGCGCGTGCTAAGCGTTCAATGTCAGCTTTGTCTTCGCTTGCCACACCCGCAACAATTAAATTTTGGTTGGCGGTCATACGAAAATCGCCTTTGTGGATTTTCGCAATTTCAGCCACACCCGTTTTTAATGGCAAATTGGGCTTATCAAGCAGACGCCCATTCTCAATAAACAAGGCTAAATGATGCTTACCATCAAAGCCTTCAGTCCAACCAATGCGATCGCCTCGACTGGTAAATTTATAAGGGCGACTTTCTGCAAAAGTGATACCGGCACGTTGCTCAACTTCAGCCTTAAAGACCTCAACACCCACACGATCTAAGGTGTATTTTGTTTTTGCATTCTTACGATTAACACGGTTACCCCAATCTCGTTGAGTAGTAACTACTGCACTAGCAACATCTAAGGTTTTAGCTAACTCCACATAACCAAAATCATCAGCCTTACGTGGGTAAGTAGATTTATCGCCATGGGTCATCGCTAAACCACCACCGACCAACACATTAAAGCCAATTAGTTTGCCGTCTTTAGCGATAGCAATAAAGTTTAGATCATTAGCATGTACGTCAACATCGTTATGCGGTGGAATAACGACCGTAGTTTTAAATTTACGTGGTAAATAGTTTGGACCTAAAATCGGCTCTACTTCACCGGTTTCTGTACCACCTTCAATTTTCTCACCATCTAGCCAAATTTCCGCATAAGCGCGTGTTTTAGGTAACAAATGTTCACTAATTTTTTTAGCCCATTCATACGCTTCTTGATGTAGCTCTGACTCAACTGGATTCGTCGTACAAAGCACATTACGATTTACATCACCTGCCGTAGCAATAGAGTCGATACCATAATGGTTCAGTGTTTGGTGCATTAACTTAATATTTGGCTTTAACACACCGTGAAACTGAAAGGTTTGACGGGTCGTGATACGAATACTGCCGTAACTAGTTTTTTCACGAGCAAATTGATCAATGCCTAACCATTGTGTTGGCGTGATAATGCCACCAGGCATACGAGCACGCAGCATGACATTGTGTAGTGGTTCAAGTTTTTGCTTAGTACGCTCATTACGAATATCACGATCATCTTGCTGATACATACCGTGTGTTCTGATCAACTGAAAGTTATCAGCGGTAAAACCACCAGTAACATGATCTTTTAAATCGTCGACAATGGTACCACGTAAGTAATTACTTTCCGCTTTTAACCTTTCATTATCGGCATGTTTGCCTTCGACAATTAAAGGGCCATTTGCTTGATCTTTTTTAGTCAAATCAGTCATTAGTATACATCCTTCTGGTAACGCTTAGCGTTACGTAAATCTTTTAAGTAATCATTTGCCTGTTCTGCTGATAATTGGCCTTTAGTGGCAATAATAGTTAATAAAGCCGCCTCAACATCTTTTGCCATTCGGCTCATATCTCCACAAACGTAAATATGTGCACCTCGCTCTAACCATGAAAAAACTTCATCAGCATTTTCTAATAATCTATCTTGCACATAAATTTTTTCCGCTTGATCACGAGAAAAGGCTAAATCTATTTTGGTTAACAAGCCTGACTTAAGATAGCCTTGCCATTCAACTTGATAAAGAAAGTCTTGGGTAAACGTTTGGTCACCAAAAAACAACCAATTATCGCCTGTGGCTTCAGTGGCTTCACGTTCTTGCATAAAGGCCCTAAATGGCGCAACACCAGTACCTGGACCGATCATAATCACGGGTGTTTCATTATTTTCTGGTAAACGAAAGTTGTCATTGTGCTCAACAAACACCTTAACTTCACCACCTTCTTCAATACCATTGGTTAAAAATCCAGACGCACCACCCTGACGGTTAGCCTCTTCAGTCTGATACTGAACAAGGCCAACGGTTAAATGCACTTCTTCTTCCACTTCGCTTTGAGAGGACGCGATAGAATAAAGCCTTGGCGTTATTTTACGTAACGCATCTATAAATTCTTGAGCATTTAACTTAACTTCATTCGGTAATGGAGCAGATTTAACCACGTCAACGACCTGATGATTAGCCGCATACTCTCGCATAGCACTCTTATCATCTAACATATCAAGTAAATTAGTCGCTTGTGATTTTTCAGCCCAAAAATTAACAAACTGAATTGAAGTTTGAGTTATTTCAAACTTGGTCTTTAATGCTTCACCAAGTGCTATGCTTTCATCACCTATAGAGACTTTCTCTTGATCATCAAACCCTAGTTCCGTAATAAGCTCATCTACTAATGCAACAGAGTTCTCAAACCAAACACCTAAGGCATCACCGGCTTGATAAGTTAACCCTGAGTCACCTAAATCTATTTCAACATGTCGTACATCTTTAGCTGAATCACGACCGGTAATTTTCTGGCTAAGCAATAGTTCAGCAGTATATGGCTTTTGCTTAGTATAAAGTTCTTCTGTGCTGTTCACGCTGGCTAATGCTACTACATTGCTAGCGCTAGCCTCACTACTAAGCAGGGTTTTAACCTGAGTAATGACAGTAGCTGACCAAGTATTCGCGGCCTCATCATAGTCAACGTCACAATCCAATCGAGGTGCAATTCTTTTTGCGCCTAATTTTTCTAAATTCAGATCGAAATCTTTACCTGTTTGGCAGAAAAGCTCATAACTGGTATCACCCAGTGCCAAAACACTATAATTCAAATGATCAAGTCTAGGCGCTTTCTTTGAAGACAAAAATTCATGTAATGCAATAGCATCGTCTGGAGCTTCGCCTTCTCCATTGGTACTCGCTACTATCAGTAAGTGAGTAATGTTTTTAATCGCCTTAGGCTTAATCTCTCCCATACTTTTTAATTCAACATTCAAACCTTGAGCACTGGCTTGGGCCGCTAAACTCTTAGCAACACCTTTAGCATTGCCCGTTTGCGAGCCATATAAAATAGTTAAAGTTGTTGGAGCAGCACTTGCAATGGCCGCGGGAACTGTAGCATTAGTAACATTTTCTGCTTTAGCGGCCAAATAGCCACTAGCCCACGCTAATTGAAGTGGAGAAAGATTGTTGATGCTTTGCTGAAAAGATGCCAACTGATTGGTATCTAGCATTGTTTGGTTTAATTTTTGTGGTTCTGGCGACATCTGGCAATACACCTATTACTAATGAATGACATCATAATAAACTCATTTTCGTTGAAGTAAAAAGAATATAAACGGCTTTTTTATGCAAAAATAGAATATAGGGAGATGAATTTATAACATAAAAATCATAGCAGCTACTTACGATAACTCTATGTAAAAAAATTAATGACTATGACAGTGTTTTTTGGAGGGTATTTTTGATTTAAACAACAGAACAAGGTCAATTTAGACGAAGACCTTTAACTGGCAGTAATATTAACTATTGATCAAAAACTGATGTTATAGCAATTATATTTAATTGTTATTAACCATCAAAACTTAAGACTTAAAAAAGTAGCTTTAACTAAAGATCTCTAAAGTGTAAATATGTGAATTGCCGTGATATATAAGAAGTTTAAACGACTATACGCTTTGTAACCTTTGAGATTGCAACAAGCTAATGTGCCATTCTCAAGTTTTATTTATTAAATCCCAGAAAACAAAAAACCCGTAGCGTCAGCTACGGGTTTCTCTAAATAGAAGCCTAGCAATGTCCTACTCTCACATGGGAACTCCCACACTACCATCGGCGCTAACACGTTTCACTTCTGAGTTCGGAATGGG